>JBGPBV010000087.1:0-27593 GCA_041481445.1 Vicinamibacteria bacterium
AGCCGATGATGTCGATCTTCTCGGTCGCCCGGTCGCCGGGGCTGCCCCTCGTCTACGTGGGGACGACCCTGATCGCCTGCGGCGTGATCTGGATGTTCTACCTCAAGCCCTATCTCGCCCGGCGGCAGGCCGCCCGGGCCCTCCTCGCGCATCGCGAGCGGGAGAGCCGTCATGAAGCTGCGCCGAGCCGTGCTGTCCCTCCTCGTCCTGGTCCTGCCGAAACCGCTCCTGGCGGCGCCTGATCCCCTCGAGCCCCTCCGCTCGCTGGCGATCCAGGACGGCGGACGCGTCAAGCCGTTCGACACCTACGCGCGCGAGATCGCCCGCCGGGTGGCCGGGGCCAAGCCGTTCGGCTTCCAGCGCGTGCTGGGCCTCGATCCCGTCGACTGGGTTCTCTCGATGATGGCGGACCCCGACCGCTGGCGGCACGAGCCGGGCCTCATCCGCGTGACCCACGTCGGGCTGCGCCAGGCCGCCCACCTCCCCGCGGAGAAGGACCGCTACTCCTGGGACGAGCTGACCAGGGACCCCGGCCTGGCCGCGGCCATGGAGAAGGTCCACGACAAGGTCCGCCAGGACCGCGAGGCCAAGCTCGACCCCATCGAGAGCGAGGTCTCTTCGCTCGAGGACACCCTCGGGATCCTCGACGGCATCTTCACGATGTCGGGCGTGCGGGTGGTGCCTCATCCGACCGACCCCCGGGGCACGTGGTTCTCGCTGCACGACCTCGACGAGACGGACGCCGCCCCCATCGTGACCATCCGGACACTGCGCGACGCCCTGCTGCGGTTCGCGAAGGACGGCGACCGCGAGCACGTGGGGCCGGCCGCCTCCGCCCTGGCCAAGCGCCTCGCCTCCATGGCCCCGGACACCTATCCGTCCGCCGCCGCCCTCCAGCGCGAGGTGCGCTACAACATCCTCAAGCCCTTCCGCCTGGCCTGGCTCCTGTACCTGATGGGCTTCCTGAGCCTGCTGGCCAGCCTCGGCCTCCGCGGCGGGGGGACGGTCCTCGGCCGCCTGGGCATCGCGATGAACGTCGGCGCCTTCGCGCTCCACGCCTACGGCATGGCGATCCGGTCGATGATCTCCGGCCACCCGCCCGTCACCAACATGTACGAGTCGGTGATCTGGGTGGCCTGGGGCGCGATGCTCTTCGCCCTGATCTTCGAGGCCGTCTACCGCGTGCGGTACTTCGCGGCCTGCGCGGGCGCGGTCTGCGTGGTGTCCCTGATCCTGGCCGACAGCGTGCCCATCCTGAACGGCTCGATCGACCCGCTGGTGCCCGTGCTGCGCGACAACATGTGGCTGACCATCCACGTGCTCACGATCACGCTCAGCTACGCCGCGTTCTTCCTGGCCATGGCCATCGCGCACGTGTGCCTCGGCCTCTACTTCTTCGCCCCCACGCGCCGCGACCTGCTCTCCCGGATGTCGCTGTTCCTGTACCGCTGCCTGCAGGTCGGCGTCCTCCTGGGCGCGGCCGGTACCCTGCTCGGCGGCTGGTGGGCGTCCTACTCGTGGGGCCGGTTCTGGGGCTGGGACGCGAAGGAGACGTCGATCTTCGTGGCCCTCCTGTTCTACCTGGCCATCCTGCACGGCCGCATGGTCGGCCTGCTGCGCGACTTCGGGACGGCGGTGGCGGGAGTGCTCGGGTTCCTGGGGGTGCTCTGGGCCTGGTACGGGGTGAACTTCGTGCTCGGCGTGGGCCTGCACTCCTACGGGTTCGGATCCGGAGGCTATACGTACGTCGGATCGTTCGTGGCCTTCGAGCTGCTGGTGGTGGGGGCGGCGGGCCTGCGGTACAAGGCCCTGCACAGGAAGTCGCCCACCCCCGCCCCCGCCGCCTCGCTCCAGACGGTACCCTGACCGCGGACATCATTCAGGAGGTCCTTCCATGAAGCGCGTGATCTTCACCATGGCCGCGGCGGTCGTGGTCACGACGACGCTGGTCTCGCTGGCCGGCGCCGCCGAGCAGAGCGTCTCCTTCAAGAGCGGCACGGAGACGGCCTCCGGGTTCCTCGCCACCCCCGAAGGCAAGGGCCCGTTCCCGGGCGTGATCGTGATCCAGGAATGGTGGGGCCTCAACGACTGGGTCAAGGACCAGGCGCGCGCGCTGGCCAGGGAGGGCTACGTCGCGCTGGCCCCGGACCTCTATCGCGGCAAGGTCGCGGACAAGCAGGAGGAGGCGCACCAGCTCATGAGCGGCCTTCCCTCCGACCGCGCCTTGCGTGACCTCCAGGGCGCCTACGCCTCGCTGGCCGCGCGCGCGGACGTGAAGAAGGACCGCATCGGCGCCATCGGCTGGTGCATGGGCGGCATGTACGCCCTGAAGCTGGCCACGGAGGAGCCGGGGCTCAAGGCCGTCGTCCCCTACTACGGCGCCCCCCCGACCGACCCCGCCGCCATCGCCCGCATCAAGGCGCCCGTCCTCGGCAACTACGGCGCGGAAGACAAGGGCCCTTCACCGGAGCAGGTCAAGGCGTTCGAGGAGGCGCTGAAGGCGGCCGGCAAGTCCGTCGACATCAAGATCTACCCGGGGGCCGGACACGCCTTCGCGAACCCGAGCAACCCCTGGAAGGGCTATCGCGAGGATGCGGCCAAGGACGCCTGGGCCCGCACGGTCGCGTTCTTCAGCAAGAACCTGAAGGGCTGAGCGCTCAGAGCGCCATCGCCGCCGGCTGCTCCTCGACCGCCACCGCGGGCGGGAAGCACAGCCGGCGGAAGTTGCACCGCCGGCAGACCTGCGGGCGGTCGATCATCGGGAAGTCCTCGAGCCGGCCGACGTTGAGGAGCGGGTCGGCGAGGAGCGCCTTCATGCGGCCGGCGCTCTTCTCGATGAAGGCGCGCGCGACCTCGAGCTTGCGGCCGTCGATCTGGCGGCGGACGTAGCGGGGGATGGCCAGGTAGGCGAGCTCGGTCTGGATCTCTTCCGGGCTCGCCACCCAGCCCTGGCGCGCCGCGTAGAGCGCGTAACCCGCGAGCTGGATCTCGTTGAAGCGGCCCTCGCCGCGCCCGGTCTTCCAGTCGACGATCACCGCCCGGCCTTCGCGGTCGCGGAACGCGAGGTCCATGCGCAGGAACACGGCCACCCCGCCCACCTCGAACGAGACGAGGTCCTCGACGGTCAGCCATTGCGACCGCCCGACGGCGAGGGCCTCCTGCAGGACCGGGCTCTTGAAGAAGTTCCGCAGCGAGCGCATGACCGTGCCCACCACGATCTTCTTGTCCTCGGCCTCGACCGGGGTCGCGTACTCGTGCTCGAAGAGCCGGAAGCGCAGCACTCCGTCGTCGCTCCCCGGACCCGATTCGCTGGTACGCCAGTCCGAGAGCAGCCGCTCGTGCACGGCGGCGTGGACGATGGCTTGCTGCTCGGTCTCGGAGGGCAGCGCGTCCCGCGTCTTGAGGAAGTCCTCGATGATCTCGTGCACGACGCTGCCCGCCCACAACGGCAAGGCGGACAGCTTCTTCAGGCGGTGGACCTCCGGCTCGTCCGGGGCCGCGTAATAGGAGTAGAAATACTTCCGGCGGCAGGTGTTGAACGTGTCGTGCCGGGAGACGGACCAGGAGAACGCGTGACCCACGCCCGGACCGTAGCATCCGGCCTCTCCCCGCGGGGTCCGGTCGGCTCCCCGCTCAGCCGGCGGCCAGCGCGCCCTCTTCCAGCCAGTGCGCGAGCAGGCGTCGGATGCGATAGGCGTCGGTGGAGATGCCGGACTCGCAGGCCAGGGGAGTCGTTCCGCTCCCGACCTGCTTCCACACGAGGTAGATGAAGTCCGGGTCCTCGTCCGGCAGCGGGGTGGAGGGGACCTCCGTCGCCTTGAGCACCTGCTGGTCGGGGACGAGCAGGGCCGCCCGCTTGTACTCGTCGTGGCGCCGGACGCCCTCGAGGAGCAGCCCGACCACGTCCTGCGGGGCCGCGCCCGGCGCCAGGGCGTCCGTATCCGTCCGGCTGACGAAGGCGAAGGTACCGGGGAACGGCTTCTCGAAGAGCTGGTAGATCGCGTCGACGCCGCGCAGGTTTCCCGACCGCGCCTCCAGGAACTGCCCGTTCCCGATCACGACCGTGGCCTCCGGCCGCCCTTGCGTGTTCATCAACGTGAGCAGGCCGGTGAGCTGCGATTGCGAGAGCGTCTGGAGCAGGCCGGGCAGGCCGAACAGGTCGAGGTCCCCCGCCAGCCCCGGCGCCTCCGCCGGCTTGGCCGTGCCCCCGAGGTTGGCCAGGGCGCTGGCGGCGGTCGCGGTGAACTTCTGGCCGGGATGCTTGGCCACCACCTCCTCCAGGACCGCGCGGACCTCGGGCAGGGGCGTCCCCGCCAGGGCCTGGATCAGCCACCCGATGCGGTCGTCGTTCTTCTTGACCGCGAAGCCGAGGACTTTCTGGGGCAGCTCGGCGCGGAGGGCGGCGACCAGCCGGGCCACGAGGTCGGCGCTGCCGGAGAGGTCCTGGCGCCCCGCCTCGACCAGCCGAGCCATCGGGCTGCCCAGCTTGGCGTCGGCCCTGAGCCCGTGGTCCACGAGGGCGCGCCAGGCGCGCGGCGTGGCGTAGCGGGCCAGGGCCACCGCCGTCCGGTCGAGGAGGGTCTCGACGTCCTCGCGCGAGTAGACCGCGGTCTCCGGCTGCAGGTGCATGTTCTCGAACAGCCGGAGGTACGTGATCAACGCCCGCTCCGACTTCTCGTGGCGGACGGCGGCGAGGTAGGCGATGACCTGCTTCACCAGCGGTGGCGGGCTGCTCCGGCCCGTCGTGCGCATGACGAGGTTCACCTCGTCCTCGACCGAGGCCTCCCCCGGCCGCGGGATGACGCGCAGGAGGTAGACGAGGTTCATCTGGAAGAAGGGGTCGGGGTTGGCGCCGGGCTCCACCGATGCCGCCAGGAGGTCGCGCGCGGCCGCCCGCGCGTCCGGCCCGTGGCCTTCGAGCAGCGCCAGCAGCTCGTGCCGCCGTTCCCGTCGCGCCTCGCCGTCGAGGGCGTGGAGGAGGCCCTGGGGGCGCAGGGTGGGGAAGAAGTTCATGACCGTGCGCAGCGAAGGGCGCAGGTCGGGGCGGTCGGCGTAGCGGCGGAGGCGCTCCGGATCGAGCTTCTCGTGCCCGCGCTCGCGCAGGACGGCGACGAACGCGTTCTCGACCTTGCGATCGGCGGCGAGCTGCTCGGCCAGCTCGAACATCGAGACGCAGCGGCCGAGGTTGCCCGAGTTGAACTGCTCGATGGCGGCGTGCACGAGCTCGCGGAAGCGCTTGCCCGCCTCCCCCTGGTCCTCGGCCAGGGAGACGATCTGGCGCATGGCCCTGATCTCGAGACCGGCCTGGGGCGGCGGCGCGCCGGGGGCGGAAGGCAGGGCGCCCCAGCCGGGCAGGCTGCCGGCGAGGGCGGCGACCACCTTGTCCATGGCGGTGTCGATGCCGAGCTGGCGCAAGGGCGCGAGCTGCTCTTCCAGCTCTCGCTGGTTCCTGGATTCCACCGCCGCCGTGGTCATGAACTGCGAGGCGACGCCCTTCCGCTCCTCGGGGGTGGGCGCGGCCGCGGCATGGGGCTGCAGGCGCTCGAGGAACAGGCCGAGCTTGCGCAGGCCGGAGGCCACCCTTCCGGAGAGGCCCGTGCGCTCGGCCGCCGTTTGCGGCTGGACCTGCGGGCGCTGCAGGGTCTGGATCGTGGTCAGGGAGGCCGCGGCGTGAGGGGCGGCGGCCAGGTTCTCGAGGTTCTGCCGCAGCAGCTCGCGGTCCTCCTCCGGGCAGAAGGCGAGCACGGCCTGGCCGAGCTCCTTGACGTGGGCGGCGAGCATCTCGCCCGGGACGAGCTCGAACTCGGCCAGCCCCGAGACCTTGCGGACGGCATGGAACAGGAGATCGGAGAGGGCTACGTCCGGCAGGGCCGCGCCCTGGGCGGCGGCCCAGGTCCGGACCTCCGCCGCCACCAGGGCCGCCGGCTGGGCCAGGAGGAGCTCCATCGAGTAGGCGAACATCAGCGGCGCGATCTTGTCGGAGAGGTAGAGGTGGAGCTCCTCGACCGCCTCCCGCAGGTCCGCCGTCCCCGACATCGCCACCTCGCCGGCGGGAGAGAGATCTCGTGAAGGCCCGGCCCCACGCGTGCGCGCGCGAGGCCCGCCTCGGAGCCGCCCGACGACCAGGGCGCAGGGTACCGGCAGGCGTGGGCGCGGTCAAGGACGCCGCAGGTGCCAGGCCCTGGGCTGGACGAAGGCGCGGAGGCCCGCCATCCCCAGCGTCACTCCGACCCCGGAATGCCGGCGGCCCGACCAGGGCAGGCGCGGGCTCACCCGGTCGCAGCAGTTCCAGTAGGCGGAGCCCGAGCTCACGCCACCCAGCACCGCCCGCGCCCGCGCTTCGTCCGCGGTGTAGACGCCGGCGGTGAGGCCGTACTCGGTGTCGTTCATGAGGCGCAGGGCCTCGTCGTCGTCCTCGACCTTCTGGATCCCGATCAGCGGCCCGAACGTCTCGTCGCGCATCAGGGCCATCGTGGGGCCGGCCTGCGCGAGCACGGTGGGCGCGAAGTAGAAGCCGGGCCGGTCGATCCGCGCGCCGCCGGCCAGGAGCCGCGCCCCCTTCGCGCGCGCGTCCGCGACCTGCTCTTCGAGCACGCGCAGGTGGGCTTGGCGCGCGACCGGCCCGATGTAGGTCTCGTCGTCCATGGGATCGCCGACCGTGAACCCCTTCACCTCCTCGACGAAGGCCTCCACGAACGCGTCGTGGACCCGCTCGTGGACGTAGAGGCGCTCGACCGCGCAGCAGCTCTGGCCCGTGTTGTAGAAGGCGCCGTCCGCGGTCGACTTCGCGGCCGTGGCCACGTCCACGTCGTCGGCCACGTACACGGGATCCTTGCCCCCGAGCTCGAGCTGGACCTTCATGAGCTGGCGGGCGGCGGCCTCCGCGACCTTGCGTCCGGTGGCGTAGGAGCCGGTGAAGAAGACGGCGTCGAGCGGCTGCTCGAGCAGGGCGCGGCCGACCTCGGCCCCGCCCAGCACGGGCGCGAACACCGCTTCGGGCACGCCGGCCGCGTGCAGCGCCTCCGCGATGGCGAGGCCGGTCAGGGTCGCGAACTCGGAGGGCTTGTAGAGGACGGCGTTGCCGGCGAGGAGGGCGGGCACGAACACGTTCGCGCCCACGAAGTACGGATAGTTCCAGGCGGAGACGTTGGCGACCAGGCCCAGCGGCTCGTAGGTGATGGTCTCCCGCCAGGCTCCCTTCTCGTGCACGACCTCGTCCGCCAGCGCGGCCTCGACCTTCTCGAGGAAGAACCGGATGCGGCCCGGCAGCGCGGTCAGCTCGTTGCGCGACTGCGTGATGGGCTTCCCCATCTCCGAGGTGAGCCGCGCGGCCAGCGACGCCTTGTCCTTCTCGACCGCGGCCGCGAAGCCGGCGATCGCCTTCATCCGCGCCGCCAGCGGCGTACGCGCCCACTCCGCCTGCTCGCGGCGCGCCCTTTCGACCTTCCGCGCGATCGCCTCCGAGCCGTCCTCCGCCAGCTCGCGGATGGGCTCGCCGGTCGCGGGGTTCACGACTTTCAAGATCCGACCTCCCCGGGGCGGACCGGGCGGCGACGCCTCCGCCGGCGTGGCCGCGGTCATGCGAACGATTCCATGTAGATACGCCTGAAATCGTCCTGCCGGACCGGCCGCGGATTGTTCAAATGACACGTGTCCTCGAAGGCCAGCCTCGACAGGCGCTCGAGCTCGCTCCGGTCCACCCCCGCGGCCTTGAGATCGGCCGGGATGCCGATGCGCGCCTTGAGCTCGCGGAGCCACCCGAGGAAGCTCTCGCCCGTCTCCTCGGCGAGCCCGACCACCTGGGCCATCCGCTGGAACGGGCGGGGGGAGGATTCGAGGTTGAAGCGCAGGGCGCGGTCGATCATCACGCCGTTGGCGAAGCCGTGATGGAGGTCGGCCACGGTGGAGAGCGCGTGCGCGCAGGAGTGCACGAGGCCGAGCCCCTTCTGGAACGCGATCGCGCCCATCATCGAGGCCATCATCATGTCGCTGCGGGCCTGGACGTCCCGGGGCGTCTCGACGCAGCGCGGCAGCGCGCCCGCGGCCAGGCGCAGGCCCTCGAGGGCGATGCCGTCGCAGATCGGATGGTAGCCCTTGGCCAGATAGGCCTCGATGCAATGGGTGAGGGCGTCCATGCCGGTGGCGGCGGTGACCCTGGCCGGCAGGGCGAGCGTGACCTCGGGGTCCGCGAACACGGCCCGCGCGAGCAGGCGAGGCGAGAAGACGATCTTCTTGACGTGGGTCCGGTCGTCCGCGATCACGGCGCTGCGGCCGACCTCGCTCCCCGTGCCCGCCGTCGTGGGCAGCGCGACCCAGTAGGGCAGCCCGTCGTCGATCGCGCGCGCTCCCGCCCGGCCGTCCTCGTACTCGAAGAGGGTGCCCGGGTGCGTCGCCATCAGGGCGATGGCCTTGGCGACGTCGAGGGCGGCTCCGCCCCCGAGGCCGATGATGCCGTCGGCGCGATGCGCCTGGTAGGCGGCCACGCCCGCTCTCACCGAGCTCTCCACCGGGTTGCCCGCGATCTCGCAGAAGAGCGCGGGCTCCAGCCCCGCCCCGCGCACGCCCTCCATCGACTCTTTCGGGAGAGGCAGCGCGGCCAGGCCCTTGTCGGTGACGAGGAGCGGGCGCCGGACGCCCTGCGCCTCCAGGTGCGCGCCCACGTCCTTGCGCACGCCCGGACCGAAGTGGATGAGGGTGGGGAAGCTGAAGGTCGGCATGGGATCCTTTAGGTCTGAACTAGATCACCTCGAAGTAGCGGCGCAGCTCCCAGTCCGTGACCGCATCCTGGAACTGGCGCCACTCCCACTCGCGCGTGCGCACGTAGTGGTCCACGATCTCCTCCCCCAGGATCTCGCGCGCGAGCGTGGACTCCGAGAGCCGGCGCGTCGCTTCCTGCAGCGTCCGCGGCAGCCGCAGCGCCTTCTCCACCATGTAGGCGCTGCCCTCCACGGGCGGGTCTTCCAGCGGCAGCTCCTGGGCGATGCCCCAGAGGCCGGCCCCGATGGAGGCGGCCAGGCCGAGATAGGGGTTGATGTCGGAGCCGGAGACGCGGACCTCGACGCGCGTGGACTTCGGCCCGCCCGGGATCACGCGGAAGGCGACGGTGCGGTTGTCGATCCCCCAGGTCACCTTGGTCGGCGCCCAGTAGCCGTCGACCAGGCGCTTGTAGCTGTTCACGGTGGGGGCGAAGAAGGGGAGGAGGTCGGGCAGCGCGCGCAGCAGGCCGGCCAGGTAGCTCTTGAAGACGCGGCTCATCCGTTGGGGGTCGGCGGGGTCGTGGAACGCGTTGTCGCCCTTGGTCCAGAGGCTCTGGTGCATGTGCCCGCTGCAGCCGGGCAGGGCCGCGCTCCACTTGGCCATGAAGGTCGGGAGGATCTGGAAGCGCTGGCCGATCTCCTTGACGCTCGTCTTGAACAGGACCGCGCGGTCGCCCGCCTCGAGGGCGTTCGCGGCCAGGAGGGCCGCCTCCAGCACGCCGGGCCCGGTCTCGGTGTGCAGCCCCTCCAGGGGCACGCCGAACGCGGCCAGCTCGTCCATGAGGGCGGTGAAGAACTCCCGGTGGCTGGCGATGCGCACCAGCGAGTATCCGAACATGCCAGGGGTCATGGGCGCCGGCGCGACGTAGCTCTTGGCGGCCAGCGATTGCGGGGTCTCCGCGAAGTTGAACCACTCGAACTCGAGGCCGGCCTTGACCACGAAGCCGGCCTTGTCCGCGCGGGCCACGATCTTCTTGAGCAGCGAGCGAGGGCAGATGGGCAGCGGCCCACCCTTGCCATCCTCGAAGTCGGCGAGGAAGAACGGCACCCCGCCCTCCCACGGCACCGTGCGCGCGGTCGAGAGATCGACCTTGGCCACGGCGTCCGGGTACCCGGTGTGCCATCCGGTGTAGGTCGAGTTGTCGTAGCAGACGTCGGCGGAGTCCCACCCGAACACGACGTTGCAGAAGCCGAAGCCGCCGCCCTCCGCCGCCGAGAGGAACTTGTCCTTGTGGAGGTACTTGCCGCGCAGGACGCCGTCGATGTCGGCCACGGCCACCTTGACCTTCTGCACGGGCGAGCGGCGCAGCTCCTCGAGGACGGCGGCGGGCGAGCGGCCGGGACCGGTCACCGGCGGGCGTCCGGAGCGAGCACCAGCATGGCAACAGGATAAGGCACGTGATCGCTCAGCGGACGGGGACGCCGCTATCGGCCTTCCACGGTGTACGTGTAGGTGATCTTGCAGCCGTAGATGCGGCAGTTGGATCCGCAGGCGGCCACGTTGGTGACGGCAAGGTGAGCGTAGTAGGTGGCCGCGGAATTGTCGATGACGGCGTTGCAGCTGCCCCCCACCGTGCGGACCACTGCGAGCGCCGCGCCCGAGCTGAACGGCCCGCATATGAAGGCGTCGGCGACGGAATCCGCGAGCCCGAGGAAAACGATGTCCGCCGCCGCGGAGTTGTCGTAGATCCAGCAGGTGAAGTCCGTCACGGTGACGCCATCGGGCAGGCTGACGCCGGCATTGAGCGAGGATTGTCCGCTGGTGCCGCCGGACAGGTACCGGTAGGTCCCGTTGGTGACGCCCGCGTACGGGTCGGTCGAGGAGATGGGAGTGAAGGCATTGGCATTGACGTTGTAGTAGCCCGTTCGCGCTGGCGAGTAGTCGACCTCGCTCGTGGTGAGCGGATCGCCGGAGCAACTGGCCTGGCTGCCCGTGCCCGTGCAGGCGGCGCCGGCGGTGGTCGCGCCCACCCTGGGGTCGCTCTCGGTCGTCAGCGGTGCCGGCTGAGCGCAGTCGATGGCCGTCCCCCCGGGGTTGGTGACGCACCAACCCCCTGCGGCCAATGTCCCCACCTTCGGGTCGCTCTCGCTGATCACGGGCGCCGGCTGCGTGCAATCGACGGCCGTCCCCGCGGCGTTGGCGACACACCAACTGCCGCCACTCAGGGTTCCGACCTTCGGGTCGGTCTCGCTCGCCTGGGCCGCGTACAGAGCCACCGGCGTGGCCGTCAGCTCTTGTCGCGGCGAGAGCAGCGTGTAGCCGGGCAGGCCCGCCGGCTTCACCCTGATCTCCAGCCAGCGCTTGTTGCCCGCGAAGGCCGAGCCGAAATCCAGGGCGGCCGTGAAGAGGCCGGCCGTGACCGGCAGCCCCGTGACGGGTACCGTCGGTCCGACCTGGGCCCCGCCGCTCGACGCGTCGAAGAGCCGGAACTCGAAGTCGTAGCTTCCGCCGGCCGGCGCGCCGGCATTGGTCAGGCGGCCCTGGTAGGTGAAGGCCGTTCCCTGAGGCGTTTGCGACCGTGCCACGCCCGGCCCTCCGACGACGAGAGCCGTCGCGCAGGCCAGGGCCACGACCGAATCGATCCTGGACACCGATCACCTCGTCTGAAGTGGGACCTGTCGAAGATATGACGTCTTTCCGGGGCCATTCCCCTCGGCGACGGTACTAGAGGCGGGGCTACCGACTACTACCCGCGCATCGGTCCGACCCTTTTCCCGGCGTGATACCCTCCGTCGGCCCGTGAGCACGCCCGATTCCGAGACGGAGACGCGCGACCGCCATCGCATCAAGCAGATGGAGGTCATGGTGGCGGAGGCCGTCCAGGAGACGGCCGACACCACCACGCTCGTCCTCTTCACCGGCAACGACCGCCTCGACTACCGGGCCGGCCACTTCCTCACCATCGACCCCCACCAGTTCGACGGCCTCGAGCGCTTCATCTCCTTCCTCGAGGACCTCAAGGGCAAGCGCGAGCCGCCGCGCGCCTACTCGATGGCCTCCGCGCCCCACGAGAAGTACCTGGCGGTGACGGTGAAGGAGGAGCGCTACACCTCGGGCGTGACCCGCTATCCGCCCCTGCTCTCGCCCCTGCTCGTCAAGCGCATCCCGCGCGGGACGCGGCTGGTGGTGACGGGGTTCACCGGCCCCTACACGCTGCCCGACGACATCGAGTCGCGCACCGACCACCTGGTGCACGTCTGCGCGGGCTCCGGGAGCGTGCCCAACTTCGCGATCCTGAAGTACGCCCTCGTCCATCACCAGCGGCTGCGGCACACCTTCGTGTACTCGAACCGGACGTGGGACGACGTCATCTTCCGGCGGGACCTGGAGGCCTTGGCGCAGACCCACCCGGAACGCCTGCGCCTCGTCCACACGCTGACCCGCGAGACGGAGCCGCAGCGGCACGGACCGCACGTGCGCGCGGGGCGCGTCGGGCTCGACCTCCTGCAGGAAGTCATCCCCGATCCGTCCGCGGTCAGGGTCTTCGCCTGCGGGCCCGCCATCTCGGTGTGGGACCGCAAGGCGGCGCGCGAGAAGAGCGTGGCGCCGGCGCCGCGGTTCCTGGAGACGGTGCTCGATTCCCTGAAGTCGATCGGCGTGAAGAACGACCAGATCACGCGCGAGTCGTACGGCTAGCCGCCTCCTACGCGCTGCACTCGCCTTCCATCGTCGTGACCTCGAACGCGCCGTCCTCACCGAGGTCGATGAAGTCGGCCGGGGTCGTCTCCTCCGCGCGCACCTGCTCGAGGTCGGCCACCGTGGCCTTCACCCGCGCGAGGTCGACGCGCCGGAAGAACGCGGTGGCCGTCTCCCCCGTCGCGCGCTCGGACCGGTAGAGGTCGATCAGGCGCTCGATCGCGGTGTCGATGCGGCGCACCGGGACCTTGGCCGCCAGCCGCGCGAAGTGGGCGCCGGAGTCGTCCACGCCCCCGCCCACCATCAGGAAGTACTGCGGCAGCGCCTGGCCATCCACCTTGCGCACGCTGCCCTGGAAGCCGATGCCCGCGACGTGGTGCTGGCCGCAGCCGTTCGGGCAGCCGCTGATCTTGATGACGAGGTCGGGGGCGGCGGCGGTGAGGTCCGGGCGGGTGCGCAGCCGGTCCCCGATCTGGCGGCCGAGCCCGCGCGACTGCGTGACGGCCAGCCGGCACGACTCCGCGCCCGGGCAGCTCGCCACGTCGGCCACGGTGTTGGCTCCGGCCAGGCCGAGCCCGGCGGCGGCCAGGCGGCGGTACAGCTCGGGCACGTCCTGGTTGCGCACCCAGCGCAGGAGCAGGCCCTGGCGTACCGTCGTGCGCACGGTGCCGTCGCCGTAGGCGAGGGCGAGGTCGCCCAGGATGCGGAGCTGGGCGCCGGTGAGGTCGCCGAGCGGGAGGGTGACCGTGACCAGCGAGAAGCCGGCCTGCCGCTGCGGGCGCACGTTCGTGCTGGCCCACTGCAGGTCGTAACGCACGGTGGGCGAGGAGGCCGGCCGCTCCGGCACCAGGCCGGGACCGCGCACCTCCGCCGCTCTCGCGCGCGACGCGCACTCGGCGATCGATGGCGCGGTCTGCCTCGGCCAGTCGGGAGCGGTCTCCACCGGCGGGGAGTCGGGGGGGAACGCGAAGGGCGCGCCGCCCTCCTCGCGGAAGGCGGCCAGCTCCTTCTCGAACTCCGCCCGCCAGCCGTCCCAGCCCAGCTCGCGGATGAGGAACTTCATCCGGTTGCGCTGCTTGTGCTTGAAATCGCCCAGGCGGTGGAAGACGCGGAGCACCGCCTCCGCGACCTCGAAGATCTCGCCCGCGGGGAGGAACTCGAAGAGGAGGCCGGCCGAGGTGGCCACGGTGGAGGTGCCGCCGCCCGCGACCAGGCGGAAGCCGCGCTGGCCGTCCCGCAGGCGCGCGCGGAACCCGAGGTCGTTGATGTAGGTCAGCGCGTGGTCCTCGGAGGCGCACCCCTCGAACGCGATCTTGAACTTGCGGGGCAAGGAGGAGCTGAGGGGATGGCGGAGCAGGTAGCGGGTCAGGGCCTCCGCGTAGGGCGTGACGTCGAAGACCTCGTCCGCGGCCACGCCCGCGTAGGGGCAGCCGGTGATGTTGCGGACGGCGCTGCCGCAGGCCTCGCGGGTGGTGAGGCCGGCCTCGGCCAGGCGGCGCATGGAGAGCTCGACGTCGTGCGGCTGGACGAAGTGGAACTGCACGTTCTGGCGCGTCGTGATGTGCCCGAACCCGCGCGACCAGGTGTCGGCGACGTCGGCGAGGGCGCCGAGCTGGGCGGCGTCGAGCACGCCCTGCGGGATCTTGACCCGGATCATCTGCACGACGTCCTGGCGCTGGCCGTAGTTCCCGCGCACCAGCCGGTAGGCGCGCCACTGGTCGGGAGTCAGCTCGCCGCGCTCGAACTTGTCGAGCGTGGCCGCGAACTCGTCGATCTCCGCCTCGTTCGCGAACGAGAGGCGCGTGCGCCCGAGGGTCTTCGGATCGTCAACGGCGGCCATGATCGCTCCTGTCTTTATCTCAGGGGGGGAAGGCTACGCTTCCCCACGGACGGGCTTCGGCTCCCCCCCTGAAACCCCCCAGCGCTGCGCCGCCCGCTTTGCGGGCGCCGCGCTCCCTGGTCTCGCTCTCCGCACCTCATCGATGCAGACCGCATTCCTTCGTGTCCGGGTTCTCCCACCACCAGCGGCCGGCGCGCACGTCCTCGCCCGGCTTGATGGCGCGCGTGCAGGGCGCGCAGCCCAGGCTGGGGTAGCCCTGGTCGTGGAGCGCGTTGTAGGGGACCTTCAACGCGCGCACGTAGTCCCAGGTCCGGGCCTCCGTCCACTTCACGAGGGGGTTGACCTTCACGATCCCGCCGTGGCCGTGGTCGATCTCGACCGCGGGCAGGACCGTCCGCGTCACCGCCTGCTCGCGACGGAGCCCGGTCGTCCAGGCCTCGAGGGTGGAGAGCGCGCGGTTGAGCGGCTCCACCTTGCGGATGCCGCAGCAGGCCTTGCGCTCCTCCACGGACTGGCGGAACGAGAAGAATCCCTTCTCGTTCTGCAGCTTCTCCGTGGCCTCGCGCTGCGGGAAGTAGACCTCGATCTTCGTGCCGTAGGCCTCGCGGATGCGCTCCATGACGTCGTAGGTCTCGGCGGGCAGGCGGCCGGTGTCGAGCGTGAACACCCGCGCGTCCTTCCGGATCTCGGACAGCATGTGGATGACGGCGACGTCCTCCACGCCGAAGCTCGAGGCGAAGGCGATCCGGGGATGGAAGCGGTCCAGCGCCCACTCGAGTATCTCCTGGGGCGTCCAGGACTCCGCCTGGCGCGCGACGTCGTCGACTTCCGACAGGGCAACCGCAAGGCTCATCGAGATCCTCCAGCAGCGGTGAGTGGACGTTCGGCGGCGGGCGCGAGGGCCTCCGCCAGGGAGACGACTTCGCCGATGACGATGGTCCCAGGGGCGTCCTCCGCCTCCGGCGGCGGGGAGGCCGTGGACAGCTCGGCCAGCGTGCCGCGCCAGGTCGAGCCTTCCGCGCGCGAGGCGGCCCACACGATCGCCGCCGGCGTGGCCGGCGCCCAGCCGCGGTCGAGCAGGCGCCGCGCCACGGCCGCGCGGCTGCCCAGGCCCATCAGCACGACGACGGTGAGGCTGTCGGGGGCGAGGGATTCGAGGGCCGGACGCCAGGCGGACTCGGCGTGGCCGGACACGACGGCGAAGCCCGCCGAGAGGCCGCGATGCGTGACCGGGATGCCGGCCAGGGCGGGCGCGGCCACCGCGGAGCTGATCCCGGGCACGACCTCGAACGGGATCCCGGCCTCGGCCAGGGCCAGGGCCTCCTCGCCGCCGCGGCCGAACACGAACGGGTCGCCGCCCTTCAGGCGGACCACGCGCGAGCCCCGTCGCGCCGCGCGGACCATGATCAGGTGGATCTGCTCCTGGCCCACGTGGGGCCGGCCCGCGCGCTTGCCGACGTAGAACCGCCGCGCCTGGCCGGCCAGGTCCAGCACGGACGGGTCGACCAGGGCGTCGTAGAGGACGAGGTCGGCCTCGGCCAGGCGGCGCGCGGCCTTGCGCGTGAGGAGGTCGGGATCGCCGGGGCCGGCCCCGACGAGGGAGACGAAGCCGCTCATTGCGGCCTCGCCGCGTAGAGCTGGTTGAGCGCCTCCAGGAGCAGCGGCCGCCGCCGGGCCATGGGCACGCCCTCCGCGCGCCACTTCGTGCGCTGGAGTCGTGCCTCCGCCAGCCACCGATCGAGGTCCTCCGGCAGCACGGCCTCCAGGGCCTCGCGAAGGAGGCCGGCCAGGGCGGGAGCCTCGCCGCTGCTGGAGACGGCGACGGTGACGCCGCCGCGGGTGAGCACGCCCCCGGCGTAGGCGCTGCAGGTCTCCGGATGGTCGATGGCGTTGACGAATACGCCGCGCTGGTCCGCGGCCGCGCGGACCTCGCGGTTGACCTCCGGCGGCGCCGCCGCCACCACCAGCCACGCGCCGTCGAGGTCGGAGGGCCGGAACGCGCGCCGCACCAGCGTGACGTCCGGCCGCTCCAGCTCGGGCCGCACCTCCGGCGCGACGACGGTCACCTCGGCCCCGGCCTCGAGGAGGGGCACGACCTTGCCCGCCGCCACCGGACCCGCGCCCACCACCACCACGCGTCGGCCCGAGAGCTTCAGGAAGACGGGGAACAGGGACGTCGTGGACGGGCGGGCCGGAGTCGGCTCGGGTACGGGTACCGGTGCGGCCGCGTTCCCGTTCCCGTTCGGGGGGACCTGGCTGGCGTAGTGGTCGCGCAGGACCTCCGCCACCTCGCGGCGCGTGAACTCGCTCGGCAGGTCGCCGCCGCTGCGCAGGATCTCGCGCACGCGGGTGCCGGAGAGCTCCAGGCGCTCGGAGGCGTCGTGCGGGCACGTGCGCGTGGAGGCCAGGCTGCCGCAGGCGCGGCAGAAGAACGCGGCATCGAGCTTGATCGGAGTCACCCCCAGCTCTTCCGGAGAGAAGCGGTCGAAGATCGCGTGCGCGTCGAACGGCCCGTAGAACTTGCCGACTCCGGCGTGGTCGCGGCCGACCAGGAGGTGGGTGATGCCGTAGTTCTTGCGGGCGAGGGCGTGGAAGAGGGCCTCGCGCGGGCCCGCGTACCGCATGGCGGCCGGGAAGGCGGCCAGGATCGTGCGCGCGGGAGGGTAGTAGCCGGCCACCAGTGCCTCGTAGGCCGCGAAGCGCGCGGAGGCGGGCACGTCGTCGCCCTTGGTCTCGCCCACCAGCGGGTGGAGGACGAGCCCGTCCGTCATCTCCAGCGCGATCTTGGTGAGGTGCTCGTGCGCGCGATGGATCGGGTTGCGCGTCTGGAAGCCCGCCACGCGCTGCCATCCGCGGGCCGCGATCTCCGCGCGCAGCGCGCGCGGAGTCAGGCGGTAGCGCGCGAACGGGAGGTCCTCGGGCAGGGGAAGCGCCTGCACGGTGCCGCCCACCAGCGTGCGCGGCCGGTTCGCCAGGTAGGCCACGCCGGGATGCGCGGGGTCCTCCGTCCCGTAGACCGCGCGCGACTCGACCAGGGGATCGCGCTCGAAGACCTCCTCGACGCGGATCACGCCCCAGAGGCGGCCCGCCGCGTCCGCGAGCGCGGCGTCGCCGGCGGCGCGAAGGGTGTCACGGGTGGCCCCGTCCACCGCCAACGTGAACGGCAGCGGCCAGACGGTGCCGTCGACGAGGCGGAGGCGCTGGAGCACGGAAGTGTAGTCGGCGGAGCCGAGGAAGCCGGTGAGCGGGCTGGCCGCGCCGGTGGCGATCAGCTCGAGGTCGGCCTGCTCGCGCGCGTCGAGGGTGATGCGCGGGAGGCCCTCGGCGGCGCGCCGCAGCTCCGCGGCCTGCTCGGCGGGCACGATGCGGTCGACGAGGGTGCCCCCGTGGGGCTCAACCGGCCTGGGCATGCGTGAAGGCTCCTGGCCAGGCGATGGGAAGGCCCAGCCCGATGAGGATGACGGCGAGGACGACGCGGAGCGTCCGCTCCGGAACGGCGTGGGCGACGCGGGCCCCGAGAATCACTCCCGGGACGGAACCGGCGAGCACGGAGGCGGCCAGCGCGACGTCGACGCGCCCGGCCTGGAGGTGGCCGAGCGTCGCCGCCGACGAGAGCACGAGGGCATGGACGAGGTCCGTGCCCACCATGGTCTGGGCCGGCAGCGGGAAGAAGATGGCGAGCACGCACAGCAGGAGCGAGCCGCTGCCCACGCTCGTGGTGCTCACGAGGAGGCCGGTGCCGAAGCCCAGGGCGGCGCTCCAGGCCCTTCCCGGCGGCGCCGCCTTTCGCGCCGCCGGCGCCAGGCGCAGGCGGACGAGAGTCGCGGTTCCGGCCAGGACGAGCACGGCTCCGAGCGCGCGCTGCAGCGCGTGCTCGCGCAGGCCCGGCGGAAGGACGTTGATGGCCAGGATCCCGAGGGCGGCTCCCGGCAGCGAGCCCATCAACAGCCGGCCCACCGTCGGCCAGTGCACCTGTCCCCGCAGGGCATAGAGGCCCCCTCCGAAGAGCTTGGTCACGCTGGCGATGAGCACGTCGGAGCCGACGGCGAGCGACGGCGGCACGCGCAGGATGAAGACGAGCGCGGGAGTGAGCAGCGCTCCGCCGCCCGTCGAGGTCACTCCGACGACGAGCCCCGCCACCATCCCGATGGCGGGTGCCGTCAGATCCAACGTCCGCTCCGCCGCGGCGTCGCCACTTGCGCCTCCGTTCGTACGGTCGGCCCCGCGAAAGTCGCCGGAAAAAGCAAAAGGCCCGGGGGCTGTCGCCCTCCGGGCCTCGCGTCCGCCGGCTTGTCTTTCAGTCCCTAATCAGCGGACCTCGTGAGCGCGGCGGTGTCGCGGAGGCAGAGGGCCTCCCGCATGCGACAACAACAACACGCGATCCGCGCGGTGCTCACGGCACGAAACATACGCGCCGTGGGCGCAGCCGTCAAGTCAAAACATGAAATCCACGAAATTGTCGTGTGTCATTCAGCGCGCTGAACGGGAGCGGATGGAGGCGGCGCGGCGGGGACGGGCAGCTTCGATCCCACCGTGACCACGAGCACACCGATCACGGCCATACCGATCTCCAGCACGACCTCGATCATGTGCGGGCGGAACCGCGTGGCTTCCCAGGCGGCCAGTCCCGCGCCCAGGAGCCCCACCAGGGCGCCGATGGTGAGGAGCAGGCGGCGCACCACGCGGTAGGCCATCGCCGTGTTGGCGAAGGTCTGTCCCATGGGCCGCATCATCTGGATCTGCTTGCGCAGCGCCTCCGTGACCTGCCGCACGTCGTCCTCGCAGCGCTGCCGGCAGGCCACCGCGTTGCCCGCCTCCGCCGCGCAGTCCGGGCAGACGCCTCGCCCGCAGGCCCGGCACACCCCGACCGCGTCCGCGCTCCGGTGGACGTAGCACTTCATTCCAGTCAGGACATGAGATCACGAATTCATCGCGTCGTCAGGCGGTCAATGCCCACCGCCGTGAGATCAATCACGCCTCCCGCGCAGGAATTCGACCTCGCCGAAGTAGAGGTCGAAGGGCATCGCCCCCAGGTTCTGATAGGTGGTGCCGTCGGCGCGGCCGTGGCGGAGGTCCGAGAGGTCCGTGGACCCGGTATCAGCGGCCCCGCCACCCTCGGTGAGGCCCATGACCGGCGAGAGGTCGGGCCCGGAGGACAGGCCCACATCGAGGGCCATCGCGCCCCACTCGAGCCGCACGTCGCCGTCTCTCTGGAGAAGGACGGAAAAGGTATTGGTCTCGAAGCCGGCGAACTCGGGAACGCTCACCCAGTGGATGGCCACGGCGTCCGTCGTCGTCGCTGCGATCACCAGGCCGGGGATGCCGGTGGAGGCGCCGCTCGGGTCGAGGTCGTCGAAGAGCGGCGCGATCCGCGGAGGGCCGGACAGGAAACGTCCCACGTCGCGCGGCGAGCTGTCGGCGTCGGCGGCCCCGAAGGTCAGGTTGCCGTCCGAGCCGACCCATACGCTGCGCCAGAGCTTCCCCTGATAGGGAAAGGCGAACGGCAGCCGCACCTTCATCGCGTCGTCGTCGCCGAGCGGCAGCACCTCGCCGTGGTAGGCGTCGACGGTCAGCACGTAGCGGCCGGAGGCCTGGCCGGCGCCGGTGAAGCTCGTATCGGGGAAGGTGCCCACCGCCAGCACGTATTCCCCGTCCGTGGGCGCCCCGACGACGAGTCGCGAGAAGAGCCCGGCGGTGTCGTCGTTGGTCCCCAGCCGCGTGGCCGCCCCGCTGCGACCGACCTGGAACAGGCCGAGCACGGTGTCGAGCGCCGTCCCCGGATGCGTCTCCGCCACCAGCACATCCCCGGCCCGTGCGCGGAATCGGTAGAAGTCCACGTCGCCGGGGTGCAGCTCCGCGAACGCGGAGCGGGTCTGGAAGGGCAGCGTGACGCGCCGCGCCGAGCCCAACGTATCGTTGGGCTCGAAAGGGTCGGGGAAGCCGCCGGGCAGGTCGTAGCGCAGGGTGCGGCCATCGAGGTCGAGGTCGTCGCGGACGGGATCGAAGACCTGGTAGATCGCCGTCTGCCCATGGCCCCGGATCCTCCCGCCGGGCATGCGGGTGAGGTCGGAGGGACGCTCCATGAGCGTATTCATGCCCTCGCCGCAGCTATAGCCGGCCAGGGCGCCGTGTGCATCCACCGAGTCGTAGGCGACCGTCGCGCGCCCGGGCCGGTCTCCATCTCCCTCGCTCAGCGTGATGGTGAACGTGTTCGAACCCACCGGACCGAAACGGGGATCGAAGGCGGGCACGCCGGTGAAGGACACGGTGAAGCTCTCCGCGGTCTCGTCGAATGCGACTCCTCCCCCGCCGGGTCCTCCCCCGCCGGGCCCACCGCCTCCGGGTCCACCGCCTCCGGGGACCAGCTCCGCGCGGAGGCCGGCCACCATGGCCGGTCCCTCCAGGAATTGGAGCGGCGTGTTGAAGCCGCCGAAGTCGCGGCGGCCGAAGGAGAGCGTGCCGTTTGCATTGACGAACACGCTCCGGAACGTCTGGCCGCACATGGAGAACCCGAACCGCAGCGGCAGCTCGATGGACTCGGAGTGGCCGATGGGGAGCGGGCCGGGCCGGACCCGGTTCAGGATCACGTCCACGCCGCCCAGGGTCTGGCCGGCGGCGGCGGTCAGGGGCACGAAGGCGGCGGGGTCGTCCGCGCGCTCGCCGCCGTCCGACTCGTCGGCGCCGTTCCAGAACTCCTCGCGCCCGGAGAGTGTGGCGGGGGGCGTATTGAACCCGCCGGCGATGATCTCGTCGACGAACAGCGCGTACTGCGCGCCCGCTCTCAGGCCGTGCAGGGTGAAGACGCCGGCCTCCGGGTCGTCGGCCGTCCGATGCGCGGCGAAGCTCCCCGAGAGGGCGGACACGGCGTTCCCGAACGGGTCGGCGAGGTTCCGCGCGATGACGTTCACGCCGGTGAGCGGCTCCCCGAGGGGCGTCAGGACGCGCCCGCTGACGGCGCCGGTGGTGGCGGCGAAGTCCGGCTCCGGATAAAGGGCCGAGAAGATGGCGGCGTCGTCCGCGTCGGGCGTGTCCTGGCCTCCCGCGATCACCATCGGGAAGTAGATGAACGGGTTCATCGTCTCGATGAGACCGTCGAAGGACGCCGGCCGCCCGAACGTGTCGTGGGGCGTGGGACCGCTCTCGTCGCCCAGGACGAGCTGGCCGTTCACGACCGAATGGTCGAGGCCGGCCAGGTGCCCGAGCTCGTGGACGGTCACGGCCAGGTACTGCGAGGGGGGCGTGGTGCCTCCGAGGAACACCACCGACCTCAGGAGCTCGCCCGTGTCCGTCCGGTAGGAGACGAGCGTCAGTCCCAGCACCCCGGAGTCGCCGCCGAAGATCTGCTCCAGGATGCTCCCGTCGGAATCGAAGACGACGGGGTTCGTGCCGTCCGGAGGTGCGAAGGCGACGTCCCTCCAGTTGGTGCCGTCCACGTCGAACGGGAGGGTACCCCCGTCGATGAAGGTGGCACTGGCGGTGGGTATGTCCTCCCAGCGGCGGAAGCCGGTGACGACCATGTCCGTCGCCTCGGCGTTGCTCGAGGATCCAAACGGACCCTGATCGGTCAGGAAGACGATGCCCCGGCCGCCGCTCGGCCAGCGGCCCGGCTGTCCCGAGACGGTCACGATGCTCGGATTGCCCGCACGGGCGGGACGGGCGGGCAGGACCGCCACCGCGGCGGCCAGCACGAGACCTGCGGCGCAGCGCTTCATCGCCCTACCTCTCCTTCCGGCCGACCAGGCCGCGCAGGCGTGTGGCCAGCTCGCGGTACGCCACGGGTCCCTTGTCGTGCGCCCGGCCGGTCATGCCGCGGAAGAGCATCTCGTTGCCGTAGGAGTTCTCCGCCTGCTCGCCGCCCCGGCCGCCGCGGATCCGGAAGAGCCCCTGGCCCAGGCCTACGGTGCTGCACATGCCGCTGGGGCCGGGCCGGGTGGTGAACAGGAGATAGCTCCTTCCCACGTCGAGCCGCGGCAGGTCCGGCACGAGCATGCGGACCTGACCCTGACCCTTGGGTTCGAGGCCGCCGAGCATGCGCAGCTCGAGGTACCGCACTCCCTTGGCCTGCAGCACCTCGCCCTTGAAGTCCTCCTCCACGCGGACACGGTAGGTGACGACAGGCACGTCGCCCCCGCCGGCGCGGATGGTGCCGGGACGCGCCTGGATGACGGTCCCGCGGACCACCGCGTGTGCGCGCGCGGCCATCTCCTCCAGGTTGAGGGGCATGACGGTGGTGGCGCCCGCCGGTCCCGCCACGACGACGAGCGCGAGCGCGCCCACGAGTCCTCGAAGAAGCCTCATGGATCGACTCCTTGAGTAAATGGCTTGCGACCCGGCGGAAGCTGCCTCTCCGGCTATTCCGGCAGCAGCACGACCATGTGGCTCTGCTGACCGTGTTTGACGGCCAAGGCGGCCAGGAATTTCGGCGGGTTGAGCCCGCCTCCCTCGGACGAGGCGAGATATCTCGCGCTCGGGACCAGGAGGGGGACTTGCGTGACGCCTCCTGCGGTGACCAGGATCCTTTGCGCAGCGACGCAACATCCAGCGATGACATCCACGGTGATGTCGAGCCCGCTGGCATTCCCGAGGAGCAGGGAGGTGCCGTCCCCGAGTTCCCCCACCGGGAAGATGAAGCCGGCACCGAGCGTGCGGTCGGCGGGTGGGATCGGGATGACGTCGCCGTCGACGCGCAACGTCACGGCGGTGCGAAACTCCACTTGAGTGGAGGCGCGCCCGAGCAGGGCGTGCTTTGGCCTCGAGCGTCCGACCAGGCTCACGAGGTCGACCGATGCGAACACGTCATCCCCGAGGACGACGTCCGTGTGTGCGGGAACGCCGTCCAAGGTGAGCACCCCGACGGACATCAGGAGGTTGGCGGTCGCGGTCAGGTCGACGACGGCGGTGGAGGCCTTGGTATTGGCTCGTAGGATGAACCAGTGATCGCTGGCGGCGAGGGGTGATGAGTAGGGGACCGTGCAGGCCAGGACCAACGTCAGGACCCTGCAAAGATCTGCTTTCCGGTTCATCCCGTCCTCCTCACATGGTGACGTCGTTTGGTTCACGTCGCGGGCAACCTAGGGCCGCCGCCGCAAGACGTCCATGGACGCGCGCTCACCTGCGCCTCAAGCCCGGCTCACCGTCCAACTCCATGGCGTCCAGGCCTTTGCTGGAAGGCCCCGACGGCGGGTGCTAACCTCCGCTTGGCCGACCCATGACCTCACCCGCGGAGCAGCTCCCCGCCGCCCTCCGTTTCGGACGCTTCGAGGTGGACAGGCGCGCCGGTGAGCTGCGCAAGGACGGCCGGCGCGTCAAGCTCCAGGAGAAGCCGTTCCGGATGCTGGAAGCCCTCCTGGAGCGGCCGGGAGAGGTCGTCACGCGCGACCAGCTGCGGCAACGGCTCTGGCCGGCCGACACCTTCGTCGACTTCGACAACAGCCTGAACACCGTGGTCAACAAGGTCCGCGCCGCGCTCGGCGACGCCGCCGAGAGCCCGCGCTTCGTCGAGACCCTCGGCCGGCGCGGATACCGCTTCATCGCGCCGCTCGAGGCACTCCCGGCGTCGCTCCCGCCGGCACCGGTCCCGGTCGCGGAGGTGCGGCGAAGGCGGCCTCGAGCACTGGCCGCCGTGATCGGCCTCGTCCTGGTGGCGTCCGTCTCCCTTCTCGTCCTCCGGTCGTGGCCGCGGCGCGGCTCGTCTCCGCCCATCACCTCGCTGGCCGTGCTTCCCCTGGTCAACCTCTCCAACGATCCCGAGCAGGAATACTTCGCGGACGGCATGACGGACGCCCTCATCACCGACCTCGCCTCCATCCGGGCCCTGCGCGTGATCTCGCGCCAGTCCGTGATGGCCTACAAGGGCAGCCGCAAGCCGCTCCCGCAGATCGCCCGCGAGCTGGGCGTCGACGGGGTGGTCGAGGGCTCAGTGGCGCGGAGCGCCGGACGCGTGCGGGTCACCGCGCAGCTCGTGCACGCGCCGACCGATCGCCACCTCTGGGCCCGCCAATACGAACGCGATGCACAGGACCTCCTCGCGCTCCAGAGCGAGCTCTCGGCCTCGATCGCACGGGAGATCCGGACCGTGGTGACCCCAGAGGAGCTGGCTCGGCTCGGTCGGCCGCGCGCGACATCGGTCGCGGCCTACGACGACTACCTGCGTGGCCGCTACTTCTGGAACAAGAGGAGCGAGCCGGACCTCCAGAAAGGCCTGGCCTACTTCCAGCACGCCGTTGCCGAGGACCCGGGCTTCGCGCTGGCCTGGGCCGGCATCGCCGAATCCTACGGACCGCTCGCGTACGGAGGGTACATGGCCACCGCGGAGACCGCGCCGCGGATGAGGGCGGCCGCCACCCGCGCCCTCGAGCTGGACGACACGCTGGCCGAGGCCCACACGGCCCTCGCCGCGTGCATGGCCTTCCAGGAGTGGAACTGGGCGGCGGCGGAGAGCGAGTTTCATCGCGCGATCGATGTGAATCCGAACTACGCGACCGCCCATGCCTGGTATGGCCTGTACCTGAGCGGGCTCAGCCGCTTCGAGGAGGATGTCGCCCAGCGCACGCGGGCCCTCCAACTCGACCCGGTGAGCCCGGTCTGGAACGCCGGGCTCGGCGACGCTCTCGGACGTGCGGGGCGACTCCCGGAGGCGGCCCGGCAGCTCCAGAAGACGCTGGAGCTCGACCCGGACCTCTCTCAGGCGCACGTGTATCTGGGCGAGGTGTACCTGCGCGAGGGCCGCAATGACGAGGCGATCGTCGAGTTCCAGAAAGCGAAGGCGACCGGCTCGCTGGGGTACGCCTACGCCGTCTCGGGCCGTGCGGGCGAAGCGCGACGGGTGCTCGGCGAGCTGGAGCGCCTGGCCGCGCAGCGGTACGTGTCGCCGCTCGAGTTCGCGGTCGTGCATGCCGGACTGGGGCAGCGCGACCAGGCGTTCTCCTGGCTCGAGAAGGCGTTCGCGGACAGGGTGCCGAGACTCAGCGGGCTTCGCGTGGACCCGAGGCTCGCCTCGCTCCACGCGGACCCGCGCTTTGCCGGCCTGCTGCGGCGCATGAACCTGCCGCCGCTGTCCCGCTAGGGGACTCCGCGGTTCACCGCGCGACCCTCCGCCCGCCGGCGGCCCGTGGTCGCGAAGACGCGCAAGTCGGTGCGGAACTCCGTCGCCGGGGTGCGGACGGCGGTGGCCCGGATGGCGGCCAGGCCGTGCTCGAACTCATCGTCGCGCAGCAGCGAAAGCTGGCACGTCCCGTGGCGGTGCAGGATCGGGTCTGCTGGCCTTCGCGGATTCGTACGCCACTGCTCCTGCCGCGCGAAAGCGGTGGGAATAATAGCCGTATCGGTTTCCGCAAGAGGAGGTGCACCGATGACCCGCCATGTGCCGGCGTGGATCGCCGCCGCCGTGGGCGCGGGAGCGCTCCTGCTCGGAGTCGTCCACGCCCAGAACCCCCCGCCTCCGAACCCGAACGAGAAGAAGACGAGCTACGCGCCGGTGGACATCAAGGAGGACTTCGCCTCGATCATGGCGCGCATGAGCGCGGCCAGGCCGGCGGTGATGAAGCGGCAGCTGGATCTGCTCGCCCAGCGCTACGACCTCGCCGACCGGCCGTCCGCGGACGCGAAGATGTCGCGCGGCAAGCCGTTGCAGGAGGGAGTGCGGGCGCGGCTGCCCGCGGGGATGACCTGGGACCAGCTGTCGGCCATGGACCCGGACCAGATCCGGGACCGGGACGCGTTCCCCGCCGGCTTCAAGCCCCTGCCGCACCCGAATCATCCCGAAGGCGGCATGATCTTCCCGAAGTTCCACATTGACGAGGTCAACCGCCAGGAGCAACGCGACCTCACACGGTTCGACCTCGACTTCGACATCCCCGACCAGTTCCTGCCCGAGTTCCCGCCCGCGATCTTCCTGACCACGCGCCCGGACCTCGGCGACGTCTCCCAGGGGAAGCTCGTCACGATCGAGAACTACTACGAGATGTTCAACGGGCTCCTGAACCCGAAGGACATCGAGGGAGTGCGCCTCCTGGTCTCGCCCTTCATGCAGCAGCAGTTCAACCAGACCGAGGACCGTCGCTCGGCGCGTCCGCACCGCGGGGTGGCCTGCTTCGACTGCCACGCCAACGGCCACACCAACGGCGCCGCCCACCTGGCCGGCGACACCCGGCCCCAGGAGTTCCGGCACCGCATCGAGACGCCTTCGCTGCGCGGCGTCAACATCGAGCGCCTGTTCGGGTCGCAGCGCGCGCTCAAGACCATCGAGGATTTCACCGAGTTCGAGCAGCGCGCGGCCTACTTCGACGGCGACCCCGTCATCGCGACCAAGAAGGGCGTGAACGTGCTCGAGCGCGGCAGCCAGGTCCACTTCATGGCGGAGTTCCAGGAGCTGCTCGACTTCCCGCCCGCCCCCAAGCTCGGCCTCGACGGCAAGCTCGATCCCCGGAAGGCGAGCGCGCCGGAGGCGCGCGGGCAGGCCCTCTTCTTCGGCAAGGCGCAGTGCGCGACCTGCCACGTCCCGCCGTACTACACGGACAACCTCATGCACAACCTCCGCGCGGAACGCTTCTTCAAGCCGCAGATGATCAACGGGATGATGGCGAGCCAGGACGGGCCCATCAAGACCTTCCCCCTGCGCGGGATCAAGGACTCGCCTCCCTACCTGCACGACGGACGGCTCCTGACCCTCGACGACACCGTCGAGTTCTTCAACCTGATCCTCTCCACCCGGCTCACCGAGCCCGAGAAGAAGGACCTGATCGCGTTCTTGAAGGTGCTCTAGAGTCGAAGGCGGTCAGCGCCTCTGGCGAGCGTCCGCCGCCTTGCCGCCCGTGGCCGGCCCCGGCGGGCCGTCGGTGACGGTGAAGAGCGTCCCGTCGCGGAGGTACATCCGGCGCTGCTCCTCGCCGCTGAGGGGTCGCGCCCCCCGCCGGCCGAACACGCCGATCTGGTTCCCGCGCTCGTCCACCGCGCGGTCGCGGTCCACCCCGCGCGAGAGGGCCACCGCCGGCCCGTGCGTCGCGTAGGTCGCGACCAGGCGGGGGGTGGGCCGCGGGCTGAAGCCGTAGGCGCCCGGCGTGCCGTTGGCGGAGATGGCCTCGATCACGCGCAGGCCGTTCTTGCCGTCCGCCACGTACGCGAAGATGCTGCCGCTCGTGGCCCCGATCTTGACGTCCTGCGCGTCGTTGACCGCCCCCCCGCCGTCGAAGGTCTGGTCGAGACGGGGCCGCTCGGGGGTCTTGATGTCTACGATGGCGAGGCCCTGCTCGCCCGCGGCGACGTAGGCGTACGTCCGCCCCAGGTACAGGCCGTGAGCGTGCGCCAAGGGCACGCTGGCCCCTTCCACGACCCGCGGCTTGTCCGGAGTGGTGACGTCCAC
>JBGPBV010000088.1:0-27366 GCA_041481445.1 Vicinamibacteria bacterium
CTCCACGGCCGCGGCCGCACCCTCCTGGACGACGACCGTCACCCTCGCAGACAGCTTGCCGTCGGCGCTGGAGGCGGTGACGTCGACCTCGCCGGCGGGCGCCGGAAGCTCGATCGTGCCTGTCGCGTCCACCTGGCCGTAGCCCAGGCCGAGACGCGTACCCTGGACGCCTGAGATCGAGACCGACGCGCCGGGCGCCGGCGCCCCGTCCGGCCCGACCACCTTCGCGTGGACGCGCCCCCCGGGGCGCAGGGTCACGGTGGCCGGCCGCCCGCCCGGCACCAGCCCGCTCGCGATCGCGAACATCCCTCCCTCCGAGACGCCGGCCACGGCATAGCGTCCGGCGGGCAGCCCGGAGGCCTCGAACGAGCCGTCGGGCAGGGTTCGCGTCGCGGTGAGGAACCGGTTCATCGGGTCCATCGCGCCGATCCGCACCGGCAGGCCGCTCACGCCGCGGCCCGCCATGTCCACCACGCGGCCGGTCAGGGACAGGCCGCGCACCAGCGCGAGGCGCACCCCGGAGGCGCCGCTCGCGCCCACCGTCACCGCCACGGGCTCACCACTCCCGTATCCCTGCATGCGGCCCGCGACGCGGTACTCGCCGGGCTCGAGATCGATGTGGAAGCGGCCCTCGCCGTCCGCCTGCGCGCTCGCGCCCGCGGAAGCGGACTTGCCGGCCGCGCGGGGGGCGGCGATCACGAAGGTGCCCGCGATGGGCTGGTCGGTCTCGCTGTCGATCACCAGGCCCTCCACGAAGGCTCCCGAGAAGTCGAAATCGGCGACGTAGCTCTCCACGTCCGGCACCTCGAGCGGGCGGGTGGGCAGGCGACCCTTGCGGTCGGGCGTCTGGATCTCGACCCACACCTCGCCCGGCTCGCTCAGCGTGAGCTGGTACGTCCCGTCCTCGCCCGAGATGGCGACGTTGGGGGGAGGCTCCGCCGACATTCCCGACATCGAGGCATGCTCGGACTGCATGTCGATGCGCGCTCCCGCCAGCGGCAGGCCCCCCCGCGTGATCCGCCCGGTGACGACGATGGCGCGGAGGACGAATTCGACGGGTGTGGTCTCGCCCTCTCGTACCTCGGCGTCCACGCCGGCGATGCCGCTCAGGGATTCCGCCGTCGCACCCGACAGGAGCGAGAGGCTGACCCGGCCCGCGGGAACGTGCTCGACCACGAAGGTGCCGTCGGGCGCGACCGGTTGCACGTCGGGAAGGCCGATCCACGCGAAGCCGACCCGTCGGGTGGGGCTGACCTCGACCGTCGCCCCGGCCGGGAGGACGCCGGAGCGCGTGCGCACGCGCCCGTCGATCCGTCCGCCCTGGCTCAGCACGACGCGGACCTCGGTCGGACCGCGTGCGGGATCCACGTCCAGGCCGGTGACCTGGCCGGGCGCGTACGAGGGATGTCGCACCATCACCTGGGCCGCCCCCGGCGTCACGCCGCGGAACTCGAAGGCGCCGCCGGAGTCGGTCGTCACGGGCGGGGTCGCCCGCGTGAACTCGCGCCCGGGCCCGCTGACGGCGACGCTCGCGCCCGCGATGGGAGCGGACGAGGCATCGACGACGACGCCGCGCACGGAGCCGCCGGCACCGAGGCGGACGGTGCCGACGTCGACCGTCGCCCCCGCCCCGACCTTGACCCCCGAGACGGCGGCGGCCGCGCGGTCGGGCGCGCTGACCTCGACGACGTAGCTGCCCTCGGTCACGTCCTCCAGCGTGAAGCGCCCGTCCGCGGCGCCGAAGGTCTGCGGCGGCGGGCCGCCGTATCCGCCGCGCGTGGTCGCGCGCGTGGCCACCCGGAAGCCCTGGATCGGCCGGCCGGCGTCGTCGACGACGGTCCCCGTGATCGCGCCCGCCGGCTGGAGCACGATGTCCACGCCGGACGCGCCCGCCTCCGCCCGGCGCTCGGCTCGCCCCATCCCGGCCGCGTGGGCGGTGAGCGAATACATCCCCGGGGCGAGGCCGGCCAGGACGTAGGCGCCGCCCGCGTCCGCACGGGCGCTGAACGTCTGCGCCGTCTCCTCCGACCAGGTCTGCACCTCCGCGCCCTCGATCGGGCGGCCGGCACTGTCGCGGACGTGGCCACGGATCGCGATCCCGACCTGGAGCGCGACGTCGCCGAGGTCGACGGTCGCGGCCGCCGAGGGGACGTCCGCGTCCACGCGCTGCGGACCGTAACCGGGGGCGCGGACCTCGAGCACGTGGGTCCCGCGCCCGAGGCGCAGCGCGAACACGCCGTCGGGGCCGGCTTCCGCGACGAGGTCGTCCAGCCTCAGGTCCCCGGCCGGCGCGCCCGCCGTCTCCAACAGGACGACGCGGCCACGCACCGGCTTCTCGCCGCCGAGGAGCCGGCCCCTCACCGTCGACGGTGCGGACATCACGAGGTCGACGCGCGCCTCCGCCTCCCGATCGAGGGCCACGGGCGACGACACGGCCGCCGCCATCTCCGCGTGGCGGCCGACCACGCGATACTCCGCGGGGGCGAGACCGTAGACCGCGTAGTCCCCGCGCGCGTCCGTGCGCGTGAGGAGCGCGGCATCCGGGATCGCCCCGTAGCGCGAGATCGCCACCAGCCGCACCGTGGCTCCCTCGACGGCCTTTCCGCTCGTCTCCGTCACCGTCCCGGAGACGGTGCCTCCCGGCATCAAGAGGAGATCGGCCGCGCGGCCGAGGGGCACGTTGCGGCGCTCCGCCCGCCCGACTCCCCGCGCGGACGCCGTCACCGTGTACAGCCCCGAGGCCAGGCCCTCGAGCCGGTACGCGCCCTTGGCGTCCGTGGCCGCGCGGACGACGCCGGCGTCGCTGTCCCAGACGTTGCCGCCCGCGCCCCGCATCTCCTCGCGCGCTTCCACGGTAGCTCCGGCGACGGGCGCGCCCCCCGTCGTCTCGCGCACGGCGCCTTCGATCCAGCCCCCGCGCGCGAGAGCGACCTTGACCGGCGTGCCCGGCCGCAGATGGCGCAGGGTCGTGGAAGCGAGGCCGGCGGCCTCGACGTGCAGCGTGAACGGCGCGGAGGAGTCGAGCGACAGGCGGAAGCGGCCCGACGCGTCCGTCTTCGTGTTGACCGGCGCCCGCGGGAGCTCGGCCCTCTCGTTGAGCGCGCGGACGGCCGCACCCGCGACCGGCTGGCCGTCCGGGCCGGTGACCACGCCATCGATGACGGGCGAGGGGGCGGGCGCCGGCGACGCCGCCTTTGACTTGGCGGGCGCAGGAGACCCTGCGCGCACCGGCGACGGCGCGGGGGACGGCGGCGGACTCGGCGGCGGCGGGGCCAGGAAGGCCAGGAGTCCGAGCGAGAGCGCACCCAGGCTTTCGCGCACGTTGACACCTCCGGCGGCGGCGGAACATGCCACCTATACCGCCGGAGGTGTCGCGCTGTCGAGGGCTTCTAGGCCTTCTTCTTCTCCGCGACCGGCATGGGCAGGACGTCCGCCTTCTCGCCCCGCGGCCGCTCGACGGGCGTGTCCACCGCGGGCAGGCCCAGGCCCTTGCGGAGCCGGCTGTCGATCTCGGTGCGGATGTCCGGGTTGTCCTTCAGGAACTGCCGTGCGGTCTCGCGGCCCTGGCCGATGCGCTCGCCGTCCAGCGAGTACCACGAGCCCGACTTCTCGACGACCTTGTGGTCGACCCCGAGGTCGAGCAGGTCGCCTTCCTTGCTGATCCCCTCGCCGTAGAGGATGTCGAACTCGGCCTCGCGGAACGGCGGCGCGACCTTGTTCTTGACCACCTTGACCTTCGCGCGGCTGCCGATGACGACGTCGCCCTCCTTGAGGGAGGCGATGCGCCGGATGTCGAGGCGCATCGAGGCGTAGAACTTCAGCGCGCGCCCGCCCGTGGTCGTCTCCGGGTTGCCGAACATCACCCCGATCTTCTCGCGGAGCTGGTTGATGAAGACGAGGCACGTCTTGCTCTTGGCCACGATGGACGTGAGCTTGCGCAGGGCCTGGCTCATCAGGCGCGCCTGCAGCCCCATCTGCGCCTCGCCCATCTCGCCTTCCAGCTCGGAACGGGGGACCAGGGCGGCCACGGAGTCGATCACGAGCACGTCCACCGCGCCCGAGCGGATGAGGACCTCGGCGATCTCGAGGGCCTGCTCGCCGCTGTCCGGCTGGGAGACGAGCAGGTTGTCGGTGTCCACCCCGAGCTTGCCCGCGTAGGTGGCGTCGAGGGCGTGCTCGGCGTCGATGAAGGCGGCCATCCCGCCGCGGCGCTGCGCTTCGGCGATGACGTGCAGCGAGAGCGTCGTCTTACCCGAGGATTCCGGCCCGAAGATCTCGATCACGCGGCCGCGGGGAACGCCACCCACGCCGAGGGCGGCGTCGAGCGAGAGGGACCCGGTGGGAATGGCGGGCACGTCGACCTTCTCGCGGCTGCCCAGCCGCATGATCGATCCCTTGCCGAACTGCTTGTCGATCTGGGCGAGCGCGGCTTCGATTGCCTTGGCCCGCTCCTTGTCGTCGGTCATGAATCTTGTCCTTTTCCTTTCCCGCCGCCCGCCTGTTCGCCGGATGTCGACGGCGACGAATGGGATCTTAGCGATCGTCGCTGTCGTCGTGGGTCCAGCCCGGCGACGTGACGCGTGGCATGTCCCTTGTACGGCTGGATCGAAGATGCACCTTCGTGCATCGTTCCAACGCCGCCGCGGCCATGCTCCGTTTGATTTGGGCCGAAATTGCAACAAGGGAAATTCGCCCTATCCAGGGCAAACGCTTTCAGCCCTCTAACTCGCTGAGGACAAGGATCTTCTCGGAACGTGGCTGCATTGCCACAAAGTTCGGCGGACCGCCCAAAAAAAGTCGTGCATGCCGGAAGGTGTCTGCTAGAATTGTTTCGGGAAGTCGGCCTCAGGTCTTACTTTATGGTCCCCTCCTGGGACGCGAGGCCGGCCAGGGAGAGGCGAGTGAAGGCAGGACGTCCGAAGAAGAGAACGCACGCTGCTGCAAAATCGAAGAGGCACCCTGGTCGTCGGGCAAGAACTCATACCGCCAGTCGTCCCAAACGGAGGAATGTGTCAGCCGTGGCCACCAAGCACGCCCATAACCGGGCCGTCAGCCGTTCTCGTGCGACGAATCCCGCTCGCTCGACGCACGCCGCCGTTCACGCTCGGATGCGTCCCGAGCCCGTGCCGAATCCCATGCCGACCCGGCACGTCGCCCCACCGCGTCCGGTCCTCGTGACCCCGGCCCGCTCCATGCCGCCCACGCGCGACCAGCGCAAGCCGCTGGTCACGCCCGCGCGTGGTCCGCTGGCTGTTCCCGATTTCACGGAGGCGGGTGTCGTGCTCACCATCACGTATTCGATCCGGGAGGGCCGTCGCGGCGAGTTCTTCGACCTGATGCGCGAGCTGAAGCCTCTGCTGGCGGCGATCGGCGGGACCGATTGTACGATCTACGAAGACCGCAGCCGGCCGAACTACTTCATGGAGGTCTTCCGTTTCAAGGACGAGGCGGAGTTCACCGCCTTCGACGACAAGTTCCACAAGGACCGGAAGATCGCCGCGATCTATGCCCTCCTCGACGACATCGTCGAGGCGGAGAAGAGCGACTTCAAGATCTTCGAGCGCCGGCTCTAGTCCTCGGCTCGACCGGGCGTGGCACTGGAGCGCCCGGGCGAGCCGAGCTTCGTTGCTTGCCGGGCCGTCGTTTCCCTCCTGTCGTTTCCTCCCTGACGTTTTGTTCGTGACACAATGGCGCCGTGCCCAGCCCCCTCGCGCACGCGCTGGCCGGCTTTGCGACGCACGTCCTCACCGCGCCCGCGGACCAGATCGCCTCGCGGCGGCGCGCGCTGGTCACGGTCGGCGCGGCCCTGGCCCCGGACCTCGACCTCGCCTGGAAGCTCGTGGACGGCGTGAACCATCACCAGGCGCAGGGACACAGCCTCGGCGTGGGCCTGCTCGTGGCGGCGGCGGTGGCGGGAGCGAGCGCGGCCGCCGGCGCCCCCCGCCCGGCCGGCCTCGGCCTGGCCGCGCTCCTGGGCTGGTGCAGCCACCTCGTCCTGGACATGCTCAACGTGGACACCTCTCCGCCCATCGGGCTGATGGCGCTGTGGCCCTTCTCGACCGCCTACCTGAAGTCGCCATGGCCCCTCTTCCTTGACATCGGGCGCACACTGAACTGGAGGACGGTGCGGCACGACGCGATCGCGATCGCGTGGGAAGCCGCGGTGCTCTGTCCCGTCCTCGTCGCGGCTTGGCGGGGCAGGGCCCGCCGCCGCTCAGGGAATTGGGATGGCCCGAGGCTTCGAGAGCAAGTCGGTGGCTGATCAACAGGAAGCCGCGATGAACCCGCGCTTCGTCGGCGACCGCGGGTCCGACCCGCGACGGCGCGGCCTGGAGCTGGCGCGCACGGACATCATGCGCCGGCTGGAAGCCGCCACCAGCGGCCCCCATCGCGAGATGCTCCAGCGGGCCCTGGCCGACCTCGACGAGCGGCTCCGGCGGCTCGACGCGGAGCCGCCGCCTCAGGAGTAGGGGAAGAAGCCGCGGCCGCTCTTGCGGCCGAGCCATCCCGCGTCGACCATCCTCTTCAACAGCGGGCACGGGCGGTACTTCGGGTCGCCCAGGCCGTCGTGCAGGACCTCCAGGATGGCCAGGCACACGTCGAGGCCGATGAAGTCGGCCAGGGTGAGCGGGCCCATCGGGTGGTTCATCCCGAGCTTCATGACCTCGTCGATGGCCTCCGGCTTCGCCACCCCCTCGTACACCGCGAAGATCGCCTCGTTGATCATCGGCATCAGCACGCGGTTGGCGACGAATCCGGGGAAGTCGTTCACCTCGACCGGCGTCTTGCCGAGCGCCCGCGCGAGGTCCATGACGGCGCGCAAGGTCTCGTCGGACGTGGCCAGGCCGCGGATGACCTCCACGAGCGCCATCAGGGGCACCGGGTTCATGAAATGCATCCCGATGACCTTGTCCGGGCGGCGGGTGGCCGCCCCCAGGCGCGTGATCGAGATCGACGAGGTGTTCGAGGCCAGGATCGCGGTGGGGGAGGTCAGGTGGTCCAGCTCGGCGAACAGGTGGCGCTTGGTCTCGTAGTTCTCGACGACCGCCTCCACCACGAGGTCGGCGGAGGCGACGTCCGCCATCTCCGTCGTCGATCGGATGCGATCGAGGGCGGCCGCGCGATCCTCGGCCGTGATCTTCCCCTTCTCGGCCAGCTTGCCGAGGCTCCGGTCGATCTGCTTCCGGGCGCGGTCCAGGGCGGCGCCGTCGATGTCGCGCAGGGCCACCGGGTGACCGGCCTGGGCGAAGACCTGGGCGATCCCGTTGCCCATCGTGCCCGCCCCGATGACGGCGACGCGGAGGGCCACGGCGCTCAGGCGCGCTCGACGGCCAGGGCGACGCCGTTCCCGCCGCCCAGGCAGAGCGCGGCCACGCCGCGGGTGGCGCTCCGGTCCTTCATCGCGTAGAGCAGGGTGGTGAGCACGCGGGCCCCGCTGGCCCCGATCGGGTGGCCCAGGGCCACCGCGCCCCCGTTGACGTTCACGCGCGCGGGGTCGAGCCCCAGCTCCTTCGTGACGGCGACCGCCTGCACCGCGAAGGCCTCGTTGAGCTCGAAGAGGTCCACGCCCTTGGCCGTCCAGCCCGTCTTCTCCCAGAGCTTCCGGATGGCGGGCACGGGCGTCATCATCACCATCTTCGGCTCGAGCCCCGAGGTGGCCTGGGCCACGATGCGGGCCATCGGCGTGAGGCGGAGGGCACGGGCGGTCTCGGCGGACGTGACCACCAGCGCGGCCGCGCCGTCGTTGACGCCGGGAGCGTTGCCGGCGGTGACCGTGCCGCCTTCCCGGAAGGCCGGCTTGAGCCTGGCCAGCGCCTCCAGTGACGTGTCCTCGCGTGGGGATTCGTCCACCGCCAGCAGGACCGGGTCGCCCTTCCTCTGCGGGATCGGCACCGGCACGATCTCGTCCTTGAACTTGCCGGCCTTGATGGCGGCGATGGCGCGGCGATGGCTCTCGAGGGCGTAGGCGTCCTGCTGCGCGCGGGTCACGCCGTAGGTCTCGGCGACGATCTCCCCGCAGCACCCCATGTGGTAGTTCTCGTAGGCCTCCCAGAGGCCGTCGTGGATCATGGAGTCGATCAGCTCGCCGTTGCCCAGGCGCATCCCTTCGCGCGCCTTGGGCAGGAGGTAGGGCGCGTTGGACATCGACTCCATGCCGCCCGCGACCAGGATGTCGGCGTCGCCGGTGGCCACCGCCTGCGCGGCCAGCATGACCGCCTTGAGCCCGGACCCGCACACCTTGTTGATGGTGAGGGCGCCCACCTTCGGGGGCAGGCCGGCCTTGAGCGCGGCCTGACGCGCCGGAGCCTGTCCGAGGCCGGCGGAGAGGACGTTGCCCATGATGACCTCGTCCACGCGGTCGGGGTCGACTCCCGCGCGCCGCACCGCCTCGCGCACCGCGATCGCGCCCAGCTCCGGCGCGGAGAAGCCCTTCAGCGCCCCCATGAACTTCCCGGTGGGCAGCCGCACGGCGGACAGGATGACGGCCTCACGCATCTGTTTGTCCTTTCGAGCGTGCCAGGTATCGCCCGGCGGCGGCGAGGAAGCGCGCACGGATCTCGGGGTCGGGGATGGCCGCGGCCTGGAGCTGCAGGGCGGGCGAGGGCGGCTCGCCTTCCCGCTCCGGCTTCGCGGCCGCGCCGACCGTCGGGGCCGGCCCGGCCGGCAGGCCGCCCTCCAGGAACCCCATCCGGCGCGGAGCGAGCTCCCCGGCAATGTCGCGGAGGCGGCCCAGGATCTGCGGCTGCATGCGGTGCAGCACCTTGCGCCAGCCCGCGTCGGGCACGCGCACGCGCAGCGTGCCGTCGTCCACGCCGATCACCTCCGTGCGGCGCGCCAGCTCGGGTCCCACCGCCAGCGGCCAGGCGGCCTGCAGCAGGGCGAGCGTGCGAGCGCGGGAGCCGCCGAAGAGCCGCGCCGCGAGCGAGCGCCCGGAAACCCGATCCATGCCGATGCCTCGTCCCACTGTAAGACAAGACCCGGGTCCCGGCCAACCGGCGGGGGCGTATATACTCTCCGGGATCGGCGCCGTCCCGGCGCGACGTCAAAGCCCCCGATGAAATGCCCGCGCTGCCAGACCTCCATCACGGCCACGCCTGACCCCGAGGGCCTCCTCACCTGTCCGGGCTGCGGGGCGCACCTGCGCAGCCGCGCGGCCACGGCCACCGTCCGCGCCATGGGCGCCCGCGCCGCCGGCCGCACCCCCCTGGCCGAGGGGTCGCCGGACGAGATCCGCGGCGTCCTGACGCGCCTCGATCCCGACGCGAACCGCTTCCCCGATGCCGTGAACCCGAACTCCACGCTGCCGCCGGGCACGCCCCTGCCGCGTATCCCGAACCCGGGGTCGCCGGAGGCGCGCGCCGCCCTCTCGGAGGACGACACCGCGCGGGTGATGCGGGCTCCCGGCCCCCGCGACGTTCCCCGCGCGGCGGGGGACGACACCGCGCGCAGCGTGGCCCGCAACGGCGCCACCCTCGACCAGCTCATGGCGGAGGTGAAGGCGCTGCGGGCCCTCCAGGAGGAGACGCTGGCCCTCCTGCGGGAGGGGGGACTCTCCGGCGCGGGCGAGCGACGCGGCCACGACGTGATGGACGAGCTGGGCCTGCCGGAGGCGCCCGCCGTCCGCAAGCGGCAGCGCAAGACCGTGGTGCTCCTCGACGACGACGTCGCGACCCGCACCGCGACCGCGGCCGTGCTGGGCGCGGCCGAGGTTCCGGTGCGCGCGTTCGCGGAGGGCCGCGCGGCGGTGAGCGCGATCGCGGAGGAGAAGCCGGACGTGATCGTGATGGAGCTGGACATCGCGGGCTCGATGGCGGGCAAGGACGTGATCAACCTCATCAAGGCCACGATGGAATGGGTCGACATCCCCATCGTCCTCTACACGCGGGTCCCGATCGCCGGCCAGCGCGAGGCGCGGACCATCCACGGGGCGGACGACTTCGTCTCCAAGCAGGACGGCCCGGAGCCGCTGCTGGCGCGGGTCGTGACGCACTTCCGCCGCGGGTAGGCCCGACTGCAACCCCTGGTCGTGCTCGCCTCCGCCTCCCCGCGGCGCGCGCGCCTCCTCGAGACCCTCGGCGTGCCCTACCGGGTGGACGTCTCCGCGGTGCCGGAGGACCTGCTTCCCGGCGAGGCCCCCGAGGCCGCCGTCGAGCGGCTGGCCCGCGCGAAGGCGACCACGGTGGCGGCCCGCGGCGGCCTCCTGCCCGTGATCGGCGCCGACACGGTCGTGGTGTGCGAGGGCACCATCCTGGGCAAGCCGTCCTCCGACGCGGAGGCGGCGGACATGCTGCGGCGCCTCTCCGGCCGCACCCACGAGGTCGTGACCGGAGTGTGCGTGGTCAGCGCGGGCGCCGCCCGCAGCGGGATCGAGCGCACCGCGGTCACGTTCGGCGTCCTCTCGGCCGCCGAGATCGACTGGTACGTGGGCACGGGCGAGCCGCGCGACAAGGCGGGCGCGTACCACGTGGACGGCCGGGGTGCGCTGTTCATCGCGCGGATCGAGGGGTCGCCCTCCAACGTGGCCGGCCTTCCCATCGGCCTCTTCCGCAGGCTGGCCGCGGAGGCGGGCGCGTTCCTGGGACTCCCCGCGTGACGAAGCTGGGGGCGCCGGCGGTCGTGGCCGCGATGGCGCTGCTCCTGGGCCTGGCCGCCTCTCCGGACCTGCCCGTGCTCGGGTGGCACCCTGCCGTCGGAGGCGTGCTGGCCGGGCTGGCCGCGCTCTTCGTGGTGAGCCTCGTGGACCGCCGCACGCCCCGCCGCCTGGTCGCGCTCGGAGCGGCCACCCTCGCCCTCGCCCTCGCCCATGACGCGCTGCGGGGCGAGAGGGGATCGCTCACGCTGTCCGAGGGGCAGGGGACGCGCACGTTCGAGGAGGACGGCGCCGATGGGCGTCCTCTCGGCCTTCATCCTCTCGGCGACGCGGTCGTCCTCGAGGAGCGGCGGCCGGACGGCACGGTGACGCTCTTGGCGGAGGACGCGGCGCGTCGCGTGGAGGTGTCCCCGCGGCGCGCGGCGAGCGTGGCCGGCTACCGCGTGGGCGACCCGCGTCGCGCCACCCTCGGCACGCGCCTGCGGCTGCGCGTGACGGGCGGCGCGAGCGGCGAGGCCTCGATGCGCGAGGGTGACAAGGCGCGGATAGGCGATCTCGACGTCACGGTGGAGCAGTACTTCCCCGATTTCGCGGTCGAGAACAACCAGCCGTTCTCGCGGTCGGACGAGCCCCGCAACCCGGCCGCGCTGCTCCGGGTCCAGCGCGGCGCGTCCTCCTGGCGCCTCTTCGTCATCCGGGCCGCACCCGGCATCCACCGGCCGGAGGGGCTCGACCGCACGCTGGCCCTGGCCGACATCGTGCCCGACGAGGGCGTGACCCTGTCCGTCGCCCGCGAGCCCGCGGCGCTCCTGGCCGGCCTCGGCGTGCTGGTGGTGGCGGTGGGAGTGGCCTGGAGCCGATGGTGAGCGCCCTGCCCCTGCTCGCGGTGGCCTGCGGGCTGGCCCTCTCGGCCTCCTCCGTGGTCGCCGCGGTGGCGGCGGCGGAGGGGAACCGGCGGCGGCGCCAGCTCGCGCGCACGATCGCGATCGTGGCGGCGGTGCCCCTGCTGGCGCTCGTGACGCGGCCCTCTGCCCAGCCGCTGGTCGCTCTCGCGGTGGTGGCAGCCCTCGGGGGACCGCAACCGCTGGCCCTGGCCCTGGCCGGCGCGGCGGCCGTGCTGGCCGGCCTCGTGCCCATGGCCGGGGTGAGCTCCCTGGCCCTCGTCCTGACGGGGGCGGCGGCCGCGCTGGGCGCCCACGCGCTCGGCCGCTCGGCCTGGTCCCATCTCGCCGCCGGCCGTGACGGCACCTGGACGTCGAGCGTGGCCGGGGCAGGGACCTGCGGGCTCGTCCTCGCCGTCAGCGGGAACGACATTTTGAGATGGGACTACGTCTTCGCGTCCACCCGCGGTCGCGTCGACGCGGGCGACGCCGGCCTCGTGCTCGCTCTCGCTCTCCTGTCCGCCCTCGGCGGCGCGCTCCTCCTCGGCGCGGACGCGCTGGCCGCGACCGACGCCACCGTCGCGTCGCCGCTGGCGCGGAGGCTGGGCCGGTGCGCGCTGCTGCTCGCCGCGGGCTTTGCGCTGATCGCGGCCGGCCTCGTGCTGCGCGTGACGGGCGGGCCCGACGGGCCGCCGCTGTCGGGGGCCCGGCACGCGGCCGCCCTCGTGGCCGCGGCCGGTCTCATCGCCTGCACCGTGCCCGCTCTCCTGGCCGAGGGGGCCTGCGGGGACGCGTTGGAGGAGGAGCAGCAGGCGACGCTGCTGAGCCGGCTGGTGGTGGTCGTCACGCTCCTGGCCGTGCTCGCGGCCGGCGTCGAGGGCTGGCGGCGCGCCGGCACCTACCTCACCCCGCTCACCCAGCGGCTGCTCTCCGCCGCCCTCGTCGGCTTCGCCGCCTCGGAGACGACCCGCCTGCGTACGCTCGCGCGCGCCCTGACGCTCGGCGCGCTGGCAGTAGCGTTGCTCGCCTGAGTCTTCAATCTCAGGGGGGGAACGCTTCGCATCACAGCGACGGGCTCCGGCTCCCCCCCTGAAACCCCCCGTCGCTCGCCGCCGCATACGCGCGGCGCCGAGCTCACTGGTCTCGCCGGCGCGAGCCTTACCGCCCGATGGCCAGGCGATCCGCCAGGGGGCGGGGAAGGCCGGCCTCGAGGATCTTCTTCTGGGTGGCCTTCACCTGGTACGGGATGCGGTGGATGGAGACGGTGCGGGTGTCGGCGTCGAACATCGCGAAGGCGGCCAGGGGGTTCCCGTCGCGGGGCTGACCCACCGAGCCCGGGTTCACCAGGTAGCGCACGCCCGGCCGCAGCTTGAACCGGAACGACGGTGCCACGGTCAGGATCGTGGTGATCGCGTCCGGAGAGAGCGCGAAGATCACCGGGAAATGCGAGTGGCCGAAGAACGTCACCGGGAATTCCGTGTGGCGGAACACGTTGAGGGCCTCGATCTCCCCGAAGATGTAGGCGTCCTCGTCGATGGGCGTGCCGTGGCAGATCGCGAACGTGTCGTCCACCATCGTCGGCCCCTGGGCCAGCTTGCGCAGCCACTGGAGGTTGGAGCGCGTCAGCTTGCGGCGCGTCCACAGCGCCGCCTCCAGGGCCATGCGGTTGAAGAGCTCGCCCTCCTCGATGCCGGAGCAGACCTTGTCGTGGTTGCCGCGGATGGCCACGAGGGGCTTGAGCTTGCGGACCATGTCGACGGTCTGGTTCGGGTTGGCCCCGTATCCGACGAGGTCGCCGAGGAAGACGGCCTTGTCCCAGGGCTTGCGCCGGACGAACGAGAGGATGGCGGCGAGGGCCTCCTTGTTCGAGTGGATGTCCGAGAGGATCAGGTACTTCATTCCTCCGCCGTCCCTCCGCCCTCGTGTCTTCCGCGCGCGGCGGCCTCCGCGATGATGCGCGCCGCCTCGTCGGGCGCGGTCCTGGTGGTGTCCACGGTCAGGTCCGCGAGCGCATAGCTCGGCTCGCGACCCGTCAGAAGCGGCCCGATTGTCGCACGATTCGCCGCCAGCGGGCGAGCGCCGTCGGCGGGGATGCGCGCGAGCAGCGTGTCCAGCTCGCAGCGCAGCCACACCGTGAGCGCGCCCTCCTGGAGCAGCCGGCGCGTCTCCGGCATCGTGAAGGCGCCGCCCCCCGTGGCCAGCACCAGCCGCTCGCGCGTGCAGGCGCGGGCGGCCGCCGCGCGCTCCGCCTCCCGGAAGGCCCCCTCGCCGCGGGTGGCGAAGATCTCGGCCACGCTGCGGCCGGCGTCGGCCACGATCTCGTCGTCGAGGTCGGCGAAGGCCCAGCCCAGCCGCCGTGCCACCAGCGGGCCGACCGTGCTCTTGCCCGCGCCCATGAAGCCCGTGAGCACGACGCGCGCGGGACGGCCGGGGCTCAACGCTCGCCCTTCCGGCCGCGCTCGAGGAGCTGTGGGAACTCCGGGAAGGAGACGGCGATGCAGCCGGCGTCCTCGATCTCGGTCTCGCCCTCCGCGGCCAGGCCGGCCACGGCCAGGGCCATCGCGATGCGATGGTCGCCGTGCGAGCGGACGGAGGCGCCGCGCAGCCGCCGGTTTCCCCGTACGGTCAGGCCGTCCGGGTGCTCCTCCACCGTCCCTTCCAGGCGGCGCAGGCCCTCGGCCAGCGCGGCGATGCGGTCGCTCTCCTTGACGCGCAGCTCGGCCGCGTTGCGCACGACCAGAAGGCCCTCCCCGAAGGCGGCGGCCACGGCCAGGATCGGCACCTCGTCGATGAGCGCCGGCACCTCCTCGGGGGCGACCTCGGCCCCTCCCAGTCGCGAGGAGCGCGCCTCGATCCAGCCCACCGGCTCGGGGTCCTCGCGCCGGACGCCCGTCTCCACCTTCGCCCCCATCCGCCGCAGGACGTCGAGGAAGGCGGTGCGCCGGGGGTTGAGGAGGACGTTCTCGATGTGGATGAAGGCCTCCGGCACGATGAGCGCGGCCACGACCAGGAAGGCCGCGCTCGACACGTCGCCGGGCACGTCGAGGGCGAGCGGCCGCAGAGGGGACCCGCCCTCGATCGAGACCTCGGCCCCGTTCACCGCCACCGCGACGCCGAACGCGGGCAGGAGGCGCTCGGTGTGGTCGCGCGTGGGCGCCGGCTCCACGACCGTCGTTCGCCCCCGGGCCTGGAGGCCGGCCAGCAGCACCGCCGATTTCACCTGCGCGCTCGGCGTGGTCATGGCCCAGGTCAGGCCCGCGAGCGGCCCGCCGTCGATGACGAGGGGCGGCTTGCCGTCGGTGGAGAAGGCGCGCGCGCCCATCAGCCGGAGGGGCTCGGCGACGCGCTCGACCGGGCGGCGCCGCAGCGAGGCGTCGCCGGTGATGGTGGTCCGGAACGGGCGGCCGGCGACCACGCCCGCCAGCATCCGCAGGGTGGAGCCGGAGTTTGCGGCGTCCAGGGGCCCCGCCGCCGGCTGAAGGCCCTCCGGTCCGCGGCCGACGACTTCGACCGTGCGGCCCTGCCGGCGGGCGGCCACGCCCAGCGCCTGCAGGCAGCGCAGGGTGGCCGCGCAGTCGTCGGCGGTCGAGAAGTTGGCGAACCGGCTCTCGCCCTGGGCCAGGGCGCCCAGGATGGCCAGGCGGTGCGAGAGGGACTTGTCCCCGGGGAGAGTGAACCGCCCTCGGAAGTGACGCGTCTGGGAGATGCGCATGGGCCGCGATCCGCGAAGACGCGGATCCTATCACGCTCGCCGCAAGTGCCGCCGCTCGTGTGTGTTGACCGTCCCGGAGGCCCATGCTACGGTGCCGCCCGGTGCCGCCGCCCGGCGCCTTTCCCGAATGAAGACCTCCCAGAGCCGGACGGTCAAGCTCGACATCGCCAGCCGCTTCGAGATGCTCGACATGGTGCAGACGGTCCTCATGCACCTCGCGGGCATGCTGTCGTTCGAGGAGGACGCCGCGCACTACATGAGCGTGGCCGTGCGGGAGTCGGTCGTGAACGCGATCAAGCACGGCAACCGTCAGGACGAGAACAAGCGCGTGGCCGTCGTGTTCACCATCCATCCCGGCGCGCTCGAGGTGAAGGTCCAGGACCAGGGCGGAGGGTTCGATCCGGAGTCGGTGCCGAACCCGATCGCGGAGGAGAACCTCCTCAAGGCCTACGGCCGCGGCATCTTCTTCATGCGCTCGTTCATGGACGAGGTGTCGTATTCCTTCCCGGCCAGGGGCGGCACCGTGGTGCGCATGCTCAAGAAGAGGGCCTGAGCCGGACGAGGGCCTGGCCGCGGGGCCCTTCCGAGATCACGACCGCGGCAAAGCCCGGCAGCTTTCGCAGGACGCGCAGCTCGGCGGGACCGCACAGCACGAGCGCGGGCGCCGCGCGCGCCGCGCCCGTGATCTCCGCGAGCGTCGAGACCTCGCGTACCCTCCCGTCGTTGTAGAAGTAGCCCGCCATCCAGGCGGTGCGCCAGGCGTTCCAGGCGAGCACCTCCTGGCCGCCGGTGAAGCGGAAGAGCTCGCGCCCCGACTCGCGCCGCGACAAGAGCGGCGGAGCCGCGTTCGTGAGCAGGAGGAGGAGGCCGGCCGCGCCCACGCGCAGGATGCGCAACGCGCCGGCGGGGTCGGGCCCCAGCCGGCGGGAGGCGGCGAGCGCGGCGAGCAGGGCCCAGAGCGCGGGCGGGATGGCCAGGGCCCACAGCGGCTCGCTCATCTCGCGGAGGACGATCGGGGTCGCGGCGACCAGCGCCCCCAGGGCGACGGTGACGAGGCCGGCCGCCCGCACCGTCCAGCCGCGCCGCCGCCCGCCCACGATCTCGTCCGCGGCCCGGCCGGCGGCGATCGCGAGCGGTGGCAGGCACGGCAGGATGTACCCGGGCAGCTTGGAGGCGGCGGCCGAGAAGAAGACGAGGGGTGCCCCGAGCCAGCACAGGACGAACAGGTCGGCGGCCCGGCGCGGCCGCAGGGCGGCCAGCCCGGGCACGATCAGGCCCGATCCCATGAAGAGCCCGCCCACGAGGAGGGGCGCGTAGTAGAGGACGGACCCCGGGTGGTTGTGGATCGTCGAGGTGAAGCGGGCGACGTTGTGGTTCAGGAGGAAGACGTCCACGAACTCGCGGCCCTGGGTGGCGAGGATCGCGCCGTACCAGGGGCCGGCGACCGCGACCATCGCGACGATCGCCAGCGGCACGCGGCTCGCGATGCGTCGGCAGGCTTCCGGTCGATCGCGGGCGGCGGCCAGGTAGGCGAGGGCGACGAGCGCCGGGAGAAGCGCGCCCAGCGGTCCCTTCGCGAGCAGCGCGAGTCCGGCGCAAGCGCCCGCGGCGATGACCGCCATCCGTCCCGCGATGCCGAGGAGGCGCAGGCCGGCCAGGCCGATGCTGGCGGTCACCGTGGCCGCGAGCAGCATGTCCATGGAGGCGGCGCGGCCGTACACGAACGCGAGCAGCCCGGTGCCGCACAGGAAGCCGGCGTGCAGGCCGGCCGCGCCTCCGTAGAGGCGCGCCCCGACCAGAGCGGTCAGCCCGGCCAGGAGGACGGCGGCCACGGCCGAGGGCAGGCGCGCCGCCGTCTCGTTCTCCCCGAGCACGGAGAACGCCCTTCCCGCCATCCAGTAGTAGAGCGGCGGCTTCTCGAGCCAGGGCCGGCCCTGCAGGGTCGGCAGGACCCAATCGCCGCGCCGGTGCATCTCGACGGCCACGCGCGCGTAGCGCGGCTCGTCGGGGCCGATCAGGGGCGCCTCACCCAGACGGAAGAGGAGGAGCGCGGTGACCAGCGCGAGGAGGAGTGCGGTCCCGCGGGGCGGCAGGGCCGCGTTTGGAGGCATCCGCCGGGCATCCTACAATCGCGCGTTTCGGAGGAGCAAGGTGTCGAGCACGAGGGAGACGGCAGTCGCGGCCGAGGCGGTGGTGATGGCGGGCGCGATCCAGAAGGCCCGCTACGGCTCCGCCGACCTCGACGTGCAGTTCAAGGGCGAGATCGACATCGTGACCGCGGTCGACAAGGCCTGCGAGGCGGCGGTCGTCGAGCTCCTGCGGAGCCGCTTCCCCGACCACGACATCGTCACGGAAGAGACGGACCTGGAGCGCCGCGGCTCGCGCTACGTCTGGTTCGTGGACCCGCTCGACGGTACCACCAACTTCGCCCACTCCTACCCGTTCTTCTGCTGCTCGGTCGCCCTCACCCTGGACGGCCAGCCCATCGCGGGTGCGGTGTACGACCCCATCAAGGAGGAGCTGTTCACGGCCGAGCGCGGGGCGGGGGCGCATCTCAACGGCCGGCGCCTCCACGTCACCGACCGCGCCGAGCTGCTGCACAGCCTCCTCACCACGGGGTTCCCCTACGACATGCGCCTCGACCTCGACGCCGCCCTCCGCCTCTTCAACCGCTTCATGGGCGTGGCGCGCGCGATCCGCCGCGACGGCGCGGCCGCCCTCGACCTTTCCTACGTGGCCGCGGGCCGGGCGGACGGCTTCTGGGAGGAGCGCCTCAATCCCTGGGACGTGATGGCGGGGGCGCTCCTGGTCACGGAGGCGGGAGGGCTCATCACGCGCTTCGACGGGTCGCCGCTGTCGTTAGAGGCGGACCAGATCGTGGCCGCCAACCCCGCGCTGCACGCGCGCATGCTGGAAGTGCTCGCCCGCCGCGACTGAGCGAAGATAGGGCGCGCGCCATCGCTGGTGTAGCCCAATCGGCAGAGGCGGCCGACTTAAAATCGGCGCAGTCTGGGTTCGAATCCCAGCACCAGCACCAACTTACACGCGAACCCTCTCGAACCTGTCATGGTCGCGTCCGCGGCACGGCGGCCTCTAGAAGGCGGCCGGCCAGCAGGTCGAACGGTAGGCGCCGCCGTCGACGCGCCGCACGGTACCGTCGCTCAGGAAGATCTTGTAGTGCTCGGAGAAGCGGTTCTCCTTCTTGACCTGGACCTCCTCGCTGTCCCACCACCCGCAATATCCCTTCTGGACCATCGCGTCGATGAACCATTGGTGGTAGATGTTCAGGTAACCCTCGTTGACGTGCGGCGTGTGCGCGTGCGGGTTGTCGAAGGCCTCCGGGTGCTGGCGGATGACCTGGTCGAGCGCGCTCTCGACGTCGGCCTCGTAGACGGCGTTCTCGGCGCCGCAGGTGATGTCGAGGCTCGAGGGCAGGCGGCATCCAGGGCTCGTCGGGTTGAACGGGGGACGGGGCGTCGGGAACGCCGCCGGGTGGCAGGTGGCGCGGTACATCGAGTCGCCGGTGCGCAGGTAACCGCGTGAGGTGATGAGGTGGTACTGGTCGTTGAAGCTCGGGTCGTTGGTGACCTGGATCTCCTCGCTGTCGAAGCCGGCGCACAGGCCCATGCGGTCGAGGTTCTCGATGACCCCGACGAGCAGACGGCCGGAGCTGAGGACCAGCGTGTTCGGGCCCGCGTCCTGGAAGATCTCCGGCTGCTGGGCCCGGACCTGCCGGATCGCGGCCTCCACCTGGGCCTGGAAGTTGGCCCCCTCCGCCGGGCAGTTGCCGATGTCCTTGGTCTGGACCGGCAGCCTCGAGCAGCTGCTGGAGCCCGGGAAACTGGGAGTGAGCGCGGGCGCCGGGGTCGCGGTGGTCACCGGGACGGGCGAAGGCGAACTCACGGCGGTCGGGGTCTCGTGTTTACCGCACGCCCCCAGGAATGCGACCACGAGCACGAGGTACGACCGGCGTTGCCGCATGAACCCCTTCCTCCTTGGTCGGCGCGCCGGCGGCCATGGCGATGCCGGTCGGCGCGATCCGCTAGCATCGCTCAGTCCGGGGCCGTAGTGGTTCCGGAACGCTGGAGCGGGCGCTGGGACTTGAACCCAGGACCTGCTGACTACGACCCTGCTAGAGCCTGGCCGTCACGAGGACACGCCCTTTGGCGCCGACGGCCGTCTGGCCGTCCTCCCCCTTGATGCGGCCTCGTAACTCCACGATGTCGCCATCGAGTCGCCCGCTCGGGGTGACTCTTACAACGATCCAGTCCAGGTGAATCGTCTCGTCTGCGAAAACCGGGCGCCGGAAGCGGACCCAGAACTCCAGGCCCACCATCGATCCCTTCTTGGAGAAGTGTGATGCGGTGAGCCCGAGCAGGAGAGCCGCCGTGTGGGTGCCGCTCGCTATCAGGCGACCAAATCTGGTCGACGCCGCGAAGCCCGGATCGTGATGAACCGGGTTGTCATCGCCGGCCGCGTGGGCGTATGCAGCCACGGAGGAGGGCGAGAGTGTGACCTGCGAGGAAAAACGCTCTCGTGGATGGGCCATCATGTCCTCAGTTTCATTCAAGGCCGCGCCTCCTGTTCAGCTCGGGCTCGGCATGTCCCGACCAGCCGAGGCCACGACACGATACGGCCGCGACGAGCCGCAGGCCCGGCGTCTCGGCGATGCTCGCGGAAAGCCGCTCATCTCACGGCTCCCCGCAGCGGCCGGAAGAAGCTTCGGATGTCCTCGACCAGCAGCTCCGGCTCCTCCATCGCCGCGAAATGACCGCCGCGCGGCAGCTCCGTCCAGCGCGTGACGTTGTAGCCCCTCTCGACCCATGGCCGAGGAGCCGCCGGTGCTTCCTTCGCGAGAGTGACGATGCCGCACGGCGCCTCGACACGCTCGCCTTTCGCGAGTTGGATCGGATTGCGCTTGGCTTCGTAGTAGAGGCGGTTTGCGGAGGCAATCGTTCCGGTGACCCAGTACAACGTCACGTGCGTCAGGATGACGTCCTTTGAGAAGCGCCTTTCGACCGTGCCGTCGCAGTCCGACCAGTCGCGCAGCTTTTCCAGGATCCAGGCCAGCAGGCCCACGGGCGAATCCGTGAGCGCATAGGCGAGCGTGTCTGGTCGTGTCGCCTGCGCGTGTGCGTACGCACCCTCGCTCTCGTACCAGTTCTGCGCGCTCTCGAGGAAGGCCTTCTCGTCCTTGCCGAGAGGTTGGGCACCGTCGCCAAGGAAGGGACGGTAGGATCCGGGAATGTAGTTCAGGTGAAGTCCCATCAACGCACCGGGAAAGCAAAGCCCGATTCGCGTCGACACGCTGGCGCCCCAGTCTCCTCCCTGGGCGCAGAAGCGTTCGAAGCCGAGCCCGGCCATGAGCCTCACCCAGAGCTCCGCAATCCGCTTCGGGTCCATGCCACGCTCCGCGGCCGGCGCCGAAAAAGCGTAGCCGGGCAGCGACGGAACGACGACCTCGAAGGCGTCTCGAGGATCGCCGCCGAAGCGTTCTGGGTGCGCGAGTCGAGGGATGACGTCGAGCATTTCCAGGAAGGAGCCAGGCCATCCGTGAGTGATCACGAGCGGCAGGGGACTCTCACCGCTGCCGCGCTCGTGGATGAAATGGATGCGGGCTCCATCGACGACCGCCTGGAAATGCGCGAAGCGGTTGATGGCGCGTTGCTGCTCTCTCCAGTCGAACGCCGTTCGCCAGTACTCGACCAGCCCCTTCATGTACGCAAGCTCGACGCCATAGTCCCAGCCCGACCCAGGTATGACGAACGGCCACCGTGTCGCTTCAAGCCGGCGTCGCAGGTCGTTGAGCGCAGCCTCTCCCACGTCGACGACGAACGGCCGGCACTCCGTCAGCATTCGGCGCCACCTCCAGCGGGCAGCCGCCCGCACGTCATGAATAGCGACGTACGCCGCTCGGGTATTGTGCTCATGCTGACGGTGAGGAGAACTCATTGGACGAGTTGCAGAGCCGCCCCGATACTCTCGGGATGATCGTGGCACTCGCAGCGACCATGCGGTGTCGGGCGGACAGAAGAGCGGCGTAGGGAGGTCATGGCATGGCGGAGACGTTCGACGAGTACCGGAATCGGATCCTCGGGTACCTCGGGCGCCGCGACCCGATCCGCGTGCAGAGAGCTACTCCCGCGAGGTTGCATCGCCTGATCCGTGGCGTGCCGCGCCGTGTGCTCACGCGACGCCCCGCTCCGGGGAAGTGGTCCATCGTTGAGATTGTCGCGCATCTTGCCGACACGGAGCTGGCGATGGGGTGGCGTCTCCGAAACATGCTGGCAACTCCCGGCGTGGGCCTTCATTGGTGGGATGAACATCTTTGGTCACAGAAGTGCAACTACGCGCGCACTTCACCCCACCGCTCCATCGCCACGTTTCGGGCGCTGCGAGAGAGCAATCTCGCGCTCTTGCGTTCCGTGCCGCGGGAGCAGTGGGAGTCTTCCTATGGTGTTCACGACAAGCGAGGGCGGCAGACGGTCATCGAGTTCGTCAGGATGGAGGCCGGACACGATCTCAATCACTTGCTCCAGATCCAGCGCCTCTTGGGCCGCAAGGTAAGCGGCATGGGGTGAGCCGCCCAACAAGGGGATGGAGCAGACTGATGGGGGATCTCACCGAGCAGCACCTTCTTGCGGTCACATCGTCCGCCTCGAGTGGATCCGAGTACTCGGTCAGCTGGTGACGGCATTTGACGGCTCCGTACCAGTTACAATCCCCCCACTCTCGGGGCCATGGCCGAACCTGCCGGTGACGTCACCGAACTCCTCGTCGCGTGGGGGGAGGGGAATCGGGAAGCCCTCGACCGGTTGATGCCGCTGGTATACGACGCGCTTCACCGGCTCGCCCACCAGCAGTTGAGGCGCGAGCGTCGGGGTCGCACGCTGGGCACGACGGGCCTGGTCCATGAGGCCTATCTGCGGCTGGTCGACCAGAGCCGCGTGCGGCTGGAGGACCGGACGCACTTCTTGAGCCTGGCCGCACGCATGATGCGGCGCGTCCTCGTCGACGCGGCGCGCAAGAGGCTGGCGGCCAAGCGGGGCTCGGGCGGCGGTCAGGTCCCGCTCAGCGAGGTGCCCGAGCCCAGCGTCGCTGCGGACGGTCAGTTGGTGGTCCTCGACGAGGCCCTGACCCGGCTCGAGGCCTTCGACGCGCACCTCAGCCGGGTGGTCGAGTTGCGCTACTTCGGTGGCTTCACCTTCGACGAGACGGCCGAGGTGCTGGGCATCTCGACGACGAGGGCCTGGCGCGACTGGAACACCGCCCGTGCCTGGCTCCACGATGCGCTCGGCGCCGGGTAGGGGACGGCCATGGATGCGGCGCGCTGGCAGCGTGTGAAGGCGGTGTTCGAGGACGCGTTCGAGCGGGAGCGGTCCGCGCAGGATGCGATCGTCGGTGCCGCCTTCCCCGATGATCCCGAGATGAGGGAGGCGGTGGCGGCCCTCCTGCGCGCCCACGCCCGCGACTCCGGTCCGCTCGACTTGCCTCCCGCGGTCGTGCTCGATCCCGCCGACCTCACGTCGGGCGACCTCGCGGACGACGGCGGGTCGGCCGGAGCCGCGCCCACTCGCATCGGCCCCTACCGGATCGTGCGCGAGCTCGGTCGCGGCGGGATGGGGACGGTGTACCTCGCGGAACGCGACGAGCCCGGGATGCGCAAGACAGTGGCGGTCAAGGTCGTGCGGCATGGGATGGACTCGGCGTTCGTCCTGAGCCGTTTCCGGACCGAGCGCCAGATCCTGGCCGCCCTCGAGCACCCGGGCATCGCGCGCCTCTACGACGGGGGCACGACCGACGACGGCCGGCCCTACTTCGTCATGGAATACGTCGACGGCGAGGACCTGCTCTCGTATTGCGACGCCCGCCGCCTCCCGGTGACGGCGCGTCTCGAGCTGTTCCTCCGTGTGTGCGCCGCCGTGCAGTACGCCCACCAGAGCCTCGTCGTCCATCGCGACCTCAAGCCGTCGAACGTCCTGGTCACGGCGGCGGGCGAGCCGAAGCTGCTCGACTTCGGGATCGCGAAGCTGCTCGGCCCCGCCGCCGGCGACGCGGGCGCGGACGAGACGGCGTCCGTCGTCCGCCTGATGACCCCGGACTTCGCGAGCCCGGAACAGGTGCGGGGCGAACGGGTGACCACGGCGAGCGACGCCTATTCGCTGGGCGTGATCCTCTACGAGCTGTTGTGCGGCCGCCGTCCGTATCGCGTCAAGGGCGCGGGAGCGGCGGAGATCGAGCGCGCCATGCTCGAGCAGGATGTGGACCTGCCCTCCGCCGCCCTGACCCGCGCGGAGAAGGTCACGTCTGGCGACGGCCGCCACACGTCCCGCCTCTCGCCCGTGGACGTGAGCGCGCGCCGCCAGGCCACGCTGGGCCGGCTGCGACGGCGGCTGCGCGGCGACCTCGACAACGTGGTGCTCAAGGCCCTGCGCAAGGACCCGTCCGAGCGCTACGCGACGGCCGCGGAGCTGGCCGACGACATCCGCCAGCACCTGGCCGGCTTTCCGGTCCGGGCGCGGCCGGACCGCCGCGCCTATCGCGCGGCCAAGTTCCTGCGCCGCCATCAGGCGGCGATGACGGCGGCGGCGGCGGCGATCCTCAGCCTGGTCGTCGGTCTCGGCGTCGCCGTACGCCAGGCGCGGGTGGCGGAGACGGAGCGACGCATCGCCGAGGCCGAGCGGCAGAGGGCGGAGGCCCGCTTCCAGGACGTCCGGCACCTGGCCAACTCCGTCATCTACGAGCTGCACGACGCGATCGCGAACCTTCCCGGGGCCACGCCGGCCCGGCGCCTGCTGGTGCAGCGGGCGCTCGAGTACCTCGACCGTCTGGCCGGCGAGGCGCGCGAGGACCTCGCGCTCAGGCGCGAGCTGGCCGAGGCCTACCAGCGCGTGGCGGAGGTCCAGGGGGGCGGCCTCGGCGCCAACCTCGGCGATACGCGGGGGGCCCTGAGCAGCTACGGGAAGGCCCTCGCGTTGCGCCGGCCGCTGGCTCTCCGGCAGCCCGCGGACCCGGCGGACACGCTCGGTCTCGCCCTCCTCGAGTACGACCTCGGGGCGCTCTACAGGGTCTCGGGACAACTGCCGCTGGCCGAGGAGTCCTTCGTGTCCGCCGCCCGACGCCTCGAGGCCCTCCGCCGCGCCGGGACCCTGCCCGACGCGCATCGGATCCGCCTCGGAGGGGTCTATCAACGGCTCGCCGAGGTCCAGAGCTTCCGCGGCGAGAAGGACGCTGCCCTGGCCTCGGCGCAGAGGGCGGTGGCGGAGGCGGAAGCGGCGCGGGGCACGGGGCACACCGACGGCGCCTCGCGGTCCATCCTGGCCGCCGCCTCGTACCAGCTCGCGGTGGCGCTGGGCGACGCGGGCCGCTACGCCGAGGCCCTCGAACGCACGCGGCAAGCTCGCGTGACGCTCGAGGCGGCGCTCCGCGAGAACCCGCTGGACGCGCAGGAGACGCGGATCCTGCTCTTCGCGCTCTACGGAGAGGGGCACTATCTCTGGCAGCTGGGCGACCTGCGGGGTGCGATCCGCGTGCGCGAGCACGCGCTCGACATCGCCGAGGAGGCCTGGCGCCGGGACCCGCGTGACCGCTGGAGCCAGATGGCGGTGGCCGTCGCGGCCGGGGCCCTGGGGGACGCGCTCCTCGAAGCGCACCACGCCCCCGCCAGCGCCAAGCGCTTCGGCTACGCGCTGCGCATTGCCCGGCAGGCGATGGCCGAGGACCCGCAGTACCGCTATGCGGTCCTCCAGGCGGCGTCCGCCGAAGTGGGCCTCGGGCGCGCGCTCCTCGCGCAGCGGACGCCGGAAACGGCCGCCGAGGGTTGCGCGGCGCTCCGTCACGTCGAAGGCGTGTGGACCGGCCTCCAGTCCAAGGGAGAGCTGACGGAGGGCGACGCCGCGGCCCTCGAAAGCCTCCGTTCGTCGTGGCTTACCCCCTGTCCGCCCGCTAGATAGCCCCGGCGGCGATTTCGTCTGGAAAAAAGCGCCCTCCTCCTGCGCGAACCCTGATAGACGAGCACGGGCCGCGACGGTCCGAGCCAGGAGGAAGACCGTGAAGGCAGCCCTCGCCTCGATCGGCTGGGTGCGTCGGCGTACCGGCGTCCCATTGGGCCTGGCCTCGGCGGTCCTGGCTCTCCTTTTCGTGCCCGGCCACGCGCGGGCGGGGCACGACGACGACGACCACGGCTCGCAGTTCAGCGTCGGCCAGTACGTCGAGGTGGCCAGGCGCACGGTCTTGCGGAAGGAAGTCGAGTACACCTTCCTGGCCTACGTCACCAACCATGGCCCCGCCGCTGGCAACGTGGTGTGCCGCGTGCATGTCCGCGAGGACCACGACGACGACCACCGCGGCGACCGCGACGAGCACCACGACGCGGACCACGACTCTCCACCATCGGGTCTCGCCGACGGGTCCCACGACGATGGCGGGCACCACGATGACGAGGAGGTCACCCTCCTCGACGACACGCTGAGCTTCGGCTCCGTCGGGGCCCAGGCCCGGATCCGCAGCGTCGACACGTTCGCGTTTCGGCAAAGACGCGAGGCGTCGATCGACTTCGGCGCCTTCGCCTGGTCCTGCACGTCGCAAGGGAACCGGAAGCCGACCGCAAACGCCGGCCCGGATCAGACCGTCCACCTGGGCAGCGGCGTCACCCTCGACGGCAGCGCTTCCTCGGACCCCGACGGCGACCACCTGACCTTCAAGTGGACGCTGCTCACCCGGCCCGCCGGCAGCGCCGCCGTCCTCGACGGCGCGACCGCGGTGCACCCGACGTTCGTCGCCGACCGGCTCGGACAGTACGAAGCGCAGCTCGTCGTCAGCGACGGCGCCTGCGAAAGCGCCTCCGACCGGGTCGTCATCAGCACCGTGAATTCCGCGCCCGTCGCCCGCGCCGGCCCCGACCAGACGGTGCGGCCGCGCACTCTCGTCACGCTCGACGGCAGTGGCTCCTTCGACGTCGACGGCGACCGGATCACGTACTCGTGGGCATTCGTCACCCGTCCCGCCGGGAGCGCGGCCGCGCTGAGCGACCCGCACGCCGTCCGGCCGACCTTCCTGGCCGATGCCGTCGGCGACTACGTCGCCCGCCTCGTCGTGAACGACGGCCACGTCGACAGCCTGGCCGACACCGTGGTCGTGAGCACGACGGACTCGGCTCCGACCGCCAACGCGGGTCCGGACCAGCCGGCGCACGTCGGCACGGCCGTCCATCTCGACGGCACCCGATCGAGCGATCCGGACGAGGACCCGCTGCGCTTCTCGTGGTCGCTCGTAGCGCGGCCCACCGGCAGCACCGCCGCGCTCGACGCGCCGAGCCTCGCGACTCCGACCTTCACCCCGGACGTCCGCGGGACCTACGTGGCCCAGCTCATCGTCAACGACGGTTTCGCCGACAGTGCCGCCGACACCGTGCAAATCTCCACCGTCAACACCGTGCCCGACGCCCATGCCGGGCCCGACCAGACCGCGCTCGTCTCCGCGACCGTCCATCTCGACGGCAGCGGCTCCACCGATCTCGACGGCGACCCCCTGACCTTCCGCTGGTCCCTGGTGTCCGCTCCGGCCGGCAGCACCGCGACCCTGTCCGATCCCTCCGCCGTCCGGCCCTCCTTCCCGATCGACCTCCCGGGCACTTACGTGGCGCAGCTCATGGTCAACGACGGACAGGCCGACAGCGCGCCCGATATGGTGCAGATCGACACCACGAACTCACGGCCGGTGGCGCAGGCGGGACCCGACCAGACCGTCCTCGTCGGCGACGGCGTAGCGCTCGACGGCTCCAAGTCCACGGACGCGGACCGCGACACCCTGTCCTTCCGCTGGACGCTCGCCGTCCCCACGGGCAGCCACGCCGCGCTGACCGACCCCGCCGCGGTCGCGCCCGCCTTCACCGTCGACATGCACGGCCACTACGTGGCCTCCCTGGTCGTGAGCGACGGCGTGCTGGACAGCGAGGCCGACACCGTCGAGATCGACACCCGGAACTCGCGCCCGCGCGCCGACGCCGGCGCCGACGCGACGGCTGCCGTCGGAGACACGGTGACGCTCGACGGAAGCGCCTCCAGCGACGCCGACGGCGACCCGCTCACGTACCGCTGGTCCTTTACGAGCCGGCCCGACGGCAGCGTAGCCGAGCTCTCCGACCCGGCGGCGGCGCAGCCCTTCTTCGTGGCCGACGTCGC
>JBGPBV010000089.1:0-27330 GCA_041481445.1 Vicinamibacteria bacterium
GCCGACTCCCCGGCGATTCGGCGGGCCCGGGCGGATCAGCAGCAGGTTCGTGCCCATGGCGCTGATGCGGTCGAGCACGGTTTGCTTGGCTCCGTCGCCGATGGCGAGCATCGCCACCACCGAGGCCACCCCGATCACGATACCGAGCAGGGTGAGCACGGTGCGAAACAGGTTCGCGCGCAGCGCCCGCATCGCGGTCCTCGCGGCCTCCATGGCGCCGCCGACGAGGGAAGCGCCCGCCTCTTCCGTCCCTTCTCCGTCGGGAATCGGAAGCAGCCCCCGCGCCGCCGACACCTGCGGGCCAGGGTCGCTCAAGATGAGGCCGTCCTTGATCTCGATGACGCGCCGAGCCTGGGCGGCGATCTCGTGCGCATGCGTGATCAGGATGACCGTGTGCCCACGGCGGGACAGGTCCTGCAGCAGGGCCATGACCTCGGTGCCGCTCTTGCTGTCGAGGGCGCCGGTGGGCTCGTCGGCCAGCACGATGCGGCCGCCGTTCATCAAGGCGCGGGCGATGGAGACCCGCTGCTGTTGGCCGCCGGAGAGCTGGCTGGGCCGGTGCCGGAGCCGGTCCTCCAGCCCGAGCGAGCCGAGCAGCTCGGTCGCCCGCGCGTCGCGCCGCGGGGCGGGCATGCCCGAATAGACGGCCGGTACCTCGACGTTCTCGAGCGCGGTTGCGGTCTTGATCAGGTTGTAGCTCTGGAAGACGAAGCCGAAGTCTTCGCGCCGCAGCCGCGCCAGCTCGTCCCGCTCGAAGCCCGACACGTCCTCGCCCCGGAAGCGGTACGTGCCGGTGGTGGGCCGATCGAGGCAACCGAGGATGTTCATCAGCGTCGTCTTGCCCGACCCCGACGCCCCCACGATGGCCACGAACTCTCCGGGAAGGATCTGCAGGCTCACTCCGTGCAGGACCTCCACTTCGATCTCGCCGTTGTGGAACGTCTTGGTCACGTCCACGAGCTCGATGAGCGGGCTCGCGCTCACGGCGGCCCCCCTGTACGCGGGGCCGTCCCCGTCAACGCGCCCCCGCTCGCCCTTGGCGCCGGAGTGGCGCTCGGAGTCGTGGTGCCGATGACCACCTTCTCGCCCGGCTGGAGCCCGGACGTGATCTCCGCGAAGATGCGGTTCGTCGCCCCCACCGTCACCTCGCGGTCCGCGGCCTTGCCGTCCGCGCCGACCACGCGGAGCAGCGCCTGTCCTCCGGCGAGCGTGCGCACGTCCGTGCCGGGGCTGCGCCGCCCGGCCTTCCCCTTCGGCCGGAGCGCGGCCAGGGGCACGAGCACGGCGTCCTTGGCGCTGGCCAGGACGAAGAACACCTGGGCCGTCATCTGGGTCATGAGAGCGCTATCGGGGTTCGGCACGTCGAACAGCGCGTCGTAGAGCACGACGTTGTTGACGACGGTGGGGGTCGGCGGGATCTGGCGCAGCTTGCCGTAGTAGCGGCGGTTGTCGCCCCCCAGGGTCGTGAAGTAGACGTCCATTCCGACGTGCAGCTTCGGCACGTCGGCTTCCGACACCTGGGCCTGGACCGTCATCGTCGAGAGGTCGGCAATGCGCAGGACGATGGGTGCCTGCTGGTTGGCGTTGAGGGTCTGGCCCTGCTTGGCGGTCAGGGAGACCACCGTCCCCGGCATGGGCGCCGTGATCTTGGTGTAGCCCAGGTTCGCCCGGTCGCCGCGCAGGGTGGACTCCGTCTGCTGCATCTGCGCCTTCAGCGAGTCCACCTGGGCCCCGGCCGACTTGAGGGTGGCCTCGGCCGTTTGCAGCGCTTCCGTCGTGGTCGCCTCGTCGCGCATCATGTTCTGCTGGCGCGTCTGCTGCAGCGCGGCCAGCGCTCGCTGCGCCTGCCGATCGCCCAGGAGCGCCGTCTGGTTGCGCAACTGCGCCTCGTCGGCATCGACCTTGGACTGGTAGACGGAAGGGTCGATCTCGGCGAGCAGGTCGCCCTGCTCGACCACGGCGCCGACGTCCACGAGCAGGCGCCTCAGCTGCCCCGAGACCTGGGTGCCGACGTCCACGTATTCCTTGGGCTGGAGCGTGCCCGTGGCGGTGACCGTGTCCTCGAGATCGCCGCGCGTGGCGGGGGCGGTGAGGGTCGTGGTCCGCGACCCGTTGTGCGTCGCCCAGGTGCGCCAGGCGAAGAAGGCGACACCTGCGAGCACCACGACCGCGACCGCCACGAGCGTGATGCGGGCGCCACGCGAGCGAGGGACACGTCCAGTCTTCGGTTGGACTTCAGGGGGTTGGACTTCCGGCGGTTGGACGTCGGGGGGTTGGATTTCCGGGGGGTCGGCCACCTCCGCGCTCATGGTGCCGTCGTCATGGGTGCTCCTCTCGACACTACCCCGTTTGCGCCGCCCGCAAGCGAATGCCACTCCTTTTCATCGGCGGCGCGCGCACCGTGCGCTCCATCACGCGATTCTCCTGGGCGGGCCAACCCTGCGGATGGTTGGCCAGTCCAAGCGGGGTGGGACGGAGGTAATCATGCGCAGATATCTGCCGGTCGTGGCTCTCTCGCTCCTGACCCTGGTCCCGGGGACCGCCGGTGCATCGACGCGGGTCTACGTGCGGATCGGGCCGCCGGCGCCCATCGTGGAGACGCGGGTCGTGGCGCCGGGCCCACATCACGTCTGGATCGCCGGCTACCATCGTTGGGACGGCCGGGCCTACGTCTGGGTCCCGGGCCGCTGGGAGCTGCCTCCCAGCGCGTATCACGCCTGGGTGCCGGGTCACTGGGCGCAGAGCCACCACGGTTACTACTGGGTCGACGGCCACTGGCGGCGGTAGCGCGCCGGACGACGGGCTAGCCTGTGCGCGCCGCGGACTCCTTCAGGAACCGGCGCGCGTCGTAGGCCACGAAGTGCGGCAGCAGGACGCCGCACACGAGGACGCCCACCACGCACAGGGCGCCGCCCGACACCACGGAGGCGCGCACGCCGAAGGCGGCGGCCACCACGCCCGCCTCGACATGGCCCAGGAGAGGGCCGCTCATGTAGCTCACCATCTCGATGCCGGCCATGCGCCCGCGCAGCGCGTCCGGGATGGTCTGGTTCCACATCGTGAGGCGGAAGATCCCGCTCACGCAGTCCGCTCCGCCCGCGACGGCGAGGAAGAAGAGGGCGGGCCAGAGCGAATCGAGCAGGCCGAAGGCGATGATGCCCAGGCCCCAGACCGTGGCCGCGAGCAGGACGCCGAGGCCGTGGCGGTGCACGCGGCCGGTCCAGCGGCTGGTGAGGCTGGCCGCCAGCGCGCCCACGGCGGGAGCGGTGTAGAGCAGGCCCAGCACGCGCGGGCCGCCCAGGCGGTCGGACAGCGCCGGGAACAGGGCCAGGGGCATGCCGAAGATCATGGCCACGAAGTCGACGACATAGGTCCCGATCAGCTCCTGGCGGCTGCGCGCGTAACGGAAGCCCTCGCGCAGGCGCTCCAGGCTCGGGCTCTCCGCGCCCTCCGGGGCGGGCAGGGCACGAATGAGCCGGACGGCCAAGAAGGAGAACGCGTAGGTGGCGAGGTCCACGGCGTACGTCGAGGCCAGGCCGACGGACGCGATCAGCATCCCGCCCACGGCGGGGCCCACGATCATCCCGGTGCTGCCGCGCAGGGTCCCCAGCGCGGCCGCCGCCGCCAGCTCGTCCTTGTCCACCAGGCGCGGCGTCATCGCCTCCAGGGACGGCCGCTGCAGGCCGCTCAGCGCAACCATCCACGCCGCCGCCGCGAACAGGGGCCAGACCATGGGCCGTGCGACCAGCGCGTTCACGATGAGGAGCGCGCACCCGGCGGCCAGTCCGACGTCCGTGGCCAGCACCACCCGCCGCCGGTCCACCGCATCCGCGATGGCGCCGCCCACGAACGCGGTGAGGAGCAGGGGCACGAGCTCCACCGCCCCCAGCAGGCCGACGGCCAGGGACGACTTCGTGAGGCGATAGACCTGGTAGGGCAGGGCCACGTACGTGACCATGGTGCCCATCGTCGAGACGAACTGCGCGGCGAAGAGCCACCGGTAGTCGCGGTGGCGGACGAGCGGGCGGAAGTCCATCAGCGCATCGTGAACGGCTCCATGAGCTCGGTGCGGCTGCCGTCCGGATCGAAGAGGTTCAGCTGCCAGCGGTTGTTCCGGCCGACCTGGGGCGTGCGGACGGTCTTCGGGTCCCCTCCCCCCGGCCGCGCGCGCACCGTCTCCAGAGCGGCCTGGATGTCGGGCACCACCAGCGCCACGTGGTGCAGCGAGCCCAGGCGATCGCGGTCCACCGGCCCCGTCACCAGCATGTACTCGAGGTAGTCGGTGCCGTCGGGGACCTTCATGTTGATCCAGTCGGTGGCCGCGTCCGTGCGGCCGCCGCGCCAGATCTCGGAGAAGCCCAGCGCGTCCTTGTAGAAGCGGTCCGCGGCGGCGACGTCGGCCACCGTGAGCCCGACGTGCAGATGCGCGAGGAGAGGGGGCGCGCGCCGGGCGCCGTGGCCCTCGTCCGGTCGGGCGTCGAGGAGGGCCGGTACTGCACGAACTCCACGGCGTGACCGTCGGGATCGGCCAGGCGCAGGACGCGGTCACCGCCGTCGTCCACCGGCTCGCCGGCCTTCAGGCCGCGTCCCTCCAGGTACGCGCGCAGGGCGGCCACGTCGGTGGTCTCGAAGGCGACGTGGTCGAGCCGGTCGTCGGTGCCCGCGGCCAGCCCGGGCCGGATCTCCACGAACTGACGGCGGTTGATCCCCAGGCGCAGGCCCGAGGGCCGCCCCGCCTCCCTCCCGCGGTCCGTCTCCTCGTAGCCGAGGAGGCCGGAATAGAAGGCGCGGGCGCGCGCGAGGTCGCTCACGCGGAACGCGATGTGCGACACGCCCACGATGGGCGGACGGGCGACGCCCGGCACCGCCTCCGCGGCGGCGGCGGCGCCGAGCAGGACGGCGAGGGCGAGCATGGGCCTAGGCGAGGCCGGCGAGCAGGCCCTTCGTGTACCCGATCGTTTCCGAGAGTCCGGGCAGGGGGTCGTTCTCGTCCTTCTCGTACTCGAAGCTCAGGAGGTGCGGGTACTTGACGTCGAGCAGCGCGCGCAGCACGGAGGCGAGGTCGATGATGCCGCGGCCGCCCTCGATGGTCTTGCCGTCGGGGGCGCTGCTGTCGATGTCCTTGATGTGGAGGTCGTAGAGGCGCTCGCGGCACTTGCGGATGGCCTCCGCGGGATCGACCTTGGCGCGGGTGGTGTGCCCGACGTCGATGCAGAGGCCGATGCGCTTGTCGTACGGCTGCACGGCCTGCCAGACGTCGTAGGGCGAGGGGAAGCGCTTGTCCTCCGGCCCGTGGTTGTGGATGGCCAGCTTGATGTCGAACTCCTTGACCATGGCGTCGAGGATCTTCATGGAGTCGGGGTCGGGGCTGCAGACGATGGCGGGCAGCCCGATGTCGCGCGCGTACTCGAAGGCGCGCCGGACGTCGGCGGGGTCGTTCTTCATGGTCACGTTGCCGCAGCTCAGGGGGGTGATGCCGGCCGCCTTGAACTGGGCCGCCACCGCCTTGCGCTGCTCGGTCGTGCTGTCCATCGGCAGGTGGAAGTCCTTGATCGAGACGTAGGGCAGGCCGACGCGCTGGATGGCCTTGATGGCCGCGTCGAGCGGCATCTTGCGCAGCGTGTAGGAGGCCACGCCGGGCTTGAGCCCGCGCCAGCGGTCGCCGGCCGGCGCCCCCGCGGCCGCGGCCGGGGACGCGCCCAGGCCGGCGACGGGAAGGGATGCGACCATGGCCGCGCCCTTGATCAGCTCTCGACGGTTCATCGAGCCACCTCCGGCGGCGAGGCTATCACCGACCCCGCCGTCCTGTCCCGGAGGTGCGATAAGCTCGCGCGCCATGGAGACTCCGGCCCCGCCCGCGCCCGCGCCGCCCCACCTGCTCCGCCGCTTCGGCCTGCTCCAGGCCACCGCCCTCAACATGACGAACATGATCGGGATCGGCCCGTTCATCACGATCCCGCTCCTGATGAGCGCGCTCGGCGGGCCGCAGTCGATGCTGGGCTGGGTGGTCGGGGTCGTCATCGTCGTCGCGGACGGCATGGTGTGGAGCGAGCTGGGCGCGGCCATGCCCGGCTCCGGCGGCAGCTACGTCTACCTGCGGGAGGGCTACGGCCCCGAGCGCTGGGGGCGGCTGGCCGCGTTCCTCTTCATCTGGCAGTTCATCTTCAGCGGGCCGCTCGAGATCGCCTCCGGCTACATCGGCTTCGCCCAGTACGCCGGGTACCTGTGGCCGGCGGCCTCCTGGCACGGCGGGGCGGGCGTGGCCGTCGTGGTGGGCCTCGTCAACATCGTCCTGCTCTACCGGTCGATCGGCACCATCGGCAAGCTCACCGTCACCCTCTGGATCGGCACCCTCGTGACCAGCCTCGCCGTCATCGTCGCCGGCGGCCTGCACTTCGACCCGAAGGTCGCCTTCGACTTTCCGCCCGGCGGCTTCAAGTTCTCGATCGGGTTCCTGCTCGGCCTGGGCGCCGCCTCCCGCATCGGGATCTACGACTACCTCGGCTACTACGACATCTGCTACATCGGGGAGGAGGTGAGGGAGCCCGGCCGCGTGATCCCGCGCTCCATCATCGTCAGCATCCTCGCCGTCGCCTTCATCTACCTCGCCATCAACCTGTCGATCATCGGCGTGGTGCCCTGGCGCGAGTTCGTGCCCGCCGCCGACCACCCGGAGGCGAACTTCGTCGTCTCGATCTTCATGCAGAAGCTCTACGGGAGGGCGATCGCGTCGGTGTTCACGGCCATGGTCCTCTGGACGGCCTTCGGCTCCGTGTTCGCCCTGCTCCTGGGCTACTCGCGCATCCCGTACGCGGCGGCCCTGGACGGATACTTCTTCTCGGTCTTCGGGCGGCTCCATCCGCGCAAGCAGTTCCCCTACGTGTCGCTGCTCGTCATCGGGGCCATCTCGATCGCGGCCAGCTTCGTCTCCCTGGGCACCGTCATCGACGCCCTCCTCACGACGCGCATCATGGTGCAGTTCATGGGCCAGGTCGGCGCCCTGGCCCTGCTGCGCAAGCGCGCTCCCGACCTCGCGCGGCCCTACCGGATGTGGCTCTACCCCGTGCCCGCTTTCCTGGCCCTGGTGGGCTGGGCCTTCGTCTACCTGACCGCGGAAGCGACCGTGATCCTGGCCGGCCTGGGCACGCTCGCGGCCGGGATGGTCGCGTTCCTCGTGTGGTCCTGGCACGGGCGGACCTGGCCGTTCGCGGGAACGAGCGCCCGCGCCTAGCGTCGAGTGTCTGGCGCGGGGGGCGCGTCCAGCGCCGCCCCGCCCGGCAGCAGGTACTGGATCGGCCAGACCTCCCGCATGGACTCGACGGTGCGGGACCAGCGGAAGGCGGGCACGTCCGCCGAGGGCAGGAGCTCGAGCCCGGGCAGGGTCTCGACCACGGCGTCGGCGAGCGCGCCGGCTTCACGATGGGGCACCACGGAGAGGCGGGCGAAGCCCAGCTTCTCGCGGGCGAAGCGCGTCACGATCTCCACGTCCTCCATCATCTCGAGGAAGTAGGGCCGTCCGGTCAGGAGCGCGTTGTACACGTGGTTGGCGAGGACGCCGGAGAGCGGGTTGAAGTAGGCCTGCGCCTCGTCGGCTTCCGCCAGCGTGGGGTCGTCGCCGGAGGCGGCGCGGTAGCGCATGCGCGTCTCGCCGGTCCCGCGCAGGTCGAAGGCGATCACGTCCGCCCCCCCGAGGTGGCGTGTCACCGAGGGCCAGTCCGCGACCCCGGGCTTTCCGGCCAGCCGCAGGTCGATGACGGCCCGGTCGCGGGACCCATCCTCGCGATGGACGTGCAGCAGGGGGATGACGAGGTGCTCGCTGTGGTGCAGCCGGTAGCGGTCGATGCGCACGCCGGCCACGGTCGCGCTCCCCGCCGCCTCCCACGCGATCACGCCCGCCGCCGGGCCCGGGCCCTTGGCCACCAGCGGCCACCGCGCGATCCCTGGATACCCCTCGCCGCGGTACCACTCCAGGAGCGTCGGCCGCGCCCGCGGCGGCCGGCCACGGAAGTCGTCGCGGATGACCTCGGGGAGCGATCGGCCGGCGAGATCGACGCGCACCTGTCCGCTCGGCGTGACCCTCAGCGCGGCCGGATCGAGGACCTTCACCGCGTCCAGCCCTTCGCGCGCGGGCGGTCCGAGGAAGCGATCCATGAAGGCAAACGCGGCCCGCCGGTTCTCCGGCGAGTACGCGTGGCCGTGGACGCCCTCCGCCATCGCGATGCGATCGCCATGGCCGCCCGCGCGGTAGAGGGCGGCCACCTCGCGGAAGGTCTTGCGCGTGCCCTCGATGGGAAAGAAGTCCTTGACCGCGGCCAGCAGGATGATCGGCCGCGGGTACACGAGGAGCATGAGGCCGGCGTGATCGACGCCGGCGGAGACGAGGGCGTACGGGTCCTGCTCGGGGTCGCTGTCGGGGTCCTCGAAGATGCGGTTGGCCATCCGCATGGGCAGGGCGGTGACGTAGCAGGAGGGCGCGACCACCGCGATGCGCTCGTCGAGGGCGCCGAGCCAGAGCGACTGGAAGCCGCCCCCGCTGGTGCCGGTCACCGCGATGCGCGTGCCGTCCACGTCCGCGCGCGTGAGCAGGTAGTCGAGCGCGCGCATGCCGTCCCAGATCTCGTAGCGGTCGAGGCTGAGGCCGGCCAGGCAGGCCAGGTTGCCGAGCACGGCGTGCTCGCCGCAGACGAGGTTGTACCGGCTGCGGGCGCGCTCGGCGTCCCAGAACTGGCTCCGCTCGCCCTGGCCCACGGGGTCCCAGCAGATGACGACGTAACCCCGGCGGGCGAGCTGGCCGCTCAGCTCCTGGTAGTTGCGGAAGGCCTTGCCGTCGGGCGAGTGGCCGCAGGGGACGAGGACGGCCGGCTTCCGTCCCGCCGGCTGGTCGGGCACGTAGACGAGAGCGGTCACGTGCAGGCCGGGCAGGCTCTCGAAGACCACCTTCTCGATGCGATAGCCGTCCATGGCCACGGTGCCGGTGACGCGGGCGCCGAGCGGCGTCTTCGTGGCCGGCAGGCCGCCGACGATCTCGAGCACGCGCGCGCGGATCTCCTGGCGGAGGGCGAGGAGGTCCGTTTCCGTGTGGACCCTCTCGAACCTCGCGCGGCGGGCGTCGTCCTGCCGCCAGGCCAGGTCGAGCTGGTACCGGAGATACGGCGTGAGGCGCGGGCCCGGCTCCTCCTGTGGCCCGAGCACGGTCAGCATGTCCGGCGTCGGAGCCTCCTGGCCAAGGCAGACGCTCGCGCCGGCGGAAAGGACCGGCGCCAGCGCGAGGACGGCCCAGCGCGCCATCAGATTCCCTTCCGCCACTTCGGATCGTCCGCGGCCAGCAGCCGGACTTCGAGCGCGCCGTCGGCGGCGAGGGGCTGGGCACAGGCCCATCGCACCGGCCGGCGCACGCCCCTGGTCTCGATCTCCGCCCGCAGCCGGACCGTCCGTCCCTCGAGCGTGCGCGGGAGACGGAAGGACGCTTCCCGCAGCCGTCCCCCGTACGGATGCCCGGCGTCGAGCCCCCCGCCCGCGCGCACGGTGCCGTCCGGCGTCTCCGCGAAGACGCGCAGCACGCCCGGCACCCCCGCCACGCCGTCGTTGGCGAACGCCACCACCAGCTCGGAGCCGCCGTCGCGCTTGCGCTGCCACACCCAGGATGGGCGCACGCGATAGCCCAGGCGCTGCTGCAGGGCCGTGAAGCCGGCGGGACGGGCCTCGTGATAGCGCGTGAGGTTGTCCGCCTCCGTCCAGAGAGACCAGTAGTTCGCGCCGAGGTCGAGGCAGTGCCGCATCGTGTCCTGGATGACGTCCACGCCCGCGGCGTCCACCGCGAACCGCTCGTCGTCCGTCCGGTAGTGGCGGTGGTAGCCGTCCTCCATCACCACGGCCAGCCAGGGCGGGCGGGAGCCGAGCTGCTCGATTTGGATCGGCTCGTCCAGGATCACGCTGTCCGAGCGCAGCCAGCAGCCGCCGCGCACCGCGCGATCGAGCACGGCCGCGTTGCCCGTGGCGCTGATGTCGGGCTGGGTGTTGACGACGAGCGGTACGCGTTTCCAGGCCGCCATCTGCCGCTCGGTCATGTCCACGAACGTCCGCTCGGCGGCGGCGCGGTCGGGGAACGGGCTCTCCCAGTCACTCGTGTGCCCTTCGCCCCAGAAGCCGTACATCATCAGGTCGGCGAACTCCACGAGCGGGTCGCCGTCGGTCTGGCCGGCGAGGAGGTCGACCAGCTCCGCGAACGCGCGCTGGAACGCGGGGTGGTCGTAGCGGGGCTCGACCCGCCGGGGGCCCGGCCGGTCGGCGCGGCGGCGCAGGGGGACGAGCGGCACCGTGGACTGGAGGAAGTCGGGCAGCGAGAGGCGATCGGGCTGGATCTCGGGGTTCGAGAGCTGCACGCGGAAGCCCACGCGCAGGCCGTGGCGCCGGGCGGCGGCGAAGGTGGCCGCCCACACCGGGGCGAGGTCGAGACGGCCGGGCCGGTTCTGCACGTCGCGCCAGTCGCAGCGGATGTAGAGGACGTCCACGAACGGGAGGCGGGCCAGCCGCTCGATCGCGTCGTCGAGCCGGGCCTCGCCGCGCCGGACCGCGAGCGCGGGCCCGTTCTCCTCCCAGGTGTAGCCGACGAGGCCGAGGCCGAAGTTCCGCACGGGCGCGGCGGAGGCGGTGGTGGTGGCGACCGTGTACCACCCCTCGTCCTGCTCGATGCCGAACGGCCCCTGGTCCAGGCGATCGGCGACGGTCGGCGCCGCGGCCGCGGGTTCGGCGGGGACCGGCTCCTCGGTCGCCGCCGCGGACGACATCAGCGACAGCGCGGCCCCCGCCTTGATGAACTCCCGGCGTCCGCTCACGGACGCGGCACCACCGGCAACACCAGGGCCGAAGGGTGCGCGGCGTCGTGGTAGACGGTCTGCCGCGCCTTGACCATGCGCGCGGCCGAGCTCGCCGGCTCTCCGGTGTTGGGGTTGCGATCGAAGCGCGGGAAGTTGCTGCTCGAGACGTAGAGGCGCAGGCGATGGCCGGCCTTGAAGACGTTGCTGGTGGCCCAGAGGTCGATCGCGAACGTCTCGATGCGGCCGGGCTCCAGGAGCTCGGTCCGCTCCCGGGAGCTCCGATGGCGGGCGCGCACGATGCCGTCGGCCAGGTAGCGCGCGTAGCCGGAGGGGTCCACGTCGACGAGCATGGCCGTGAAGTCGGTGTCCACCGCGGAGCTGGCGGCCTGGATCTCCGCGGTGACGAAGCCGGTGACCTCGAGGTCCTTCTCGAGGGGCGGGGTCGAGTAGACGAGCACGTCCGCCCGCGATTCGTTCGGCCTCTGGTCGGCCGGCCCCGGCAGGTAGGCGGCCCCGCAGCAGAGACGGCCGCCCAGCGTGCGCACGGGATCGGCGGGGTCGTACTCGAAGGTGTCGGGCGGCTCCTTCTTCGGGAGGTCGTTGCCCAGCCGGCCGTCCCCGGCCGCGGAATTCGCGCCCTTCGCGGCATGCAGGTAGTAGCGGGTGGCGCGCGCGCGGGCGGGCGGGAACTCCTGCTCGTCGCGCCAGGCGTTGTCGCCCATCACGAAGATGCGGACGGGGGCGCCGCTGGCGTAGGCGTTGGGCTCGTCCTTCAACGTCCAGTCCGACCACTCGAGGAGCATCGCGTTGTCGTCGTCGACCGCCACCTTGCCGAAGACCACGTCGCCGACCTTGCCTTCGGGCGAGATCGCCCAGTGGGCCCAGGGCCCGATCACGAGGCGCTGGCCGGCTCGTGCCTCCGGGGTGGCCGCCTTCGCCCGCAAGCCGAGGTAGTTCTCGATGGAGCCGCGGCTGAAGATGTCGTGCCATCCCGCCTGGTGCAGGGCCTTCACCGTCATCTCGCCGTAGTGGTCGGAGACGCGAGTCGCGTTCCAGTAGTCGTCCCGCGTGTCGTGCCGCATCCAGTCGCCGAGGTACGGCGCGAGGTCCTTCACCGCGGGCAGGTCGAGCAGCCGGTAGCTTTCCGCCGGCGTGGCCTCCACCCAGTCGCGCGGCTTGGAGAGGGCGGCCGTCTTGCGTCGCAGCGTGTCCACGGCGAGCCCGCTCGACCAGGAGCTGACGAACCACTCCATGAGGGCCCCGCCCTGGTAGGTCCAGCCCTCGTAGTACTCGGACGCGGTCACGTAGGGATGGATGGCGACCAGGTGCGGCGGGTGGGCCATGGCCGCCAGCATCTGCGTGGCCCCGACGTACGACCCGCCCCACATCCCGACCTTGCCGTTCGCGTAGGGCAGGGCCGCCGCCCATTCCACGGTGTCGTAGCCGTCGGCGGCCTCGTTCCGAAACGGATAGAACTCGCCCTCGGAGTCGAAGCGGCCGCGGGTGTCCTGGAAGACGACGACGTAGCCGTGCGAGGCCAGGAGGAGGCCCGTGGGCGGATCGCGCCGGTCGTAGGGCGTGCGCTGGAGGAGGACGGGGTAGCGCCCCTCCGCGCGGGGGCGATACACGTCGGCGATCAGCGCCACTCCGTCCCGCATCGGGACCTTCACCCTCGTCTCCACCGTGACCGGCAGGGGCCCGGGCTCGGCCGCGGGCACCGGGGGTGCGAGAGCGAGGCACATGAGGACGGCGCCTGTGACCTTGGACATCATCTGGACCTCTTCAAGAGAGCGGCGGCGGGCGGGTCGAGGAACACCGTCGTCCGCGGATGGCGCTGGAGGATCGAGGCCGGATGGAGCGGGCTCACCTCGCCCTCCAGGCAGTCGCGAACCGCCGGTGCCTTGCGCGCGTCGGGCACGATGCACAGGATCTCGCCCGACTTCAGGATCTGGCGGATCGACATCGAGATGGCGCGCGCGGGCACGTCCTCCAGCCGCGGGAACCAGCCCTCCCCGAGCTGCTGGCGCCGGCAGGCCTCGTCGAGGGAGACCACCAGGTACGGCGCCTCCGTCTCGAAGTCGGCGGGAGGATCGTTGAAGGCGAGGTGGCCGTTCTCGCCGATGCCCACGAAGGCCAGGTCGATGGGATGGGCGGCGATCAGCGCGCCCACCCGCGCCGCCTCCGCCCTTGGGTCGGCGGCGTCGCCTTCGATGAAGTGGAACGCTCCGGGACGCAGGCGCGCGACGATGCGCTCGCGCAGGTACCGCCGGAAGCTGGCGGGGTGCGTGTCGGGAAGGCCGACGTACTCGTCGAGGTGGAAGAAGGTCGCGCGCGCCCAGTCGATCCCCCGCTCTCGCGCGAGCGCATCCAGGAACTCGAACTGCGAGGCGCCGGTGGCCGCGATCAGGTGGGCGCGCCCGCGCTCGGCCATCGCGCGCCGCAGGCTCTCCGCGGCCTGCGCCGCTGCCGCCTGGGCCATTTCCGCCTTGATCGGAAGGACCCTGATCTCCATCTACCTCTCCAGCTCCGGGCCGCGCGCGCCCACCAGCAGCCGCAGCCACTGCTTCGCCATCAGGCGATGCCAGGGCTCGGTCATGTGGATGCCGTCGAGGCAGGTGAACCGCGCGCGGTCGGGCGCGGCGGCGATGAGGGCCGAGACCTCGACGATGGTGATGCCGGAGGCGCGGCCGACCGCCCACTCCTTCTCCAGGCGCGCCTGGTTGGCGGCGTCGGGGTCGTGCAGGTCGTCGAACGAGAAGACCCGCGCCCCGGCCGCGGCCAGCCCCTTCCCCAGCCGCGCGAAGTCGTCGAGGTCGGCGTCGGTGCGGTTGAGCACCACGAGGAGCACCGTGTCCGGCTTCCAGGCCACGGCGTCCTTGTAGAAGCGATCGTAGGCGCGGCTGGAGGTCAGCCCGCCCCCCTGGAACTGGCGGAACTCCACCTTGGGGTTCTCGCGGGCGAACATCGCGGTCACGATGGGCACGAACGCCGACGGCGAGGACCAGTGCAGGTCCATCGTGAACGAGTGGCCGATGACCGCGACCCGCTGCGCGGGCAGCGCCTGCATCTTCGGGATGAGGGCCGCCACCTCGGGCTCGGCCAGGAGCTCGTCGCCGACGACGCGCGCGTCGCGGATGTGCTGGTTCTTCTCGCCCCAGTTCCAGATCTTGCGCCCCGCGATCTGCCACTCGGCGGCGGTCGTGCCCACGGGCGCGGCGCAGCTGAGACCCTCCAGCTCCCGCCCCACGGCCAGGAAGTCGGCGTCGCCGCCCGGCAGGCCGAGCTGCCCGACGTAGACGGGCAGGCCGAGGCCGATGTCGAAGCGGAAGAGGTCCTGCAGGATCTCGCCGTCGCGCTCCACCTCCAGCACGGTCTGGTAGAGGTTGGCGATCGCGCGCAGGGGCGCGGCCGGCCGCGCGGGCACGGCCCGGGTCAGGTACCTCGAGTAGACGTTGACCGGCAGCGCGTCGGGGAGGGCGAGGCCGGAGTGGAGCAGCGGCTCGAGGTTCTTCGCGGGATCGAAGGACGACGGCCGTCCGTCCGCCCAGGCCTTCACCGGCGCCACGTCCGTGGCCAGCAGCGCCGCCTGGTGCGCGACCAGGGCGTCCAGCTCCGCGTCCGTCCGGGCGCTCGACCAGCAGGCGGGGTCGCCCTTCCTGCCCGCGCGCGCGAGCTTGACCTGGTAGGCGTGCACGCCGAGGACGTTCGCCTCCACGAGCTGGTCGAGCCGGCTCGGGCCGGAGGCGGGCCGCGCGCTCGGGGTGGGGCCGGGCGTCGTGCTCACCGCGGGCACGACGTCTTCGATCGCGGCCGCATCACCGAGGGCGGGTCCGTGCCACACGCTCCCGCCGAAGGTCGTCACGTACACCTTCGACGCATCGGCGAGGTCGGGGACCACGCGGTGTCCCCACTTGAAGTTGAAGCCGCGCAGGCGCGTCCAGGTCTCGCCACGATCGGCGGAGCGGAAGGCCGCCTGGTCGAAGCCGCTCGCATAGAGGAGGGAAGGGTTGCCAGGGTCGATCGTCACGTCGTAGACGTGCTGCGACTGCGGCAGCACGGTCTTCCAGGTCGCGCCCGCATCCGTGCTCAGGAGCACGCCGCCCCCGGTGTCGCCGCCGGGGGTGGCCACGCCCCAGGCGGCCAGGTACAGCCGCCGAGGGTCGCCCGGATCGACCGCGATCCCGTTGGGCCCATTGGTGCCCGCGGGAAGGGTCATGCGCGTCCAGTGCTCGGCGCCGTCCGTCGAGCGGTACAGCGCGCCGTCGTCCGCATCGCCGATCCGGCCGCGCTCGCTGCGCCGCGCCACGACGAGGTAGAGGGTGCCGTCCCCCGCGCGCGCGAGGCGCCAGGCGAAGGGCTGGCGCGCCTCGAGGCCGGCATTCTTCGCCGACCACGTCTTGCCGTCGTCGGTGGACTTGAAGACGCCGCGGCCGAAGCCGGCCGCGTAGAGGGTGCGCGCCCCCGGGCGGCTCGACGGATCGAGCAGGATGTGCGTGACCGCGGTCTCGGGCAGGCCCGTGTTCGACGGCGTCCAGGTGCGGCCGCCGTCGGTGGACACGCCCACCCCGCCCTGGAAGCGGTCGGGATCGGTGCGGCGCCACATCTTCGGGCGCGGGAGGTCGTGCGTTCCGCTGAACGCGCCCCACATGCGGCCCTTCACGTCGGGATCGAAGGCCACCCAGTAGGTGGTGTTGCGCCAGCGCTGGGGCACGCCGCGCGAGGACCCGATCCAGCTCGCCCCGCCGTCCTCGCTGCGGAAGAGCCCGATGTCGGTGTAGGTGATGAACAGGCGGCGGCGGTCGAAGGGGTCCCACTGCACGCCGTAGGCGCTGGTCACGTCGAGGCCTCGGCTGATCCACCGGTCGCCGCCGCGCGGGGCGGAGTTCACCTGCGCCCAGGTGAAGCCGCCGTCGCGCGTGCGGTAGGTGCGGAAGAGGTCGGTGGCGAAGCAGACGTCGGGATCGCCGGGGGCCACCGCGAGGTCGTAGGGCGCGTCGAACCAGACCGAATGGCCGTCCTCGAGCGCGCGCTCCTCGATCCAGGAGCCCTGGAGGGCGCTCGACGGCTGGTCCGCCTCCGCGTTCACGACCGTCCAGGTGCGGCCGCCGTCCGTCGTCTTGCCGATGCCGTTGAAGGCGGCCTCGCCCTCCGCCCGGCGCAGGCCGCGCAGCCCGACGTACGCCACGAGGCCGAAGCGCGCGGAGGCGGCGATGGGACCGAGCGCAGGCCTGGAGCCGGCGGCCGGTCCCCAGGCCGCTCCCTCCGCGGGACCGCGCATCATCGCCGCCAGCGTCCCGCCCGCGTCGCGCCAGGTGCGCCCACCGTCCTCGGAGACGAAGAGTCCGGCGGGCGTGGTGACGTACGCGAGCGTCTGCCCGCCTGCGCCGTCGCGGCCGAACGTGCCGGAGTGGATCTTCTGGCCGCCCGGCGGATCGAACCGCGCCCACTCGCCTCCGGTGCCGACGGTCCCCGCCGCGCTCCCCTTCTCGTAGACCCCGGCCTCACCGAGGGCGCGCACCGTGGCGCCGTCGATCCAGAGCGCGAAGACGCGCTCGACGCCGAGCTCGCCGTCGCGCGACCAGGTGCGGCCGCGATCGCGGGAGACGAGGATCGCGGTGGGCGACGAGGGATGGCTGCCGGGCGGCCCGGGTTGGGTCGAGCTCATGGCCAGGATCAGGTGGCTCGAGTCGTCGGGGTCGACGATCAAGGCCTGGATGTTCGCGTCGAGGCCGCTCGGGTACAGCGGATCGTCGGTCGTGAACACGCTGTCCGCGTGGTCGCCCCAGCCGTGCTCGACGGTGTTCTTCGCGGGGTCGGGAAAGACGAGCTGCCACGTCCGGCCGGCATCCCGGCTGCGCCAGACTCCCCCGCTCGTCGCGTAGATCACGGAGGGGTCGCCGGGGTCGAAGGCGAAGCTGTCCACCACCCATCCGAGGTGGAACATCCGCCAGCTCTCGCCCGCGTCGCGCGTGATGTACGAGCCGGTCATGTCGCAGCCTTCGACGACGACGCGCGGGTCGTGCGGGCTGATGGCGGGACGGCGCATGGTGCCGCCGCCGCCCGGGCCCACGATCGTCCACGCGTCCTGGCGCGGGGCGGGGCCGGGGCCGGTGGCGGCGCCGGCCAGCCACAGGCCGAGAGCCCCGGCGAGCAGGCGTGGCTCGAGTCTCATGCCTGGAACTCCTCGTCACGGCGCCGGACGCATTCCGCGATCTGCACCGATTGCCTGGAATCGCGCAGGCTGGGCGAGGGCGCGCGGCCGGCGGCGAGGTCGCCCAGGAACGCCTCGTACTCGCCGTGGAAGCCGCCCAGCACGAAGCCCTCCGCGCCCCGCTCACCCTCGTCGCCGGCCACGTCGGCCCTGACGCGCCCGCTCTCCAGGTGCTGCAGGCGCCCCGGCGAATCGAAGCCGCTCCACATCGGGATGCGCAGGAGGAGGGTGTGGGACCCCGCGTGGACGGTGGCGCGCTCGAGGACGGCCCCCGTGGCCGGACAGAAGGCCAGGTGCGCCGTGGCCCCGGAGGACATGACGGCGTCGACGAAGATGTTGGCCACCGTGGGCCCGAGGGACGGCCGCGGGTGGTAGCGGAAGCGCGCCTCCGCGTAATCGGCGGCGGCGAGGAAGCGCACGGCATCGAGGCCGTGGATGGCGGTGGTCGAGAAGTCGGGGTCACGCCGGTCGATCCGCGTCATCTCGTAGTGCACGTGCTCGATGGCGGACGGGGGCCCGATCGCGGCCAGCCGGCGCCGTGCCTCCTGCACGAGCGGCACGAACCGGCGGTTGAAGGCGACCTGGTGCGGAACCGCATCACCGCGCGCGCCGGAGGCGGCGGCGGCGATGAGCGCGTCCGCCTCCTCCACCGTGCGCCCGGGCGGCTTCTCGATGAGCAACGGGATTCCCCGCTCCAGGAGCTGGGTGCCGAGCCGGGCGGTGACCGCCTCGGGGACGACCAGCGCGGCCGCGTCCGGCTTCTCCGCCTCGATCATGGCGAGGGCGTCCGTGTAGGCGCGCGCGAACCCGAAGCGCCGGCGATGACGCTCGGCGCGATCGCGGTCGACGTCGCAGCAGCCGGCCAGCGCGGTGCCCGGATGGTCGGCCGCGTACCGGGCCTGGGCCGGACCATGCGAGCTCAGGGCGTGCTCCCCGCAGCCGATCGTGCAGAAGCGCAAGGATGATTACTCGCCGGCGACCGAGCGGGCGCCGGTGTCGACGACTTCGAAATCCGAGCCCTTCACCCGCGAGAGGGTCTCCAGGCCCTTCAGGCGGCGGTCGGGCGCGATCGACATCAGCCAGTCGCTCCCGTTGTCGGCCACGAACATCCCGTAGGTCTTCAGGCCCTTGAGGACGGCCTGGGCGTGCGGCGGGAACGAGGACACGTCGAAGTCCTTCCGCAGCCGGAAGCGCTCGCCCATGCGCGGCAGGCTCGTGTCCTTGTGCGGGCTGGCCCAGTGGGTGGCGGGCAGGACGTAGGCGCGCCGCGACCGGCGGACCGTGAACCGCATCGCGTGCTCGACCAGGCCGCGCGCGCACTCGTCGTAGCGGACCACGGCCGGGAAGATGGGTAGCCCGGCGGCATCGGACGAGGTCCAGCGCTCCGGCCGCAGCGCCCCCGTCTTCAAGTTGAAGGTCGCCTCGTTCGAGGCCTCCCAGCCCGCGTCCGTCCGGCGTCCCTGCCAGAACTCGTAGAGGAGCGCGTTCACGGGATCGACCACGATGACGTGGCGGTCGCCGGTGCCGTGGCGCTGGAGGTCCTCCAGGGTCTGGCCCTCCCTGGGCAGGGCCTTGGTGTCCTCGTTGCGCTGGAGCGGCCAGTTCTCGATGGGCGCGTTGTCGGGCACGGGATAGGGGCCGGGATCGGACTCGCTGGCGTAGAGCAGGAGCTTCACCGGCACGCGCTTCTGGTCGGGGGGGACGACGATGAAGCCCATGTCGAGGTTGTAGCCGAGGCTCTTGTCCGCGCCGATGCCCGCGATGATGCGCGCGGAATCCGCGTGCACGGGGGCGGCCGAGATGTCCTGGTTCCACGCGTTGTCCGGCGGGAGGACCTGGAGCGCGGACAGGATGGCGTCCGCCTCCGGGGTGTCGAACATCACGGGCTTCGTGATCTTCGGCAGGGGGGGACGCTCGCGACCGGCGGCGGCGGCGAGCCCGGCCAGGCCACCCAACAGCGTGGCCCCGATGACCAACGCTCCCCGGCGATCAATTCCCTTCATCGGTTGATTCTCCTCAGGCGCAGCCGGCCGTCCTTCCCGTTCCAGGGCGTCGTGATGACGCCGGCATCGCTGGCCTCGATCTCGGTCCGCCAGACCGGCGCTCCCGGCGCGAAGCCGGACGTGAATTGCAGGTCGTACACCGCGCCCGGCACGAGCCCCGCGATCACCAGGGACGCGCTCGGCGCGTCCGGGAGCGTGGCCTCGCCCTCGTCGAGCGGCGCCGGCTCCGTCCCCAGGAGGACGGCCGCTTCCCCGGCCACGATCGCGCCCGCCAGCCCCTTGCCCTGGACGAGGGGATCGATGCGCAGCGGCGCGGCGCCACGGTCGCCGATCTCGAGGACGCTGAGGAACACGTCGTCGCGCGCCGGCGTGCGGGGCGAGACCTCGATGCGCCACCCTCCCGGGACCACCGCCTTCCGGTTCGACGGCGACAGCCGCTCGAGGTCGGCCCCCCAGAACGTCTTCCACATCTTCTTTAGATAGGGGTCCTCGGGGAGAGGCCCGCCCGCGGGCGGATCCAGCGGCCAGTTCTGGCCCGATCCCCAGCCCCCGCCCCTCTCGTCGCCCGGCGTCCAGAACTCCCAGCCTTGTCCTCCGCGTGCAATCACGTCGCGCTGCGTGGGCAACAGCGAATGCACGCGGAGCTGTCCGTTGCCATCCGCGAACGTAATCACCCGCGCGTTCGCGTACGACGTGCCCCCCTGGCCGATCGACCGACCGGGGTCCCCGCCCTCGACCCTGGGCTCGGCCACGCCATGGAGGAGCCAGGCCTTGCGATAGGCGGGATCGGCGCTCTTGACACGGTCGAGCACGAACAGGACGCGGGAGCGCGGGAGCCACAGCAGGTCGCGCACGAAGCGCTCGACCTTGGCCGGGTGATAGGCCCGCGTGCCGTCGCCGCGCACGTACGTGTACCGGCCGGGGACGGCCTCGAAGGCCTCGATGCGCCCGCGGTCCCAGAGGTCGCGGGTCTGCCGCCAGTCCTGGAGGCTGCGCACGGAGTTCCAGAAGCGCGACGAGTCCATCCGTTGCCCGCCGTCGTTGGCGGCCGGCCACAGGTTCTCCCCCCAGAAGAAGGTCTCGCCCGGCTCGTAGACGAGCATCGTGTTGTGGGCGACGGTGCGCCGGTAGTAGTTCAGGTAGTGTGGGCTCTCCGTCTCCGTGTAATCCGCCCCCGTGTCCAGCGCGAGCTGTCCCTGGTGGTAGATCGCGAACTGGTTCGTGTCGAGGTGGTCGTGCTTGGCGAAGTAGGGGCCGCACGAGAACTCGATCCAGGTGGCGTCGGGGCCCCAGCCGTCGCGCAGCACGACGTGGCCGACGCCGGGGAAGAGCCGCTCGCGCGGCAGCTCCTCCGCGCTCGCCCCCGCGGGATCGCGGGGGGCCACCGCCTCGTCGCGCCAGAGGAACTCGAGGACGGGGATGCGCCAGGCGGCCGGGAGCCATCCGCTCTTCTGGAGCATCCAGGCCGCGAAGGGGTCCTTGAAGCGATGGACGGCGTAGCCGAGCACCACGTCGTCCACCGCGTCGAGGTGCGGGAACTCGTTGTCGTCGTCGCGCGCGGTCGAGCCGTCGGGCAGGACCTTGTAGAGGTAGGTCGGCCCCATCGAGCGGAAGACGCCGTAGCGGCGCGCGGGATCCTCGCCGGTGGTGGTCCGGCGGAGCTCGGCCATGAGGGCCAGCGGCGCCCAGGTGATGCGCATGTAGTCCATCGACTCGTGGTACGCGCCCTCCGGGTTCACGAGCTCGGTCGTCTCCAGGATGTTGTCGAGCGCGCTCGCCGCCGCCGCCCGCAGGGGCGCCGCCCGACCCTCCACCGACGGATGCCCTTCGACCGCGGCCAGCGCGAACACGGCCAGCGCGAGCTCGCGCACGGTGTGGTTGTGATAGGAGGCCTGCGCGGGGTCGGCCAGGGACGGCAACGCGAGCATCCGCTGGGCGCCGTCCACGAGCTCGCCGGCCACGCGGTCCTTCAAGGCGGCGTCGAAGCCGGGCCAGGCGTACAGCCAGTCGAAGGCGAGCGACCAGTTGAGGTACTGGAGGTACAGGCTGGAGCCGCCCTTGGCGGGCAGGTGGCTCCCCCGCATCTGCTCCACGGCGCGACGCGCGAGCGACTCGTCGCCGGAAAGGAGGTAGCCGAGCGCCCAACCGGGAAGGTCGTCCGAGGGTCGCGCGCCGTCGGCGTAGCGGGCCTTCAGGGCGGGGAGGCCGCTGAACGCGTCGCGCGGAGCCACGAGCAGGCGAGGGCGCTCCGGCCCCGCGCGCGACGAGGTCGCCAGGGCCAGGGCGGCCAGGGCCAGGGCGGCGGTGCGCGCCGCCTTCATCGCTTCTCTCCGCCTGCGCCGGCGATCGCGCGCGCCAGGGCCATTCGCGCCGCCTCGTAGGCCTCCCCCGTCTCCGCGAACCCGACGGTGTCGAGGGCGTCGGAGAACACGCGCGGGACGACCGCGCGCAGCGCCTCGTCCACGGCCGCGGTCAGCCCGAGCCGCCGGGCCAGCGTGAGGTACTGATGGTCCTGGAGTCCCCGCCGCAGGTTCGCGAGCTGAACGCTGGCCACCGGCCCCGCCAGGCCGCGGTCCTCCTCCGGGTGCACCTTCTCCTCCCCCGGGTAGAGCAGGACGCCGTCGCCGTTGATGTAGCCGTGGTCGGTCTTGTTCGGCTGCCCGCGGTTGTCGAAGGTGATGGGCTCGGCCCACACGTCCTGGCGGCGCTCGCCCTGCTTCTGCCGGTTGTGCTGCCAGTGCACGCCGTGCCAGTAGAAGTAGACGTCGACGTCGTGCTTGAAGGCGGCCCAGGCGATCGCGCGCGCCTCGGTGGCGGGGGCGTCGATCACGATGGCGGGGCCGTTCGGGCGTCCCCCGTTGTAGGTCCAGTACGAGCGGCCGCGGGCGCGCTCCCGGGCCGCGCGGCCGATGTCGAAGCCCTGCGGTCCCGCGCACCAGATGTCGATCGAGTCGTCGAGCTCCTTCACCCAGTGCTTGGTGACGAAGACGGGCAGGCGCTTCCCGGGTCCGGGGTTCGAGTGCACGTTCGCGGCGAGGGCACGGATCTCCGCGAACTCCGAGGGCGCGGGCTCGTCCGGCATGTAGAGGAACGTCTTCGCCCCCGGCACCGCCGCCGAGAGGAACGTCATCCAGGAGTCGGCCCGCCGCCAGGCGACGGCCTGGTCCTCCCAGCCCGGGCCCGGACCGTAGAACGAGCGCGGGACGATCCGGTGGCCCACGCCCTCCCCGGGTCCCTCATAGCCGGCGGCGCGCGAGAAATCGGAGCCGTCGAACCGGCCCTGGCTCCGGCGCACGGCGTCCTCGTCGTAGGCGTGGACCAGCTCGATCCGGTAGCGGTGCGCGAACCGGTGATAGACGGCGTCGAGGTTGCGGCCGTGGTAGAGCTCGGGCTGCGAGGGCTCGTAGTAGACCATCGCGTCCATGCTGTTCGCGTCCGGCAGGGTGAAGCCGAAGACCTGCATCTCGAGGGGCACGCGCCGGGCGCGCCCGTCCGCGGTGACGGTGACGGTGCCGTCGTAGGTTCCGGCCGGCAGGTCGCGCGGCGTGTACACCTCGATCCAGAGCGCCTGGTTCCGCGACGGGGCCACGGTGAGCGGAAGGCCCCCGCGACCCGCGCGCGCGTTCTCGGGCACGAGCTGGACGGGCTTCCAGCCCCGCGTGTCCTTCGGCGCCGCCGCGCTGTCGGGCATCCAGGCCCACTCCGCGTGCGTGGTCTGGGTGACGTGCATGTAGTGCACGGCGAAGATCTGGATGGGACGGCCCACGGACTGCGAGGGATCGGCGCCGGGAGGGGCGTACACGAGGCGCCGTGAGCCGTCGCGCGGGTGCAGCTCGGGCAGGGCCGCGCCGAGCGCCCGGATGCCGCGCGCGTCCGACTCCACCATCACCTGGAAGGCGATGACCTCGTTGCGCGCCCCGAAGATCCGCGCCTTCGTGCCGTCCCAGACCGAGTTGCGGGCACGCAGGGGGCTGGCGAGGTCGTCCTGATCGACCTTGTCGCCGTCGCTGAGAGCCCATACGCGCGCGACACCCGCCTGCACGCTCGCCGACGCGGCCAGGAAGACCAGGGTCACGATGGTGGCCGGCCGGGCGAGACGGTCGTTCATGCCGCGTCCGCCCGCCGCGTCACACCCCGGACCCGCCCGACGCGGGTGAGGGCCACCGCCAGGAGCAGGGTCAGGCCGCCGTAGAGCACGACCGTGCTCCTCTCGCCGGGCGCCGCCCACCCGATGAGCAGGAGGCTCAGCACCCCGACGCCCGCGGTGGCCCGGCTCAGGAATCGGAAGACGGCGGCGGTGGGATCGACGCTGCCCTTGAGCTCGCGCTCCACGTCCACGGGCGTGTCCAGGCGCGCGAACAAGCCGTCGCGGCGGGCCACCTGGACGGCGTCGCCGCGCCTCCAGAGGCCGGAGGCCAGGAACACCGCGGACGACGTGGGCAGGATGATCAGCACGTTGCGCACGAGGCTCCAGTGCCCGGCGAAGGCGCCGTAACCGCCGAGCACGAGGCCGACCGCGAAGCTCGAGAGGCCCGACCACGGCGGCGTGCGGCGGACGACGAGGCCCAGCAGGGCGGGCGGCCCGTAGGCCAGGGAGATGAGGGTGTTGAAGGTGAGCATCACGTCGAAGATGCTCTGCCCTTTCGCGGCCATGCTCATGGCGAGGGCGGTCATGGTGGCGCCGACCCCGAAGGTCGCCGCCCAGCCCACCACCAGCAACTCCTTCTCCCCCGCCCGCGGCGCGACCAGGCGCTGGTAGATGTCCTTCGACACCACCGCCGCGTGCACGTTGAAGAGCCCGGACAGGCTGGACATGGTGGCGCTGAACATCGCGGCCAGCATGATCCCGACCAGGCCGTTCGGGAGCAGGGTGAGGGCGGCCACCGCGTAGGAGGCCTCGTGCGGGTTGGCCAGGCCCGGCCAGACCGCGTGCAGGTCCGGGTAGACGACGCGCATGGCCAGGGGGGGCACGAACCAGAGGAAGGCCCCGAGCACGAAGAGAGCGAAGCACAGCAAGGCCACCTTCTTCGCCGCCCGCTCGTCGGCCACGCTGAAGTAGCGCTGGGCCATGGCCGACGTGTTGTAGCCAAAGCTCACCATCAACGTCCAGCAGGCCACGTAGAGCCATCCCTGGTCGGCGGTGAGGCGCAGCGAGGTCAGCTCCGGCGGCAGGCTGCGGAAGAGACCCCCCAGGCCCCCGACCCGCGAGAGCGACACGAACACCATGACCACCGTGAACGGCATGAGGATCACCGCCTGCAGGAAGTCGGTGATCACGACCGCCCACAGCCCGCCGATCACGCAGTAGGCCAGGATGACGAGGCCGGAGCCGGCGATCGTCCAGACGAGCGGCAGCGAGCAGGTGGAGGCCACGAAGAGGCCGAGGCCGTAGAGCATGCTGGCCCCGGTGAAGAGCTGGAAGAGGACGGTGGTCCAGGAGAAGGCCTGGCGCGTCCGCTCGTCGAAACGCTCGACGAGGTACTCCATCACCGTCGAGATGCGCGCGCGCCGCCAGCGGACGGCGAAGACCCAGTAGCCGAGGAGGAAGGTGGCCGCGTTGCCGAGGTAGAGGAGCACGGCCACGATCCCGTGCTGGTAGGCGAGGCCGGCGGCGCCGGTGAAGGTCCAGGCGCTGAACCCGCTCATGAAGGAGCTGAGCCCGGCCACCAGCCAGGGGATGCGGTTGGCGCCCCGGAAGTAGTCGGAGGCGTCCTTGTTGAAGCGGGCGGCGTAGAGGCCGATGCCGACCATCAGCGCCATGTAGGCGGCGATGACGACGTAGTCGATCCCGGTGACCGTCTTCATCTCAGAAGGGCCGCGCGTCCTGCAGGGCGCGGCGGCTGACCAGGTGGGACAGGCGCTGGTCGGGCAGCAGGAGGGCGCGGCGGAAGCGCGCCCGCGCCTCCTCCTGGCGTCCGAGCAGACGGAACATCAACCCTTGCGAGGACAGGATCAGGCCGGAGAAGTTGGATCCCGCCTGCAGAGTCCTCTCCGCATCCGCAATGCCGGCTTCGAGCCGTCCCCGTCCGGCCGTCTCGTCGGCACCACCGAGGCGCTGTCCGGCCAGATAGGCATAGGGCAGGGCGCGGAAGAAGCTGTCGCGGCCCTGGGTGGCCTTCTGCCAGTGCCGGCGCGCCGCTCCGGCGTCCCCGGCCAGCGACGCCACCTCGCCCGCGGCGTATTGCACGCGCGGCGCGTCCACGAACACGTCCAGGCCGTCCTTCGTGAACGGGAAGCCGGGCACTTCGTCGGCCAGGTGCTCCACGATCGCCAGCGCCTCCGCGCCGCGGCCCGCGCGGGCCAGGGCGAGCGCTTCCAGCAGGCGCATCTCGACGAACACCTGCCGCACGTTCGTGCCGCCCTCGATGCGCGCGAAGAAGCGGCCGGCGATGAGCGCCCTGGCCTCCTCCGCCCGGCCCTCCTCGGCCAGGGCGAGGGCGAGGCGCTGCACGAGATCGGCGGGCATGGCCGCCTTGTCCGGGTAGCGCTCGAGCGCGGCGATGCGCTCGGCGCCCGGCCGGCCGAGCAGGCTCATGGCCTGGTCCGCGGCCTGGTAGAGGTCGACGTTCGTGGGGTCCACCTCCAGGCCTTCCAGGAAGACGGCGAGCGCGCCCTCCACGTCGCCCTGGAGCTGGAGCAACGCGCGGCCGAGGTCGCGATGGAGCACCGGCAGCCGCTTGTCGATGCGGCGTGCCTCCTGCCACTCGTGAACGGCGTCCGGAGGGCGGCCGGAGGCGAGCAGGAGCGTCCCGAGCAGGAAGTGCGCGGTGGCGTCCTGCGGGTTGGCGGCCAGCGCCCGTCCGAGGACCGCGTAGGACTCGGGCCGGCTGGGGAACACGTAACGCGTGGGGAGCTTGGAGGCCGCGTCGTAGTCCGCCCGCCCGGAGCCTCCCTGCTTCTCGCGCACGAAGCCGCGGTAGTAGACGACCTCGGGATGATCCTGGGGTGCGACCGCGCCCGGCTCCACGAGCAGCCCCCCCACGATGGGGTAGCGGCGATCGAGCAGGTCGAGCGCATCGGCATACAGCCCGGCCGCCATGTATTCGACGGCGACGTCGAGCACGCGGTCGGGGTCCGCGCCCAGGTGGCTCCAGAGCGATTCGTCGGCGGCGCCGAGGCGCACCGCCTCGTACCGGAGCATCGAGGAGGTCGGATCGCGCGCGCGCCACTCACGCAGGCGATCCACGGCCTCGGCCGTGCGCCCGGCGTGGCGCAGGAGCGCGACCTCGAGCGCGCCCGCGCGGACCGCGTCCGGCGAGGTGCGCACGGCCTCCTTCAGGCGATCGATGGCCTGGGCGGGCCGGCCCCCGCGCGCGTCCGCCTGGGCCAGCTTGAGGAGGGCCGCGGCGCGGAACTCCGGGAAGTGGTGCGCGGCCTCCCACTCGCCCTGCGCCTTGCCGTCGTCGCCCAGCGCCTCGTGGGCGAGGCCGAGGTAGTACTGGACCTCGGGATCGGTGGTATCGCGGGGCAGGGCCGGCTCCAGCAGCGCCGCCGCCTCCGCCGGGCGCCCGAGGTCCACGGCCAGGCGGCCGGCCGCCTTGAGCAGGTCCAGGCTGTCGGGGAAACGCTTCCGTCCGGCCGCGTAGGTGTCCCAGGCGACGAGGCGCTTGCCGTTGAGCTCCTCGTCCGCCCCTGCCTCCAGGGCATCTCCTTCTCGGCGCCGATCGGCCGGGGGGATCTCGTGCGCGGCCTGGGGCCCGACGCGGATCTCCGAAGCCGGGAGCATGTCGAACTCGTCCTCGGTATGCCCGAGGAGGACCGCCCCCGCCGCGTCCCTCACCTCGACCGTGTAGCGCGCGCTCGCGGGAAGGCCGGAGTAGGTATGCTCGAAGGCCTCGGTGGGCGTGATGGCCACGGGGTCGCTCTTCACGACCCGCGCGCCGTCCTTCAGGGCGAGCGTGCCGCGCAGGGTCCGGCTGACGTTGAGGCCCACGGCCAGATCGACCGCGCCCGAGGCCGTCGCCGTCCTTTCCACATGGACGGTGGCCTCGGGGTTCGCGCGGGTGATCCCTCCGATCCCCCGCACGGGCATCCAGTACTCGGTGAACCGTATCGACTCCTGGGGACCGAGGAAGGCGTAGGTCTCCTGGTTGCGGAAGAGGCCGGCCTGCACCTCCACGTAGGCGCTCTCGTCGTCGGAGAGGGCCTTGCGCCAGTCGAGGCCGTCGGGATCGCTGCCCCAGGACCAGATCTTCTTGGTGGGCGCGTCCAGCGGCGACGAGTAGTGCACCACGCCCGCCTTCGTGCGCGGATGGTAGACGCCCATGAACGGCTCGCGGCTGCCGTGGCTGAACTCCGA
>JBGPBV010000090.1:0-27285 GCA_041481445.1 Vicinamibacteria bacterium
CGGACATCAGTTGTTGTTGCCGGCGTCGGTGCCGCCGTTATAGGGCACGGCGACGTTCCGGGTGAGGTTGTCGCGGTACTTGCCGTTCACGCCGGGGCCGAAGAACTCGATTCCCTTGTCGGCCTGGGTCAGCCGGTTGCCGACCACGAAGACGCCTGTCTCGCCCACGCCGCTGACGACGATCCCCTTGGACGTCCCGCCTCCCTGCTTGGTGACGGTGACGACGTCGTTGTCGAGGACCCGGTTCTCGGGGCCGGTGGCGACGATGCCGATGGCGGAGTTGTTGTTGGTCGTCCCCCCCGTGAAGAGGACCTGGTTGCGGCGGATCAGCGCCCCCCGGCTGGCGACGGACATGCCCTCGTACGTCGCCTGGTCGATCCGCAGGTCCTCGATCACCACGCCCGTGGCCGACGGGGGATTCACGTCGTCGACCCAGACCGCGACGGAGAAGCCGCGGATGGTGCCGTTCCGCACGACGAGGTTCTGGCGTGCGACGGCAAACACGCCCATCGCGGTCGTGCCGAGCCCGGCGGCGCTGCCGCCGAGCCGGTGGCCGCCAAGGTCCAGGATCACGTTGTTGGCCTGGATCTCGATCGCGTTGCCGGAGGTCATCGTCGTGCTGAGGTCGTCGGTCAGGCAGTAGATGCCCTGGGCCGTGATCGTGTAGGGCAGGCTGGCGATGGCGGTGCACTGCGTGGTCTCCGCCCGCGCGGGGGACGCGCCGAGCGTGAGGCCGGCGAGCAGGACGGCGAGTGTCGTCGGCTCGAGGAGGCGCATGGTCTTCAGTTGTTGTTCCCGGCGTCGGTGCCGCCGTAGTACGGAGTGACCACGTCCCGGGTGACGTTGTCGCGGTACTTGCCGGTGCCGCCGAAGTCGATGAAGTCGATGCCCCGGTTGGCCTGGGTGATGCGGTTCCCGACGATCAGGCTGCCCCCGTCGGCGCCGCTGCCGACAATGATCCCCCGGGAGGTCCCCAGTCCCTGCTCGGTGACGGTGACGATGTCGTTGCCGAGGACGCGGTTCTCGGGACCACTGGCGACGATGGCGGCGGGGGCGACATTGGGGCCGTTCGCGGTCGTCCCTCCCGTGAACAGGATCTGGTTGTGGCGGATCACGGCGCCCCGCCCGGCGACCTGGATACCGGAAAAGGTCGCCTGGTCGATGCGCATGTCCTCGACGACCAGGCCGGTGGTCGACGCAGGATTCGAGTCATAGAGGTAGATCGCGACGTAGAAGCCACGGATGGTCCCGTTGCGGATCGTGACGTTCTGGCGCTGCAAGGCGAAGACCCCCGAGGCGGTGGTGCCGAGCCCGGCGGTGCTGCCGCCGAGACGGTGGCCGTTGAGGTCCAGCACGACGTTGTTGGCCTGGATCTCGATGGCACGGCCGGTCGTCATCGACGTGTTGAGGTCGTCGGTCAGGCAGTAGATGCCCTGGGCGGTGATGACGGCGGGCAGGCTGGTGATGGCGGTGCACTGCGTCGTCTCCGCGCGCGCCGGGACCGTGCCCAGGGCGAGGCCGGCGAGCAGGACGGCGAGTGACGACGGCTTGATCGGGCTCATGGCCGCGTCAGTTGTTGTTGCCGGCGTCGAAGCCGCCGATGAACGCGGTGACGGCGACGGTGGTCGTGAGGTTGTCGCGGTACTTCCCGTCCCCGGAGAGGTCGAAGACGATCGCGTCGTCCACACGGCTGATCCGGTTGTCGACCACGAGGTTGTCGATGCCCTCGGTGACGCGGATGCCGTAGGCGGTCTTGTTGCCCTGCTTCGTGACCGTGACGACGTCGTTGTCGATGACGCGGTGGGAGGACCCCGTCAGGTAGATGCCGGTCGCCTCCGCGTTGGCGCCGAGCAACGTCGTCCCTCCCGTGAAGAGCACCTGGTTGGACTGGACGAGGCACCCGCGTCCGTGCACCTGGATGCCACGGTAGGTGTTGCGGTCGGCGCGGACATCCTCGACGACGTGCCCTTGCGAGACGTTGTAGGGGCTCGCGTCGTCCAGCCAGATCCCGATGAAGTAGCCCCGGACGGTGCCGTTCCGGATCGTGATGTTCTGGCGCTGGTTGGCGTAGATCCCGACCGCGAACGTGGCCGTCCCCGCGCTCTGCCCGGCGATCTTGTGGCTGTTCATGTCGAGGATGACGTTGCTGGCATTGATCTGCAGGGCCACGCCCGTCGTGATCGAGCTGGTGAGGTCGCCGGTGAGGCAGTAGACCCCTTTCGTGGTGATGGTGTAGGGCAGGCTGGGGATCGGGGTGCAGTTGAGGGTCTCCGCGGAGGCGGACGCGGCGAGCCCGAGGACGGCGAGGACGGCGAGGGTGCGGGCGGCGGGTCGAGACACGGTCACTCTCCTCTCACTGGTCGCCCTCGAACGGGGCTAGGACCAAGGAGCCGCACGGAGCGGCCGTGTTACCGCGGGTCTTGGGGGCTCGGCGGGCGCAACGTGCTCAATGCATTACGGAGCCGCCCGACTTCGGGAGAGCCCGGGTTGTCCGCGCCGAGCGCGCCCAGCTCCGCCTCCGCATCGTCCAGGAGGCCCGCCTCGACGAAGGCGAGCGCGGCGACCAGGTGCGAGGTCGGGGCCTGGGCACGCCGGGCGTCCACCTCGGCCAGGAGGGGGGGGCCGGCGACCTCGAAGCGCGCCTCCGGCGCGGGCGGCGCCGGAGCCGTGACCCGCTCGCCGCCGGCGAGCGCGGTGACCTGCCAGAGGTACGTGCGCCCGCGCGGCAACGCCTTGGTGGACGTCCACTCCGTCCCGGCTACGGGGCCGCTGGCCACCTGCTTCTGCAGGTCCCGGTCGAACACGGCGACCTCGTAGGTCCGTGCCGCGGGATGAGAGGTCCACCGGAAGGTCGGCCGTTCCGCCCTCACGCGCGTCCCCCGCGGTGACAGTGGCGCGAAGGCGGCGGGCGTCTCCGTCCCCAGGACTTTCGAGCCCGCGGGCTGCAAGGCCGCGAGCCCAGCCGGTGCCGGGAGCACGCCTCGCAGCGCGGCCGTGACCGCATCGCGCATCCCGGGATCGAGCGAGGACACCCCGGACACCTTGCCGTCGGCGGAGACGCCCAGTCGCAAGTCACCGTCCTTCAAGGTCGCGACGGACGCCGGGGACGGGGTGACGACCCCGGCGCCCGGAGACGGCGTCGGCTCGGCGGGCCGATGCCACCGCGCGACGGCCACCGCCGCCACCGCCGCCGCCGCCGCCAGCAGCGCCATGCGCACCGGCAGGGGTCGGACGGCCAGGCGCCGCGGCCGCGCCATCTGCGCGTGCAGCGCGGCAAGCTCGTCCACCTCCTGGCGCAGGGCCGGGTCCCCGGCCAGCCGCTCCTCGAGATGGGCCCGCTCCTCGGGGTCGAGACGGCCCTCGACGTAGGCGGCGAGGTCGTCGAACGACGGCGCCTCCGCCACGGAGAGCCGCAGCTCGTCGCGGAAGAAGTCCTCGAGCTGCCCTTTTGGATCGCGTTTCATGACAAGAGCCCTCGCCCTCCCGTCCTCGGCTCGACCCGACGAGGCTCCAGAGCGTCGGGTCGGGCCGAGTGGTCCCTCTCCTGGTGGTCCCCCTCTTGAAGAGCGCGACGAGCCCTCCGTGCTACCACCCGTCCCTCCGCAGCCGTCGCGCCAGCCGCTCGCGTGCGCACTTGCGCAGGTTGATCACCTGGCGGCGCGTCACTCCGAGCCAGGCCGCGATCCATTCGTCGTCCCGGGGCAGCTCGTCCCAGAGCTCGCGCAGACGCGCTTCCGGCATGTCGAGAGTCTGCGCGAGATCGGAGACGGTGGCGATCTCCGTGATCGGAAAGAGGCCGATCATCCCCCGCCCGTCGGCGTCGCGCAGGTTGAGGAGCAGCGCGATACGCTGCCGCGGCGGCAGCTCGCGGATCTCGGACCAGAGGCGGGCCAGGAACGTCCGTTGGTGCAGCGCCTCCTCCGCGGAGGGCGCGGGATCGGCGACTTCGCGCGGGTGGGGCGAATCGTCGCCCTCGTCCCGGGGCCGGGACGAGGCCGGCTCGTCCGAGACGCCGAGGATCGCGGCCAGGGCATCCACGAGATCGTCGAAGCGCGCCGGCCCCGCCAGCCGGTCCAGGACGGCGGGCACGAGGTCGGGAAAGGCAATCGGCGCGACCTGGCGGCTCATCTCGGCCAGGCGGCCCGCCGACCGCGGATCCCAGGCCCCGCCCCGCCTCTTCGCGGGGCCGCACAGCCACTCGCGGCCGCTCCCCTCCCAGAGGGCGAGCCGCGGATCGCGGGTCAGGACGTACCGCGTCCGTGTGCGCAGCCGCGCGCGCTGGGGAGAACGCTCGCGCAGGAACGCGTGGCAGGCGTTGTGGGCGATCACGGCGACGTAGCTCGCGAAGGCGCGGATCGGCGGCTCGGAATCGCCACGGGCGCGCAGGGTGCGCAGGTGCGCGGCCAGGCGCAGCAGCACGCCCGCGTGGACGTCCTCGAGGTCGCTCGCCGCCGGCCCGCGCAGGTGGCCCCGGATCACCTCCCAGGCCAGCGGCGAGGCCTCGCGCTCCAGGATCTCGCCGAGCGAGCGGCGGGCGGACTCGTCGTCCGGCGCATCGAGGAAGGGCCGCAGGATCCGGTCGGTGTCGCGCTCGACGGCGGACTCCGCCGGGGTGAGGTTCGAAGTGGCGATCATCTCCTCCGCGGTCGCGAGGAGGCACGAGGATAGCACCGGCGGCGGGCTCCCGCCGCCAGCCCCCGCCCGGGGCTCGAGGCCGTAGCCGACGTATCATCCCGCGTGCGAATCGGGGCCGCCCTCGTCCTCCTCGGCGTCCTGGCGTCGGCCGCTGGCGCCCAGACGACTCCCGGCGACGACAAGGCCCAGGCCGCCTTTCTCCTGGCCCAGGCGGATGCGCCGGCGCGCGAGCGCTGGCTGGAGGCGCACCGCGCCGCCCTCACCCCCGGCCTGGGTCGCGAGATCGCGGCCGCGGCACGGGTGCATTACCTGGCCAGCCGCTACGTGCAGGCGTTCGACGCGTACTCCCTCGCCTTGCACGTGGGCGAGATCGCCGACGATCGGGAGGGCCGCATGCGCGCCCTGGAGGGCCTCGGCAACGTGGAACGCTTCCGCGGCCGGCCGGTGGCGGCTCTCCCGTTCCTCGAGCGCGCGATGGGCGAAGCGGAGGCGGCGGGGGATCAGGCCGCCGTCGCCCGGATCCTGGGCGGAATGGGGAACGCGCGCCGCATGCTGGGCGAGTACGGGGCGTCCCTCGCCCTCTTCGACCGGGAGCTCGCGATCTTCGAGCGCCTCGGGGACACGGAGTGGATCGCCAGGACCCAGTTCAACATCGGCACCGGCCTGGGCGCGAGCGGCCGCTGCGCGGAGGCCATCCCTCACCTCGAACAGGCGCGCGCCGCGAACGAGGCGGCCGGCATGATGGCGGCGGCGGCGAACGCCTACAACAACCTCGGCATCTGCCACACCACGCTCGGGAACTACGCGGCGGCCCTGGAGGCGTTCGAGCACTGCCTGCAGATCGCGGAAGCGACGGGCGAGCACAACGACCTCGCCGCGCCGCTCGACAACATCGGCAACGTGTACCAGGCGCAGGGCGCGCTCCTGCGGGCCCTCGACTACTACCACCGCTCGAGTGCCCTTGCCTCCGCGCAAGGGGAGTACATGGCCGATTCGCTCACGAACGAGGGGGACGCGCTCCTCCAGCTCGGACGGCTTCCGGAAGCGCTGGCGACCCTCAAGCGGGCCCTCGCCCTGGCCGAGGAGTCCCATCGCCTGTCCAACGTCACCTGGGCGGCGGCGAGCCTGGCCGATGTCTACTGGCGTCTCGGGGACCGGCCGCGCGCGCTCCAGCTCCTGGATCACTGCCTGGAGACGGCCGAGCAGATGGAAGAGGCCCCGCTCATCGCGCGCGCGCGACGGCAGATCGCCGCCCTGCGGCTCGAGGACGGGAAGGCGGAGGCGGCCCTCGACATGGCCCAGCGCGCGGCGGACACGGCGCGCCGCTACGGGCTCCTCGAAGAGCTGTGGCCGGCCCTGATGGTGGCGGGACGCGCGCACCGCGCGCTCGCCCAACCCGACCCGGCCGAGGCCTCGCTGCGGGAGGCGGTGGACGTCGTCGAGGAGCTGCGGGCGCACGCGGTGGGACCGGAAGCCGATCGCGCCGCCTTCCTGGTCCCCCACGTCGCGCCCTATCAGGAGCTCGTCTCGCTCCTGGCCGACGGTGAACGGCCCTGGGACGCTCTCGCGGTCGCGGAGAAGAGCAAGGGGCGCGTGCTGCTCGACGTCATCGCCGGTGGCCGCACCGCGATCGGCGCCGCCCTGAGCAAGGAAGAACGGGCGGAGGAGCACCGCCTGGAGGCGGAGGTGCTGACGACGAACTCCGAGCTGCGCGCGCTGCGGCTGCGGCCCGAGCCCGACGGGGCACGACGGAAGGCGCTGGAGGGCGAGAGGGACGAGCGCCGGCGCGCGCTCGAGGATTGGCGCGCGCGTCAATACGCGGCGCACACCGAGCTGCGCGTGTTGCGGGGGGAATCGCCTCCGCTGGGCCGCGAGGACGTACGCGGGCTCCTTCCGGACGGCCGGACCGTGCTCCTGGAGTATTCGCTCGCCGGGCAGAGCGGCTACGTCTTCGTGCTCAGCGCCGGACCATCCGGTGAGCCGGTCCTGTCCGTGCACCGCCTCGACGTCCCCACGAGCGAGATCGTGCGCCTCGCTCGGGACCTGCGCGAGCGGCTCGCCGGCCGCGACCTCGATTTCGGCGAGCCGGCGGCGCGGCTGTACCAGGCGCTGCTGGCTCCGGCGCGCGACGTCCTCCGCGGTGCGCGGCACGTCGTGCTGGTTCCGGACGGCGCGCTCTGGGAGCTGCCCTTCCAGGCGCTGCGGCCGCGCGGCGGCCGCTACCTCGTCGAGGACGTCGCCGTCTCGTACGTGCCGTCGTTGTCCGTGCTGCGCGACATGCGCGCGCATCGACGGGCGCCGGACTCCGCGGGGGGCACCTTGCTCGCGGTGGGCAATCCCGACCTGGGCGCCTCCGCGCGCCGGCGCGCCCCTTCGGTCCTCATGTCGGAGCTGCAGCCGCTCCCGGAAGCGGAAGCCCAGGTGCGCGAGATCGGTCGCCTCTACGATCCGCATTCGTCGGCGGTGCGAGTGGGCACGGAGGCACGCGAATCGTGGCTCAAGCAGGAGGCCCCCCACTACCGCATCCTGCACCTGGCCACCCACGGCCTGCTCGACGACGCGAGCCCGCTGTATTCGCAGCTCGTCCTGGCCGCGCCCCGGCCGGGCGAGGGGGACGACGGCCTCCTGGAGGCGCGGGAGATCCTGGAGATGAACCTGGACGCCGATCTCGTGGTGCTCTCCGCGTGCGAGACGGGCCGCGGGCAATCCGGGGCGGGCGAGGGGCTCATCGGCATGACCTGGGCCTTCTTCGTGGCCGGCTGTCCCGCGACCGTCGCCAGCCAATGGAAGGTGGAGGCGGCGAGCACGACCCGTCTCATGCTCGCCTTCCACCGACACCTGCGCGCCGGGCGCGCGCCCGCGGAGGCGCTCCGGCTGGCCGCGCTCGAGCAGCTCCGGCGCCCCGGCGAGCGGCACCCGTTCTACTGGGCCGGGTTCGTGGCCATGGGGGACGCGGACTCCCGCTAGCGTGAGCGGGGCGCTCCTCCTGAGCTGCGAGGCGGTGGGCAAGGCCTACGGGCGCGATCCGCTGTTCGAGGGCCTCTCCTTCGGGCTGTTCGAGGGCGACCGCGTCGGCCTCATCGGCCCCAACGGCTCCGGCAAGTCGACCCTGCTCAAGATCCTGGCCGGCCTGGAGACGCCGGACGCGGGAAAGCGCTCCCTGCGGCGCGGCCTGCGCGTCGGCTACGTGGCGCAGGACCCGGTCTTCGCGGGCGGGCAGACCGTCGAAGCGGTGGTGGCCGCGGTGCGGCCGCACGATCCCCACGAGAGCGCGGGCGAGGTCGCGGTGGCCCTCGGCCGTGCCGGGTTCGAGGATCCGGGGCAGGACGTGGGCACGCTCTCCGGCGGCTGGAAGAAGCGGCTGTCGATCGCGCGCGAGCTGGTGCGCGGCCCCGACGTCCTCCTGATGGACGAGCCCACCAACCACCTCGACGTCGAAGGCATCCTCTGGCTGGAGGAGCGGCTGCGCACGGAGGCGCTCGCCTACGTCGTGGTGAGCCACGACCGCTACTTCCTCGAGAACGTCGCCCTTCGCATGCTCGAGCTGAGCCGCGCGTACGAGGGCGGGCTCCTCGAGGCGGACGGCAACTACAGTGCGTTCCTGGAGAAGCGGGACGAGGTCCTGCGCGGGCAGGCCGCCTACCAGGAGTCTCTGGCCAACACCGTCCGTCGCGAGGTCGAATGGCTCCGCCGGAAGGCGCGCGCCCGCACGACCAAGGCCCAGGCCCGGGTCAAGGAAGCGCACCGCAGGATCGACGAGCTGGCGGAGGCGCGCGAGCGCGCGGCCCAGGCCGGCGCCGCCGCCGGCATCGAGCTGGGAGCGTCGGGGCGGCGGACGCGTCGTCTCCTCGTGGCGAAGGGGCTCACGAAATCGCTCGGGGGACGGACCATCGTCCGGGACCTCGACCTCGTGATCACGCCGGGCACGCGTCTGGGCCTCCTCGGTCCCAACGGCAGCGGCAAGAGCACGCTCTTGCGGATGCTCTCGGGCACGCTGGCGCCGGACGCGGGCGAGGTCGAGCGCGCGGACGGCCTGCGCACCGTCGTCTTCGAGCAGGAGCGCGACACCATCGATCCCGCGACGAGCCTCAAGCGCGCGCTGGCGCCCGACGGCGATGCCGTGGTCTACCAGGGCCGCTCGATCCACGTGGCGGGATGGGCGAAGCGATTCCTGTTCCGCGGCGAGCAGCTCGAGACGCCGATCGGCCGGCTCTCGGGCGGCGAGAAGGCGCGCATCCTGATCGCGCGCCTGATGCTCCAGCCCGCGGACGTCCTCATGCTCGACGAGCCCACCAACGACCTCGACATCCCCACCCTCGAGGTGCTCGAGGACAACCTTCTCGAGTTCCCGGGCGCCCTCGTCCTCGTGACCCACGACCGGCTGCTCCTCGACCGCGTCTCCACGTCCATCCTCGCCCTCGGCCGGCCGGACGGGCGCGCGGAGCTCTTTGCCGACTACGCCCAGTGGGAGATGGACCGCTCGGCCATCCAGGCCGCCGCCGCGGCGGCGAGGAGCGCGCCCGCGAAGGCGGCGGCTCCCCGGCCCGCCGCGCGCGACAAGGGGCTGTCCTATCGCGAGCGGCGCGAGTGGGAGCAGATGGAGGCGGTGATCCTGGCCGCCGAGCAGCGCCTGGCCGCTTGCGAGGAGGCGGCGACGGATCCCGCGATCGCCTCCGACGCCGCCGCCCTGCACGCGCGCTACACCGAGCTGGACGCCGCGCGGGCGGAGGTCGAGCGGCTCTACGCTCGTTGGGCCGACCTCGAGGTCAAGGCCGGCCCGAACCGGGCCTGACTCCGTCCTGCGGATTTCTTGGGATTTCTTGAAGCTTTCACGGACCCGGAACGATGCCTGGATCCCCCTCGTTCATCTTGATGGCGCTGAGCAGACGGGGCCGGCGAGGAGGGTGTCATGGAGAAGGAGCAGGCGATCTCGATGGCGTCGGTGGGAATGGACCCGAGGTCGGTGGCGAACGAGGTGCTCGCGATCGTCACCCATGACCTGCGCTGCCCGATCAACACCGTGTCGGCGGGCCTCTCGCTCCTCGACGGTGGCGAGCACTCGGCGGAGGAGCGCGCGGAGATCCTCCGGATCATCAAGCGCGCCACCGACCGCATGGACCGGCTCGTCGCCGACCTGCTCTTGCTGGCGACGGTGGAGGGCGGCCGCAGCCTCCGCGTGCAGCCGTCGCCCATGGACCTGCGCCCGCTCCTCGAGGAGGTGCGCGACGCCTTCGCCGGACCCGCCGCGTCGCAGGGCCGCCGTCTCGAGTGCCGCGTACCGGACACGCTGCCGGAGGTCAACGCCGACCGGGACCGCGTCGACCAGGTGCTCGCGAACCTCATCGGCAACGCGCTTCGGTTCACCCCCAAGGGAGGCACGGTCACGCTGGAGGCGTCGGCGGCGAACGGCAGCGTCCGCTGCACGGTGGCGGATACGGGACCGGGCATGACGCCGGACGACATCGAGCGGCTCTTCGACCCCTTCTGGCAGGCGGAGAACACGGCGCGCCTCGGGTTCGGGCTCGGGCTCAAGATCGTCAAGTGCATCGTCGACGCCCATGGTGGGACCCTCGGCGTCGAGAGCGCCCCGGGCCGCGGGAGCACGTTCTCGTTCACGCTGCCGCTGGCGAACGGCCACGCGGGCGGGAACGGGCATGCCGGCGGCAATGGCCATGCGTGCGGCAACGGCCACTCGTCGGGCGACGGGCCGGCGCCGGGCAACGGGCACGGCAGCCCGGAGCGGGGGCGGTCAGGGAACGGCCACGCCCGCTGAGCGACGGGGGCGTGACGCGATGGTCATCGCGGCGCGCTCTCCGTCTCGGTGACCGCCCACATGCGGAATGTCATGGTGATGGAGCCGAGCCGGATCTCGTCCCGGTCGCGGAGGCGGACCGGCCCTTCGACCTTGCGGTCCCCCACGAACGTGCCGTTCCGGCTGCCCAGGTCCTCGAGCACGACATCCTCGGGGCCGATGACGATCTGGGCGTGGCGGCGCGACACGGTCGGGGATTCGATCCACGCCACCACGTCGGTGTCGCGGCCGATCACGTTCACTCCCGGGTGGAGAGAGACCTCGCGCCTCTGCCACGCGATCCGGTAGATCGTCTCTCCGCCCCCGGGAGGCTGGTCGGCGGCCTCGGGGTTGGCGGTCCCGCAGAACGCGTAACCGAAGCCGTGCACGGTCCGGATGAACCGCGGCGGACGGCCGCGGTCCCCGAGGACGCGGCGCAGCTCCGCCACCAGGCCGGCCACGCTGGTCTCCGCGACATGGGTCTTGCCCCAGACGCGGCTCTCCAGCTCGTCCTTGCTCACCGCCTCCGGACGCCGCTCGAGGAGGAGGCCGAGCAGCTCGAAAGCCTTCGGCGTGAGGTGGACGGCCTCCTCCCCTCGAACGAGCTGGCGCCGCTGTGTGTCGAAGAGGTATTCGCCGAAGCGGACCGCCATCTTTCGCTCAGTTCGATCGCCCGACCTCTCCGAGCGCACCAAACTGGTGCTACCTGTGGTCTTTGTCGTCGCTCCCTTCGTCATGGCCGCCGCCGCGCCCGCCCTGGCCACCGCCCCCTCTGTTCTCTCCCGTGATGCCGGTAGTCTGGTCGCTTAGCGTCCTGCGTCTCGGCCTCCGGGCGGCGCCTGTCTTCTTGGCGCCTTTGGCCTTCTTGCCGCGTACCGGTTTCTTGCTCCCCACCTTCCTCCCTGCTGCCTTCTTCCGCTTGCCGGATTTCCTCGTTGCCATCAGCTCCTCCTTTGCCTCCAATGGGACGGGCGTCGGATCAGCACGTCACCGCGGTGGTCGATCGAGAATTGGGAGGCCGTCAGACGCCCGCGATCGCCGTCACAATCGGATCTTCGCGACGGCGAGGATCCCTGCGAAGGGCGTCGGCGGTGCTGGATGCCCGTGGCTGTCGGCCCAAGTGGAATGACCCATCCTCCGGGAACGGTCCGGCCGCGGGACCGCGCCATCCTGTAGAAGCGCTCGACGGCGGGCGGGGGCGGCGAGTAGTCACCGAGCGGAATCGCCAGAGCCAGGTACCGCGAACCATCGGTCACGAGCAGACCACGGCCCAACAGGAACTCGAGCCGCTGCCCGATTGCCTCGCTCGAGAGGCCCCCCTCCGCGCTCTCCGCCAGACACTCCCCGAGCCGTCGGACGTCACAAGCGTTGTCGCAGGCCTGGTACAGGATCCGGTCGGCGCCCCGGAGCAGAGTCAGCGGTGCCCGAATGGAGCGCCTCAGGTCGCAGACGAGAAGTCCCTCGCCCGTATCGACCGAGAACAGGTCGTGTCTCGGCCAGTGCCGCTGCCAGGTCCGGAGCTCCCGCGCCAGTGGCGCCACGTAACCGGCCACGTCCCGCGGCTCGCGATACCGGAAAGTGAAGAAATACGCGAGGTTTACGAGGGCATCGCCGGGCAGGCGGTAGACATACCGATAGCTGGGAAGGGGCGCCACATCCGCAAACCCCAAATGATCGGCGTCGTCGAAGTTGGGGCTGAAGCGGTCGAGGCGGATCATCCCGTAGCCGTACGGCGGCCGGAGATGGGTCAGCCACCGAACGAGGCTCGCCATTCGGTCATGCTCCTCGGGCAGCTCGCCCGGGAAGCCCCATATCAGGTTCCACATGGGCCGGATCCCGAGCTCCTTGCACCACTTCAGGAGCTGCACGTTCTGGAGCCCGCTCACGCCCTTGCGCATCAGCTTCAACGTGGCGTCGCTCAGGCTCTCGATGCCGGGTTGAACGTGCCGGATGCCCGCTCTTCGCAACAGCCTCAACTGCTCCTTCTTGAGGTTGGCCTTCACTTCGTAGAAGAGGCGAGTACGGAGGGGGCGGACGGCCAACGCTGGTATGAAGTCCTTGAAGTACCGCATGTCCAGGATGTTGTCGGTGACCTGGACCCTGCACCGGGGGTGGCGCCTCGTAAGCCACTTGAGCTCCTCGAGGGCGCGCCCGGGGGACTTGCTCCGGAAGGCCATCGTCTGCCCATTGAGCCCGCAGAAGGTACAGTGCATCTTCTCGCCCCACCAGCAGCCTCTTGAGGTCTCAAAGAAGATGGACGGACGCCAGTCGTTTCCGAAGCGGCTCGCCTTGAACTGCTGAAAGTAGTCGGCGTAGTTCGGATAGGGAAGCGAGTCGAGATCTCGCGTCACCGGTGCATTGGTGAAGCGGCCGCTCGCGAAGTCGTCCTCGATCCCCCGTCGGGTGCGAACGCCGGGAAGGCCCTCGAAGGGTTCGCCCTTCAGCATCCGCCGCGCAAGCTCTGGGAACACGATGTCAGCCTCTCCGGAGACGACGGCATCGATGAAGGAGAACTGGCGGATCGTCTCGGCTCCCATCACCCCTTCGCAGTTGGCCCCTCCGAAGACGATCAACGCGTCGGGAAGCGCCCGCTTGATCAGGCGCGCGAGGGCCAACGAAGCGACGTGCTGCTGGAAGACGCTCGTGAAGCCCACCAGCCTCGGCCGGGTGCGCAGAACGTCGTCCAGGCACCACTGCAAGAAGCGGCCGACCCTTTCCCGGGCCCGCAGGAGGTGGGCGATGAGGACGGGCGATACCGGTTCGTCGGCGGCGTTGGTGGTCCATGTGATCCGTCGGCGGAGAATGTCGTCCACGTACTCCGCCGCGGCCGCGGGCGAGCCGCACAGGGCATCCGAGAAGACCCATTCGCCGGCGAGGTTCTCGAGCGAGGGTCGTCCCTCTGCGGCGACACCTTGATAGAAGCGGTGCCCCACCAGCTCCGCGAACCGTATCGAGAAATAGCGGACGCGGGAGCTCATGCCGTGTGCGGCCAGTCCCGCCTTGAGCAGGCTCAGACCGATCGAGGGCGAGAAAGCCGGTCCGAACGGCATGCAGACGAGGGAGATCCGATCGTCCCGTGTCACGCGCCGTCTCTGCTCGCCGCCGGAGGCTTGAGCAGGGATTCCGCCCGGCCGGCAACGAGGCCGAATCCCTTCGCCCGCGCCTCCCGGGCGAGCGCCATCAGGGTGTCGCGCGCGTCGGTTCGGCCGATGCCGAGGCCGATCTCCCCCTCGGCGAGACGGATGGCGAGCTGGGCTCCGACGAGGCGAAGCTTCACGGCCTCTGCCCACGAGGTCGCGAGCGCGTCAAGCGCCTCCTCCGAATGCCCCGTCGCCGCGCGCACGCGCGCCGCTGCCGTGCCCACGGCAAGCCGCACGTGGGGGTTCTGGCTCCTCCCTGACAGGACGAGCGCGCGGTCGATGGCCTTGAGCGCGTCGGACCGCTTCCCGAGGGTCAGGAGGGCGCTGGCCAGAGCGGCCTGCGCCGATGCTTCCGCGTCCGCGGCCTTCTGCGCCGCGAAGGTCGCAGACGCGGCGCGAAGCAGCGGTTCGGCGGTTTCGGACCGGCCTTCGTCCATGGACAGCCTCGCCAGGGCGACCTCGCTCTTCGCAATCGCGAGCGCTGCCCCCAGCGCGGTCTCAACCGCCCGTGCCTCTTCCTGGCTGTTCCGCGCCGCCACGAGGTCGCCCCTGTCTCGCAAGATCTCGCCCAACTGGTACAGGGCATACGCGTACGTGAGCCGTGTGCCGGTCTGGCGCAGGACTGGCAGGGCCTCGCGGCACCTCGCCTCGGCCCCGGCGAGGTCGCCTTCGTCCCGAAGGACTTCCGCCAGCCGTGTTTCCGCGTCGGCTGCCCCCGTCTTGTCGCCGACCTCGGTCGCCAGGGCGAACCCTCGCGCGGCCAGCTTCTTCGCCTCCGTAAGGTCAGCCCGCGCCTCAAGCACGTAGGCCAGATCCATGGAATCGACGGCCATGCCCCGACGATTGCCCAGATCCTGGTTCGTGGCCAGAGCCTCCTCCAGACTCCGCCGTGCGCCATCGAGGTCTCCCTGTTCCGCATGCACGCCACCCAGGTTGTGGAGTGAAGCGGCGACGCCAGACCGGTGTCCGACCTGGCGACGGATGTTGAGGGCCTCATCGAAGTTCGTCCGGGCCTTCTCGAGATCCCCTCGGTCCCAGGCCACGATTCCGATCATGTTCAGCGTTCCGCCGAGCGCTGCCCGATCTCCGGCCTCGGCATAGATCTCCCGGGCCTCCTCCGCGGCCGCGGTCGCCCTCGCCACCTCCCCGAGCCGGTTGAGGGCATAGGCCTCACGGATCCGCGCCTGCGCAACGAGCAGCCTTGCCCCACGCGTGGCTCCCTTGGCCGCCGCTCGATTGGCCGCCACCTGTTGCAGCTTGAAATCCCCCAATGACCGAGCAACGGCCGCCTCGCCAAGGTCGATTCGTGGGTCTTCGGACTCAGGCGGGCGAACCTTCCGCAGCTGCGCGATCGTCGCCAGAGCCGCCTGCCCCTTGCCCGCCGTGCTCTGCGCGTCCGCGAGCCGCAGCCCGTACTCCACGTTGTCGGGGAAGAAGGCCTGCAACCCGCCATAGATCTCGATTGCCTTATCCCATTCGCCGGCCAGCGCCCGATACCGGCCTTCGACGCTGAGACGGTCCTCCCGGGTCAGGTTGCCGGAAAGGTCGAACGCGAGCTGCGCCTCCTCCTTGGCCTTTGCGTCGTAGCCGAGCATCGTCCAGGCGTCGGCGAGCGCGAGGTGGGCCATCGGTGAGTTCGGGTCCGCCGCTACCGCCTTGACGAGGAGGTCGCGCGCGGCGAGTCCGTCGAGCACGCGCAGCCGGGCCAGTCCCTCGCCGTAGAGCCGCTGCGCCTCGACGGTCGACGGCGCTCCCGCCGCGAGGCCCGCGAGCTCCTCCCGCGGCGGCTCTTCCACGCCGATCTTCTGTCGGAGATGGGAGCCCGCGCGGGTGACGAGCTCGACGAGCCCCGTCTCCGTCCCGTTCTCGGCCATGGCCGCGACCGTCTCCCCGGCGGCGACGTCCTGCAGCCGCAGGTCCAGACGAAGCTGGTCGCCAGGAAGACTCACATACGACCCGAGCAGGACCATGTCCGTACCGAGGTTTCGTCCGACCCGGGTGAGCGTATCCCGAGCCAGGCTGTCCGCGTCGGAGAGGTGCAGCTCCATCTTCATGCGACCCACGTTCTCGCCCGGGATCGTGCGGAGCCGGCCGCCCGCGGCCAGCTCCGTGGTCAGCCACTCCGCAAGCACGGGCGAGAGCCAATCCGCGTGGATGTTTCCCGACAGGTTCTTGAAGCCGAGAACGGCCACCGACCGGCGCGCGGGGACCCCGGCGGCGGCGCGCGCGGGCGCCTCGGGCGGCGTTTGGCTGCGCGACCGCGCCACCCACGCCGCGACGCCGAGGGCGGAGGCGAGGGCCGCCACCACGGTCGCAACGACCAGGAGTCGTGAAGCCTTCCGTCGCGACCGCTGCCGCCGATCGCGCGGCGAGGGATCGGCAGCCGGCGAAACCTCGGAGAGATGGACGAGGACGCTCTCCAGGTCCCGCGCGAGGTCCCGGGTCGAGCCGTAGCGCTCGGCCGGGTCCTTGGCCAGGCAGCGGTCGACGATCCACCGCAGGGGCGCGGGCACGGCGGGGTTGAGGCGAACGATCGGCTCCGGCTCGGCCTCGATGATCGCGGACAGGGTCTGGGCGCGCGAGGCACGGCGGAAGGCGGGGACGCCCGTCGCCATCTCGTAGAGGATCGCGCCGCACGAGAACTGGTCCGACCGGAAATCGAGCGGCTGCCCGAGAGCCTGCTCGGGCGACATGTAGCCGACGGTGCCGAGGATCACGCCCGGCTCGGTGCCCGGAGTCTCCAGCGGTCCGGTCGCGCCATCCTCCTCGTCCGACGCATCCATGATCTTGGCGAGTCCGAAGTCGAGGATCTTCACGCGCCCGTCCGGCGTGACCATGATGTTCTCGGGCTTGAGGTCCCGATGGACGATGCCGGCGGCGTGGGCCTGGGCCAGCCCGTGCGCGGCCTGCGCGGCCAGCTGCAGGGCTCGGCGCGTGAGGAGGGCGCCGCTGAGGAGGATGTCGCGCAGCGTGCGGCCTTCCACCAGCTCCATCGCGATGTAGCGGATCCCGTCCACGTCTCCGATCTCGTGAACGGTGACGATGTTCGGGTGGTTGAGGGCGGAGGCGGCGCGCGCCTCCTGCTGGAAGCGGACCGGGTGGTCGGGGTGCATGGAGGTCTGGCCCCGCAGCACCTTGATCGCCACCCAGCGGCGCAACGTCAGGTCGCGCGCGCGGTAGACCACGCCCATCCCGCCGCGGCCGAGCTTCTCGACGATCTCGTAGTGGCCGAAGTGCTTCTGCCGAACGAGGTCGACAGCAGTCGACTGGCTCATCACCGGCGGACCTGTGAGATGAAGGAATCGGCCTGTAGGGTAAGCGAGAAGCGTCACAATGGGAAGTGGAAGAGCAGGCCGCCGTGCGGGAGGAACTGACGCGCGGACTGGGCGGGCGCGGGGTCGCCGCGCGCTCAGGTGGTGTAGATCGGGCTCGTCGCCGCCAGCATCGAGTCTCCGCTCGCGTTCCAGAGCTCGGCGTACGCCCATCCGGGAGGAACGCGGGCGCCTTGCCAGTCCTTCGCGTGGTGGGCGTCGGTGGCGGCGGTGGCGGTCAGTCGATGGCCCAGGTTCAGCCAGCGATGCCACAGGGAGACGCAGCCCTCGTTCTCCTCCTCCGGGCCGTCCCAGAGCCCGCCCCAAATCTCCACCGCGTTGGCGAGGGCGGGATCGAAGTCGTCGTGCGTCCAGCGGCAGCCGGTGCAGACGTCGTCGGGCATGGCGTCGGGATGGGCCACCACGAAGATTCCGCCCGCGGCCCGGACGGCGCGGGCCACGTCGTTGATGGACCGGCCCTCGAGCCCGGTCCGCCAGTCCATCCACTCCTCGACGCCGATGGCGAGGCAGTGGCCGTTGTACGTGGTCAGCTCGGCGCCGGGGATGACGAGCGTGCGCGGCTCGACCAGGGCCCGGAACTCGGTCATGGAAGGTCCTGGTCAGACGTCGCGAGTGCTTCAGTCCGGCGGGTCGCCGCGTTCCATCAGCAGCGTCTTGATGTCGCCGACGATGGATCTGGTGTGCAGGAACGTCGAAGTGTAGATCTCGCGGACATACCCCGCGCGGTCGATCAGGAAGACCTTGAGGACGTGGGAGAGCTGCCGCACCGGCCGGCCGGTGGAGCTGTCCGTGGCGTACTGCACGTCCTGCCCGAAGCCCTCGACCAGCGGCATCAGATCCGCGGCCGAGCGCGTGGTCAGGAAGAACCAGCGCAGTCCACGGTCTTCCTCGAGCCGGCTGCCGGCGTAGCGCTTCATGACCGACGGGGAGTCGCGCGCGGGGTCGAAGCTCAAGCTCACGAGCTGCACCTTGCCCTGCAGGGCGGGCGTGGCGTGGATCTCCTCCTCCAACCGGCTGAAGACCTGATACGCGAGCGGGCACCCCTGGGGGTCGATGCAGGTCGTGTAGATGAAGCCGAGCAGCGTGATCCGGTCGCGTGTGAATCGCGAGAGCTTCTCCACCCGCCCGTCCACCGTCAGCACTTGTCCGTCGGGCGCGCGCATGATGCGGTGAAGCTCGTACGTTCCCGGCTCGGGGGGCACGAAATCCAGCGGCGGCTCGTCCGATGCGCGCGCAGGAATCGGCACGGCCACGAGCCCGAGCCAGGACAGCACGGCCAGGCCCGCGAGCAAACGGCGCCAACGGCCGTGCTCGGGTGGCGCCAGGACCCCGCCGGAGGTCGCCATGTGCTCGGAGGGTCTCTCGCCGGCCTACGGAGCGCTGGGTGCGGCGTACGCGGTGCGCAGGACCTTCGACCCCAGCTTCATGTGGTGAGCGCGCCCCAGCTTCTCCTTGGTGAAGTCCACCTCGAATGCCGGCGTGAGCTCCTTGCCGTCCCAATGGAACCCGCGCAGGAACTGCTCGTTGTCCTCGCCGCCCTTGTCCCAGTTGGCCAGGAGCGAAGACGTGACGTAGACACGCTGGCCGTCCCAGCTCTGCGAGATCATGTTGACCTGCCGGCCGGTGTGCTTCTCGTACGTCTGCTTCGGCGCGTGGGGGTCCGACATGTCGAAATAGCGGGTCATGCCGTCCATGAACGTGTTGACCCAGAGCCCCTTGCCATCCCGGGTGATGCTGATGTCCACGGGCAGTGGGATCTTGGCCGGATCGCCGATGGTCGCCACCTCCTTCGCCTGCCACTTCCCGCCGGGGGCTTGCTCCACCAGCCACAGCTTGGAGGTGAGCGCGGCGGCCGTCACCGCCCAGTTGGCGCCGGGACTGAGGGACCAGCGGATCTCGAGGGGCGCGCCGGGGACGGGCATGATCTGGCTGGGCTTCATCGCCTTGAGGTCCCACACGACCATCGTGTTGCCGAAGCGCTTCATGGCCGCTTCGTCCTTGATGAGCTCGCCCAGCGGCCGCATGTAGTTCGCATAGCCCGTGAAGCTCGACGTGAGCATCACGTTCTTCGTCGGGTTCACGGCCAGGTCGTAGCCGTACCCGTCTCCGCCGCCGACGACGGGCATGGGATAGCTGGCGATGAAGTCACCGTTGTTGTTGTAGACGGCCATGCCGGTCACGCCGCCCTTGTCCTTGTCGTTGGAGAGCGCCTGGACCACCATGCGACCCGGCAACGCGTAGTAGGTGTGAGGTCCGAGGAATCCCGTCTTGGCGCCGAGATCGGTGATCGTCTTGACGAGCCGGGGCCGGGCGGGGTCCGTCGCGATGTCGAACACGTAGAGGTCGCTCTTGGCCAATCCGCCGGCCCAGATCTGGCGGCGATCGTCGGTGAAGCCCATGTGATGGGCCTCGCCGCGCGTGCCCACCGAGACCTGGCCGATGACCTTGCCGAAGGTCTTCGACTTCGGATCGACGTCCACCGTGACCAGCTTGTCGGAGCCGTCCCCGAGGCCCTCCACGCCCAGGGTCCAGACGTAGACGTAGTCCTCCTGCCCCTTGATGAGCTTGGCGATGTATGGCGAGTTGCAGGTCTCATCGCCATGGGCGAGGGACACGGCGAGAAGGGCGGCCATGGTGACCGCGGCGGAAACGCGCCCGGAGAAGAGGAGGAGACGGGTGATCTTCATGGCTGCCTCCTTGAGGCTGGCCGACACGAAACGGCGTTCGATGCAGGGTGACCCGATACTATACCTTCGGGCGGGATCTTCGGGCGACCAGGCGCCACCGCCTGGAAAGGAGGGTCATGCGCCCATCGGCGGTCGCGCTCTCGGTCTGCCTCCTCCTCGCGGGACTACGGCCCGTCACCGCGGCCGATCCCGCGGAACCGCTCTTCCAGAAGGCGGCCGAGAACGGCGTGCGCTCGGAGGAGGTCTTCCGGCGCGCGCGCAAGAGGAACTGACGCGCGGACTGGGCGGGCGCGGAGTCGCCGCGCGCTCAGGTGGTGTAGATCGGGCTCGTCGCCGCCAGCATCGAGTCTCCGCTCGCGTTCCAGAGCTCGGCGTACGCCCATCCGGGAGGAACGCGGGCCCGCAGGCGGCCTTCCCCGGAGATGCGCGCCGAGCCGAGGCGCGCGCCGTTGGCGATGAGGCGCAGCTCCGCCTCGGGGGCGCCCGCGGCGCGCGCGTCCACGCCGCCGTCCACGGATTCGAGGTACAGCCCGGGACCGCTGCTCACGTAGGTGCGGCCCGCGCGCAGGCCGTCGAGGATGGCGCTCCGCGACAGCTCGTCCGCGAGCACGTAGGTGAGGGGCACCGCGCCTTGCCAGTCCTTCGCGTGGTGGGCGTCGGTGGCGGCGGTGGCGGTCAGCCGATGGCCCAGGTTCAGCCAGCGATGCCACAGGGAGACGCAGCCCTCGTTCTCCTCCTCCGGGCCGTCCCAGAGCCCGCCCCATATCTCCACCGCGTTGGCGAGGGCGGGATCGAAGTCGTCGTGCGTCCAGCGGCAGCCGGTGCAGACGTCGTCGGGCATGGCGTCGGGATGGGCCACCACCAATATTCCGCCCGCGGCCCGGACAGCGCGGGCCACGTCGTTGATGGACCGGCCCTCGAACCCGGTCCGCCAGTCCATCCACTCCTCGACGCCGATGGCGAGGCAGTGGCCGTTGTACGTGGTCAGCTCGGCGCCGGGGATGACGAGCGTGCGCGGCTCGACCAGGGCCCGGAACTCCTCGTGGCTGCTCGTGGTGTTGTGGTCGCTCAGGACCATGAAGTCGAGGTCGCGTGGGCGGGCCGCCTCCGCGATCTCCGCGGGCGTCCAGCGCCCGTCGGAATGCGTGCTGTGCAGGTGCAGCTCGCCGCGATACCAGCGGCGGCCGCGGACGAGCGGCGCGGCTTCCCGCGCCGGCACGGGGACGGGCGCGCCGACGGATGGCGGGAGCGCCGTGACCACGAGCTCGTAGCGGTTGGGCTGGCCGTCCGGGCGTGCGATGACGCAGTGGACGTCGACCTCGACCATCCATTCGCCGGGCGGTACCGGACCGGCGAGGAAACCGGGAGTGGCCTGGTGCGCCTCGATGCGAATCGTCTGCCGCGGCGCGTAACGGTGGCCCGCCCCCCGGAAGCCGCGCGGGTCGAAGAGGGAGAGCGTCAGCAGCGAGTGCGGGAAGTCCTGGCCCGGGTCGTAGGAGAAGGCGATCTCCAGGCCCCCGGCGTCCGGCGGCACCGGGAATCGATGCTGGCGGTATCCCTTGCCGTCCTCGCGGCGGAGGTCGCTCGTGCAGCGGAAGACCTCGGTCATGCTCGGCTGGGGATGAGCCCAGGGGTTGCGCCCGCCGTGCCGAGGATGGCCGACGCCCTCGAAGGGCGATAGGACTTGTGGCGCATGCCCAATGGTACGCGCGGTCAGTCGTCACCATGCCATGTCTCGAGCGGGTGAAGGCGCCGTCGTCTCGGGACGGTAACGTGTTACAAATCCTGCTCCCTCGGAAGCGGATCCGCGGGATCGCCAACCAGCTCGGCATCACCAGAGGGGCTGCCGCACTGAATCAAGAGGAGCGATCGCGAGCATGTCTACACGAACCCGCCGAGACTTCCTGAAGATCGCGACGGTCGCGGCCGCCGCGTCGCGCGTGACGATCTCGAGCCCGGCCCTGGCGGCCGCGGCCGCTCCGGTCGGCGCCGGGGGGATCGACGTCCGCGTCACGACCGGCGAGAAGCGTTATGGGGCAGCCGAGCGGCTGCGCTGGAGCCCGGCGTCCGGCGGGGCGGAGGCCTCCCGCATCACGATCGACGGCGGCAAGACGCTCCAGCCCGTCCTCGGATTCGGAGCCGCGTTCACGGACGCCGCCTGCTACATGTTCAGCCAGATGCCCGAGCCCGAGCGCGAGGCGCTGCTCGAGGATCTGTTCGATCCGAAGGAGATGGGTCTCAGCGTGTGCCGCACGTGCGTGGGCTCCAGCGACTACGCGCGGAGCCTCTACAGCTACGACGAGGGGGAGCCGGATCCCGAGCTCAAGCGCTTCTCGATCGATCACGACAAGGCCTACATCCTGCCCACGATCCGCCGCGCGCGGAAGATCAATCCGGACCTGTTCCTGCTCGCGTCGCCCTGGAGCCCCCCGGGCTGGATGAAGGACAACAACACCATGCTGGGGGGGACGATCCGCGGCCGTTATCTCGACGCCTACGCGAGCTACTTCGTGAAGTTCCTCCAGGCGTACCGGGCGGAGGGCGTGGAGGTGAACGCCATCAGCTCGCAGAACGAGGTCGACACCGATCAGGACAGCCGGATGCCGGCCTGCCTCTTCCCCCAGGAGGTCGAGGTGAAGTTCGTCGGCCAGAGCCTCGGGCCGGCTCTCGAGAAGGCCGGCCTCAAGACGAAGATCTGGCTCATCGACCACAACTACAACCTCTGGGGCCGCGCCATCGCCATGCTCGACGATCCGACGGTCAACAAGTACAGCAAGGCCATCGCGTGGCACGGGTATGTCGGACAGCCCGAATGGATGCAGAAGGTGGCGGCGGCTCACCCGGAGGCCGAGATGTACTGGACGGAGGGCGGGCCGGACATCACCGATCCCGCCTATCGCGTCGACTGGACGAAGTGGAGCCGGACCTTCACCGGCGTCCTGCGCAACGGGACGCGCTGCATCATCGGCTGGAACCTCGTGCTCGACGAGAACGGCAAGCCCAACATCGGACCGTTCCCGTGCGGCGGGCTCGTGACCGTGCACTCCCAGACCCACGAGGTCACGCGCAGCGGGCAGTACTGGGCGTTCGCGCACTACTCGCGAGCGATCCGGCGGCAGGCGGTCGTGATTCCCTCGAGCGGCACCATCGCCGACGTCGATCACGTCGCCGCCCGCAACCCGGATGGCAGCTACGTGCTTGTCCTGACCCACAGCGGGGCCGAGCCCCGGACCGTTCGCGTGCAGGTCGCCGATCAGGCGGCCGAGGTGGCGCTGCCGGCGGACTCGCTCACGACCCTCACCTGGAGCTGAGCTCCACCTCCACCACCACGCCCTCGCTCGGCCGGAGTGACACCGCCTGGCCGACGACGACGGCCTGCGCGGTGTAGGCCACGAGGTCGAGGCCATCGGCCACGCGCGCGACCACCCTCCACAGGTGACCGTGATAGCCGCATTCGGTCACGGTGGCGTGCAGGGCGCCGGGCGCGCCCTCGGCCACGACGCTGACGCTCTCGGGCCGCACGGCCACGCGCACCGTACGGCCCGCGAGCGAAGAGGGAAGCGAGAGGGGCAGCCGCTGGCCGGCCACGAGCAGCGTGCCGTCGGCCTGGGCCTGACCGTGGAGCAGGGTGGCCGCGCCCAGGAACGTGGCCACGAACGGCGAGCGCGGGCGCCGGTACACGCCCTCCGCCGTCCCGACCTGCTCGACGCGGCCCTGGCTCATGACCGCGACGACGTCGGACATCTCCAGCGCCTCCTCCTGGTCGTGGGTGACGTAGATGGTGGTGATCCCGACCTCCCGCTGCAGGCGCCGGATCTCGCGCCGCATCTCCACGCGGAGCTGCGCGTCGAGGTTCGAGAGCGGCTCGTCCAGGAGCAGCACGTCCGGCTCGAGCACGATGGCGCGGGCCAGCGCGATGCGCTGCTGCTGGCCGCCCGAGAGCTGGCCTGGATGGCGGTCGCCGAGCCCGCCCATGCCCACGCGCTCGAGCACTCCGCGCACGCGCTCGGCCACCTCCGCCCGCGGCCGGCGCCGGAGCCGCAGGCCGTAGGACACGTTCTCGCTCACCGTCATGTGCGGCCAGAGCGCGTAGCTCTGGAAGACGAAGCCGATGCGCCGCCGCCAGGGCGGCTCCCCCCCCACGTCGCGATCGCCCACCTGCACCGTTCCCGCGTCGGGCTCCACGAACCCCGCGATGATGCGGAGGAGCGTCGTCTTGCCGCAGCCGGAGGGGCCGAGGAGGGTCGCGAAGCCGCCGGCGGGGAAGTCGAGGGTGACCTCGTGCAGGGCGGCCGCCCCTCCGTACTGCTTGCGGATGCCGGCCACCCGCACGGGCACGGCCGCGCGCGCGCTCAGGAGAGGACCGCTCCCACGCGATAGTGCCGCCGGATCAGGTAGAGAGGCACGTAGATGGAGACCATCATGACCACGGCCGTGGCCGAGGCCACCCCGAACTGTCCGCCCATGCCTTGCGCGGCCTGGAAGATCACCACCGTCATCGTCGTCCAGGCCGCGCTGTAGAGCATGATCGTCGCGCTCAGCTCCGTGATCGTGGCCAGGAAGGTGAGGGTGGCCCCGGAGGCGAGGCCGGGCAGGATGAGGCGCACGGTGATGTCCCGGAAGACGCGCGCCGGCGTCGCCCCCACGCTCATGGCCGCCTCCTCCAGGCTCGGGTGCACCTGGTAGAGCGCCGCCTCCGCCGCCTTCATCGAGTAGGGCAGCTTCCGGATGAAGTAGGCGATGCCGAGGATGGCCCCCGTGCCGGTGAGGGCCAGGGGCGGGCGGCTGAAGGCGACGATGAGGCCGACGGCGAGAACGGTCCCCGGGACGAGGTAGGGGAACATGACGAGCGCGTTCAACCCCGGCCCCAGCACCGCGAACGCCCTCCGCACCACGATGTAGGCCACGAGCACGCCCGCCACCACCGCGGCCACGGTGGAGACCAGGGCCAGCACGTAGCTCACGAGCACGGGGGAGAGCGACCGTCGCCCCAGCGCCTCGTAGTTGGCGAGCGTGACCGGGAGCCGGGGCACGTCCATGGTCCAGGTCACGAAGGACAGCGCGGTGACCACGAGGTGGGGCGTGAAGACGAGCAGGAACACGAGCCCGGTCCACGTCATCACGAGGACGGTGCCGAGGCGGGAGAGCGGCCGGCGGGTGGCGCGGGCCGTGCCCGGGAGCGCGTAGCTGCGCCGCGTCAGGAGCCAGCGCTGGGCCATGAGCACGATGGTGGAGAGGCCGACCATGACGAGGCTGGCCGTGGACGCCATCGAGGGGCTCGTGGACACCTCGCCCAGGAACTCGTTGTAGACGAGGACGGGCAGCACCTCGACGTCGCCTCCGATGATCTTCGGGGTGCCGAAGTCGGTGAAGGCGGTCATGAGCACGAGGTAGCCCACGGTGAGGAGCGCGGGCGTGGCCATGGGCAGGGACACCTGCAGGTACGCGCGCCGCCGGCTCGCCCCCACGCTCATGGCCGCTTCCTCGAGCGAAGGGTCCATGTTCGAGAAGGCGTCGTGGGCGAACAGGAAGACGAGGCCGACCGTGCTCCACAGTCCCACCCACACGATGCCCTGGAAGCCGACGATGCTGTCGAAGGGGATGCCGACCGCGCGCAGGGCGGAAGAGAAAAGGCCGCTCCAGCCCAGGAGCATGATCCACACGTAGGCGCCCAGGAAGGGCGGCGTGACCGTGGCCATGGCGGCCAGGGTGAGGACCGCGCCCTTGCCGGGCAGCCGGTAGCGCGCGTGCACGAAGGCCAGGGGCACCGCCACCACCAGGGCCAGGGCGGTGATGACCAGGCTCAGGATCACGCTGTTGCGGAGCGCGGAGAGGTAGCGCGCCTCCCGGAAGAAGCGCGCGAAGTGGGCGAGGGTGGGGGAGCCGTCCGGCGCGACGAGGCTCGCGCGCACGAGCCAGAGCTGGGGGAGCACCACCAGCGCGATCAGGACCAGGCCCAGGGCCAGGGCCACGCCCAGCCAGGGATCGCGGCCGCGATGGATCATGGCCGTGGCCTCAGGAGGAAGCGCGGGCCCGCGCCTCCGCGAACTTCTGCAGGATCTCGTCGCGACGGGTGGTGATCCACTCGATGTCGGGCTGGATGAGCCTCACGCCCGTGAGGTCCAGGAGCCCGGCGGGAGGAGGAACCCCCTTGCGCGCGGAGCGGCGGCCCAGCTTGGAGACCACGATCTCGTGCGCCTCCGCGCTCGACATCCAGTTCAGGAAGGCGGCCGCGGCCTCGGGGTGCGGCGCCCCCGCGATGAGGCCGCAGCCGTCGGCCTGCGGGATGACGCCTTCCTCCGCCACCACCATCTTGAGGGGCGCCCCCGCCGCGATGTACTCGCGGAGCATGTTCTCGAAGATGAACCCGGCCGCCACCTCGCCGTCCTTGAGCCACTTGAAGCTCGTCTCCGAGCTGTCGGTCAGGCGCACGTTCTTGAGGAGGGCGGCCATGTAGTCCCATCCGTGCACGCTCACGAGCGCGGGCACGTAGGTGTAGGCGGTGCCCGAGACCGCGGGGTTGGACATCCCGATGCGGCCGCGCTTCGCCCACTTGGGATCGGCGAGGTCCTTGAAGCTGCGCGGGAGGTCGTCGGGCACGCGCCGGGTGTTCACGGCGAGGTGCAGGACGTTGCGCGTCCACGGCTGCCACTTCCGGGCGGGATCGCGGGCCTCGAAGGCGTCCGCCTCCGCGATGTCCAGGGGAGCGAAGAGGTCACCGTTCGCGCGGTAGAGCTCGAGGGCGCCTCCCCAGAACACGTCGCCCAGCGGGCTCGCCTTCTCCGCGCGCATGCGGCTCAGCAGCTCGCCCGCGCCGCCCCGGATCACGTTGATGCGCAGCGCCGGGTTCTTCTGCTGGTAGGCGTCGATGAGGGGGGTGGTGATCTCCTGCCCCTGGGCGGCGTAGATGTCGAGCTCCGCGACGGGACCCGAGGCGCGCAGGCAAGCGGAGAGGCAGGCCCCGGCCAGGAGCACGGAGGCGAGGCTCGTGCGCGCGACCGGCCGTTCGACGATCAGCGGCGCCTCCCCACAGGGCCACATGAGAAGCGCGTCAGTCTATCGCGGCCGCCGCCCATCCGCCTCGGCCGGTCGTTCCCTCTTCGCATCTGTCGACAGGTTCGATATCTTCAGGCACGGTGTTCGGGCGAACGACCAGGCGTCACGGCCTGGAAAGGAGGGCCATGCGCTCACCGGCGGTCGCGCTTTCCCTTTGCGGGCTCCTCCTGGGGGCACGGCCCGCGTGGTCGGCCGAGCCGGCGGAGCCGCTCTTCCAGCGAGCCGCCGAGAACGGCGTGCGCTCGGAAGAGGTCTTCCGGCGCACGCGCAAGATGATGCAGGCCTGGCTCGCGTACGCCGACCCGCGCACGCTGCTGCTGCCCGACTACCTTCCCGGCGAGAAGCGCGGCCGCGGCCCCCTGGACCTCTACACGCCGCACAACTCCGGCGCGGACAACTATCCCTACCTGCTCGCCACCGCGTTCTTCACCGACCGCGCGACCTACGACGGCCGGATGCGCGACATGTTGCGCAACGAGATCCGCTACACCGACACCGGCGACGGCATCCCCGGGAACCTCGAGCTGAAGACGGGCACGCTCGGCCCGCCCAGCCTCTTCGGCGCGGCTGAATACGCGAAGGACGGGCTGCTCGCCATCACCGAGCTGCTCGGCCGCACGCCCTGGTTCTACCGGATGGCGGAC
>JBGPBV010000091.1:0-27242 GCA_041481445.1 Vicinamibacteria bacterium
GAAGAACGAGGCCGCGACCGCGAAGAAGGACGCGCTTCCGCCCAGCACCTTCTCCGCCCGCCCGAACGGCGTCTCCACGGTGTCGTACGCCACGCTGCCCACGACCAGGATCGACATGTCGCCTCAATTCACCGCGGGGGGCCGGTAGCCCCACAGCTCGGTACCGTGGTTCGGATCCGTCGCCGCGAAGAGGAGCAGTCCGCTTGCCGCTCCCCAGGAGCGGACGGGAAATTGGCCGGTGTGGCCGGCGATAGAGGGCGCGGCGTCGGTGAGAGCCTCTGTTCCCGCCGGCGTGCCGTCCGTGCGCCAGAGGCGGCGCGAAGAGCCGTCGTACGCCGAGAAGTAGAGCGCTGAACCCATGACGGTGAAGTTCTCGATCTGGGAGCTGGTGGAGCCCGGAGCAATGTCCTTCACCATCGCCGTCCCGTCCGGCGTCCCATCGCTGCGCCAGAGCTCGAACCCGCTCAGCCCGTCCGAAGCCACGAAGAACATCGCATCTCCCCAGGGCTGGAAGTCCGAGATCATGTTGTCGTACCGCGGGCTGAACGCGAGGCGGAGAGGCTTGACGAGCTGTGTCCCCGCCGCCGTCCCGTCGCTGGTCCAGAGGCCCCCCTCGCCGGCGAAGAAGAGGAGACGGGACGATGCCCTCAGGAGTGTCGGCGACATGTCGCCGATCGGCTGCGTTCCACCCGGCGTTCCGTCGCTGGTCCAGAGCGAGTCGTCCACCCGGAAGAACAGCCGGCCCCTCGCGGCCGTGAGCTCACCGATTCGAGGAACGCTGCCCGCGCCGAAGACCGGCAATGGAAGCGGTTCCGGACCCGGCAGCGTCTCCTTGACCAGTACGGTGCCTTCGGTCGTTCCGTCGCTTCGCCAGAGTTCGCGACCGGTATCGGGCGCCTCGGCGAGCAGGTACACGAGGCCGTTGAACGGTGTCAGGTCGGTCGGCTGAATCCGCTGGTTCTCCAGGCAGACGCCGCCGCCAGTGTCGGGAGGAACCGGACCCGGGCCCGGATAGATGTCCTTGACCATCCTAGTGCCGTCAGTCGTACCGTCGCTGCGCCAGAGCTCGTAGCCATGCTCTTCGTCGCAAGCGACGAAGAGCACCATGCCATTCAGCGCGACGAACGATCGTGGATACGAGCTTCCCCTCGTGGGCCCGCCGCTGACGAACGGGCCGGGGTCGATGTCCTTCACCAGGAGAGTTCCGGCGCTCGTTCCGTCGGTGCTCCAGAGCTCGTCGCCGTGGTCGCGATCCGAGCCGTCGAAACAGACCCGACCGCCGATCGCCGTGAATTCGCCGAGGGAGGACAAGCGGCCGCCGTCGATCCGTATCGTTCCCGAGGCCGTCCCATCCGTCCTCCACAGACCCTCCCCGCCCCCGGCTACCGCGTGGAACACGACTCCGCCGGCGACCGGCGCGAACCGGCTCGGCTCGGACGAGGAAGGACCGGGCTCGAGATCCTTGACGAGGAACGGGTTCTCCGCGTCTTGCGGCGACGCCTCGTGGGTGGCGCCGCAACCGACGATCGGAAGTGCCGCCGCGGCCAGGGCGGCGGCGACGCCTTTCACTCGCATCAACGATCCAGGTACTTGCCCACGATGGGGGCCAACTCGGCCTTGACCTCCGCCGGCACCGCCTCCGGGGCGGTGATGAGGGCGTGGGCGAGGGCGGTCGCGCACTCGCACCGCCGCGGCCCCTCCGGCAGCTCCTGGACCGCCGCGCGCAGCACTGCCTTGGCGGTGGCCGCGTTCCTCACCAGGTTGGCCACGATCTGGTCCACCGTCACCGCGTCGTGGTCGGGATGCCAGCAGTCGTAGTCGGTGACCATGGCCAGGGTGGCGTAGCAGATCTCGGCCTCGCGGGCCAGGCGCGCCTCCTGGAGGTTGGTCATGCCGATGATGTCCATCCCCCACGACCGGTACAGCTCGGACTCCGCGAGGGTCGAGAACTGCGGCCCCTCGATGCAGACGTAGGTCCCGCCCTCGTGCACCGTCGCCCCCGCCGTGTGGCAGGCCGCCGCCAGCACCCGGCCGAGGTCGGCGCAGAACGGGCGCGCGAACCCGACGTGGGCCACGAGCCCGCGGCCGAAGAACGTGGAGGTCCGCTCGAACGTGCGGTCCACGAACTGGTCCGGCACCACCATGTCGAGCGGCGCGTACTTCTCCTTGAGGGAGCCCACCGCGGAGACGGACAGGATCCGCTCCACGCCCAGCATCTTCAGGGCGTAGATGTTGGCCCGGAAGTTGATCTCGCTCGGCATGATGCGATGGCCGCGGCCGTGGCGGGGCAGGAAGGCCACCGCCCGCCCCTCCAGCGTGCCCAGGACCAGCCGGTCGGAGGGCGAGCCGAACGGCGTCTCCACCGCGACCTCCCGCGCCCCCGACACCCCCTCCATCTCGTAGAGGCCGCTGCCGCCGATGATCCCGACCTCGGCCGTCCCTTCCGTCAATGCCGGACCTCCAGCGCGTAGCCGTCGCCCTCGCGGCGCACGCGCCCCAGCGGCGTGCGCGCGTCATGATAGAAGACCATCGTCCATCCGCCGTCCGCGGCCGCGGCCAGGAGGCGCCGCTTGGCCTCCATCGTGGCCACCGGGAACAGGTCGTACCCCATCACGAACGGCAGCGGAAGATGGCTGGCGGTGGGCACGAGGTCGGTGGGGACCACGAGCGTCGCCCCGCCGTCCGCCACCACCGCCATCTGGTGATGCGTGGTGTGGCCCCCGACGGGCACCACCCGCACCCCGGGGGCGACTTCGGTCTCGCCCTCCACGAGGTCGAGCTGGCCCGCTTCCGCCACCGGGACGAAGTCGTCCGCGCGATAGGACGCGCGGCTGCGCTCGTGCGGGTGGGTGGCGTCCTCCCACTCGCCGCGCTGTACGACGTAGCGGGCGCGGGGGAACGTCGGGCGGACCCGTCCGTCGACCAGGCGGGTGTTGCCCCCCGAGTGGTCGAAGTGCAGGTGGGTGTTGATGACGACGTCGACGTCGTCGGGGGAGAGGCCCTGCCCGCGCAGGCCGTCGAGCAGGGTGGCCGAGCGGTCGATCCGGTACATCCGGACCTCCTTCTCGCTCCAGCGGTCGCCCATGCCGGTGTCGACGAGGACGCGCTTGCCCCCGGACTCGACGAGGGCCACGTTGAGGCCGAGGGTGACCCGGTTGCGCTCGTCGGGGGGATCCCGCTTCTCCCAGACCACGCGCGGCACCACCCCGAACATCGCCCCGCCGTCGAGGGCGATGTGTCCGTCGGAGAGGAGGCTCACGCGAGCCCGGCCCACCGTGACGGTGGGGACCGCCGCGCTCATCGCGCCTCCTCCTTCAGCTCGAGCAGGACCCCCGCCGCGCCTCGCGGGTGGACGAAGGCCACCCGGCACCCTCCTGCCCCCGGGCGCGGCGTCTCGTCGAGCACGGGCACGCCCCGCGCCTTGAGCTCGGCCAGCGCGGCGTCGATGTCCTCCACCAGCACGCAGACGTGGTGCAGGCCGGAGCGCTTCTCGAGGAAGCGCGCGATGACGGAGGAAGGATCGGTCGGCTCCAGCAGCTCGAGGTGCGACTCGCCGGCGGGCAGGAACGCCGTCCGCACCTTCTCCGTCGGCACCTCGTGCCTGGCCTCGACGGAGAAGCCCAGCGCCTCGTACGCGCGCACCGCCTCCGCCAGGTCCTTCACCGCGATCCCCAGGTGGTCCACCTTCAGGATCTTCACAGGCCCGCCCGGGCCAGGACCTCGTCCGTGGCCGTGAAGGGGTCGGTCTGGCGGGCGGCCAGGCGGTCGAGGATGCGCTCGCGCTCCGCCTCCCCCAGGGCGCGCGCGTCCAACCGGGCCAGCACCCGCTCGCGCAGCGTCTCCTCGAACTGCTGGAGCAGGTGCGCGCGCTTCTTGCGGGCGAGCAGGCCGGAGGCTTCCGCCCGCGCCTGGAAGGCCTCGATCGCGTCGAGCACGGCGTCGATGCCGACGTCGTCGGTGGCGACCGTCTTGACGATCTCGGGCGCGTCGGCCCCCTCCGGCCCCATCGACAGCATCGAGCGCAGCTCCGTGACCAGGCGGTCCACGCCCTCGCGATCCGCCTTGTTCACCACGAACACGTCCGCGATCTCCATGATCCCTGCCTTCAAGGCCTGGACCTCGTCCCCCAGGCCGGGCACCAGGACGACCACGCTCACGTCCGCGGTGCCCACGATCTCGACCTCGCCCTGGCCCACTCCCACCGTCTCCACGAGCACGACGTCCTTGCCGGAGGCGCCCAGGACGGTGATGGCGTGGGCGGTGGCGGCGGCCAGCCCGCCCAGGTGCCCGCGCGTCGCCATCGAGCGGATGAACACGCCCGCGTCCACGGCGTGGCCCTGCATGCGGATGCGGTCGCCCAGGATGGCGCCCCCCGTGTAGGGCGAGGTCGGGTCCACGGCGATGATCCCGACCGTCTTCCCCCGCGCGCGCAGGTGCGCGGTCAGCCGGTCCACCAGCGTGGACTTGCCCGCTCCCGGGGGCCCCGTCACCCCCACCACCAGGGCACGTCCCGCGTGCGGGAACAGCGCGGACAGCAGCCCGGCCGCCTCGGGAGCGCCGTCCTCGACCAGGCTGATCGCGCGCGCCACCGCCCGCACGTCGCCCGCGAGCACACCCTTCGCGAGGGCCTGCGTCAGCGGACCATCCCTTTGAGGCCGAGCAGCTCGCGCGCGATGACCAGGCGCTGGACCTCGCTCGTGCCCTCGCCGATGGTCCCGAGCTTGCTGTCGCGCAGGTAGCGCTCCACCGGGTACTCCTTGATGTAGCCGTACCCGCCGTGGATCTGCACCGCGTCGAGCGCGATCTTCACCGCCACCTCGCTCGCGTAGAGCTTGGCCATCGAGGACTCCAGCTTGTGCTCGCGTCCGGAGTCGCGCAGGGAGGCGGCGTGCCAGGTGAGCAGGCGGGCCGCGCTCACCCTGGTGGCCATGTCCGCGATCTTGAACTGGACGGCCTGGAAGTCCGCGATCGAGTGGCCGAACTGCTTGCGGCCCTGCGCGTAGGTCATGGAGGCCTCCAGGGAGGCCTGGGCGATGCCGATGGAGAAGGCGGCGATGCCGATGCGGCCGCGGTCCAGGATCTTCAGCGTGTCCACGTAGCCGTAGCCCTCGCGCCCGAGCAGGTTCTCCGCGGGCACGCGGCAGTCCTCGAACACGAGCTCCGAGGTGTCGGAGGAGCGCACCCCGAGCTTGTCCTCCTTCTTGCCCGCGCGGAAGCCCCTGGTCCCGCGCTCGACGATGAAGGCGGAGATCCCCTTCTTCTCCTTCGCGCGGTCGGTCACCGCCATCACCACCGCCGTGTCCGCGATGCGCCCGTTCGTGATGAAGGTCTTGGAGCCGTTCAGGATCCAGAAGGCGCCGTCCCGCACGGCCGTGGTCTTGGTGCCCCCGGCGTCGGATCCCGCGCTGTTCTCGGTCAGGCCCCAGCAGCCGACCTTCTCGCCGCGGGCGAGGGGCGTGAGGTAGCTCTTCTTCTGGTCCTCGGAGCCGGCCAGGAAGATGTGGCCGGAGCAGAGGCTGTTGTGGGCGGCCACCGACAGCGCCACCCCGGCGTCCACGCGCGAGAGCTCCTCCATGACGATCGCGTAGTCCACCGTCGACATCCCGGAGCCGCCGTATTCGGCCGGCCAGACCACGCCCATGAGGCCGATCTCGCCCAGCTTCGTGAAGACCTCGCGCGGGAACTCCTGCTTGTCGTCCCATTCCCGGGCATGGGGGCCGATCTCCGCCTCCGCGAAGTCCCGGACCGTTTTCTTCAGGAGCTGCTGCTCCTCGCTGAGGCTGAAATCCAAGGGAGCCTCCTCCGGGCAGGATGACCGGGGCCGAGATTGCTATTCTACCTTCTTGAGGCTCCTGCGCCGTCTGCTCCTCGCCGCCGCCGTCTCGGTGGCGATCCTGGCCGCGTACGTGGCCTGGGGGCTCCCCGCCCGCGACGACGTGCGGGCCCTCGCCCGCCGCAACCCCACCACCACCGGCGTGATGCGCCAGCGCGAGGAGGAGGCGCGCGCGACCGGCCGGCGGCCGCGCCACGAGCAGTCCTGGGTGCCGCTGGGCCGCATCTCGCGCCACCTCGTGCACGCCGTGCTCTCCGCCGAGGACCAGAACTTCTTCGGGCACCAGGGCGTGGACTGGGACGCCATCGAGAAGTCGGTGACGGAGGACCGCAAGCGCTGGAGCTTCGCGCGCGGCGGCAGCACGATCACCCAGCAGCTGGCCAAGAACCTGTTCTTCACGACGCGCAAGAGCCCGATCCGCAAGCTGCGCGAGCTGGTGGTGGCGCGCTGGCTGGAGAATGACCTCGGCAAGCCGCGCATCCTCGAGCTGTACCTCAACGTGATCGAATGGGGCGACGGGGTCTACGGCGCGCAGGCGGCGGCCCAGCGCTACTTCGGCAAGCCGGCCTCCCTCCTCGACGCCGACGAGGCGGCCGGCCTGGCCGGGATGATCCCCAACCCGCGGCGGATCAACCCACGGGTCGACCCCGCCCGCTTCGCGCGCGCGCAGCGGCGGGTGGTGTGGCTGATGGCGCACGCGGGCTACCTGAGCCGCTCCGGCCTCGGCGCCGAGCCGCCTCCGCCGGAGCCGGTGGACGAGGACGCGCCGGCGACGCCCGTGGAGGCGCCCTCCCCGGAGGCCGCTCCCTTCCCGTCCTCCTCCCCCGGATCCCCGCCCGCGGCCGCGTCACCCGCGCCCGAACCGACCGCCTCGCCGGTGTAGCATAGGCGGCGGCGAGGATCTATGGAGAAACGCTGTCCCGACTGCGGCGCCGCGCTCCCCCAGGGCGTGCCCGTGTGGGTGCGCCACCTGAAGGTCGCAGACGCGATGACGGCGAACCCCTACACGCTCGGGCCCGAGGACAGCCTCATGCAGGCGGTCGAGGTGATGCGGAAGAGGGGCGTCCGCCGCGTGCCGATCGTGGTGGCGGACACCCTGGTGGGGATCCTGGCCCAGGGCGACCTGAATCGCGCGCAGCCTTCCGCCTTGTCGGAGTCGCAGGAAGACTTTGCGCGGGTCATGGAACAGACGCCCGTCTCGCGCATCATGATCCAGAACCCTGTGACCGTTTCGGAGGAGACCTCGCTGTCCGACGCCGCCCAGACGCTGCACACGATGAAGTTCGGCGCCCTCCCCGTCACCCGGGACGGGAAGCTGGTCGGCATCGTCACCGACAGCGACCTCCTCCGGTGCCTCATCGACCTCCTCGCCCACGGCGGATGACCCGCCGCCTGGCCGCCACCGGCGCCGCCGGCGCGCCGGAGACGGCCCTGCCCGCGCCGGACGTCGAGACCTCGTCCGAAGGCTACGCCCGCCGGTTCGCGGGAGACGTCGGGGCCTGGTTCCTGGCCGCCCAGGCCCGGATCACGCTCGGGCTGCTCTCCGCGTGGCCGGGGGCGCGCGTGCTCGACGTCGGGGGCGGCCACGGCCAGCTCACCGGCCCCCTGGTGGAGGCGGGCTTCCAGGTCACCGTGTACGCGAGCGCGGAGGTCTGCGCAGAGCGAGTCCGCGCCTGGACGGAGAACGGACGGGCGCGCTTCCTGGCCGGAAGCCTCGCCCGGCTCGCCGTCGCCGACCGCGCCTACGACGTCGTCCTCTCCTATCGCCTGCTGCCGCACGTGGCGGCCTGGCGGGGGCTGGTCGCCGAGCTGTGCCGCGCCGCCGGCCGCGCCGTGCTGGTGGACTACCCGACCCGGCGCAGCCTGAACGCGATCGCGGGCCCGCTCTTCGGCCTCAAGCGCGGCGTGGAGGGAAACACGCGGCCGTTCGAGGTGTTCTCGGACGGGGACGTCCGGGAGGCCTTCGCCGGCTCCGGGTTCGAGACCACCGCCCGCGAGCCGGAGTTCGTCTGGCCGATGGCTCTCCATCGCGCGATCGGGCGCGCTCCCCTCTCCCGGGTCGCCGAAGGCCTGGCCGGCGCGCTGGGCCTGCGGCGCGCGCTCGGCTCGCCCGTGATCCTGCGCGCGGAGCGACGTGGCTGAGGCGGTGGCGCCGGCCGCGCCCAAAGGAGAGCCGTGGGCGCTCGCCCTCTTCCGGCGCTCCGTCCTCAAGCAGCGCAAGCACGCCGAGATCGCGGCCGCGCTCGGACCCACGGACGGCCTGCGCTGCCTCGACCTGGGGTCGGACAACGGCGTGATGAGCCTGCTCCTGCGGCGGGCGGGCGGCCGCTGGGCCTCCGCCGACCTCACCGAGGAGGCGGTGGCCTCCATCCGCGGGCTCGTGGGGACGGACGTGCACCGGACGGACGGCGGGCGGCTGCCCTTCGCGGACGCGGAGTTCGACCGGGTGGTGGTCGTCGACATGCTCGAGCACGTCGCCGACGAGGGCGCCTTCGCGGCCGAGCTGGCGCGGGTGACGAAGCCGCGGGGCCGGCTGGTGGTGAACACGCCCCACCTCAAGCGCACGGCGTTGCGGCGCCTGCGCCATGCCCTGGGCCAGACGGACGAGAAGCACGGGCACCTGCGCCCCGGCTACACTCCGGAGGGCCTGCGCGCGCTCCTGGGCCCGCACTTCGACCTGGAGTCTCATCACACGTACTCGCGCTTCTTCTCCGAGCTCGTGGACACCGGGATTGGCGCCTCCCTCGAGGTCCTGGGCAAGCGGTCCTCCTCCAAGGGGATGGTGGTCACCGGCGACGACGTGGGCCGCCACCGCAAGCTCTTCCGCGCCTACGGCGCCGTGTACCCGGCGGTGTGGCTCCTCTCCCGCCTCGACCTGCTGGTGCCCGCGTCGGGATACATGCTCGTGGCCTCCGCGCGGCGGCGGAGCTGATCGGTGCCGCGCCGCTTCGGACGCTACGAGGTCCAGCAGGAGATCGGCGAAGGGGCGATGGGCCGCGTGTACCGCTGCCTCGACCCGTTGATGAAGCGCGTGGTCGCGGTCAAGACGGTCAAGAAGGAGTTCCTGACCCGCGACACCCGCGAAGAGTACCTCCGCCGGTTCCGGCGCGAGGCGCAGGCGGCGGGGCGGCTCGCCCACCCGAACATCGTCAGCGTCTTCGACGTGGCCGACGACTACTTCGTGATGGAGTACCTCGAGGGCTCCACCCTCCAGGTCATCCTGCGCGACCGGGGACAGGTCCCGGCCGACGACGCCGCCCGCATCCTGAGCCCGCTCGCGGACGCCCTGGACTACGCGCACCGCTCCGGGGTCATCCACCGCGACATCAAGCCCGGCAACGTGTTCGTGCTCGCGGACGGCCGGCCCAAGCTGATGGACTTCGGAGTGGCCCACCTGGAGACCTCGGCCATGACCGCCCAGGGCCACTTCTTCGGCTCGCCCTCCTACATGGCCCCGGAGCAGGTCTCGGGCGGACACGTGACGGCGGCCGCCGACCTGTTCGCCCTGGCCGTGGTCGCCTACGAGATGATCACCGGCCACCGGCCCTTCGAGGGCGCGAGCATCACCGCGATCATGTACCGGGTGGTGAACGAGGAGGCCCCGCCGCCGCGGCAGTGGAACTTCGAGCTGCCCGCGGTCTACGACGACATCTTCCGCCGCGCGCTCCGCAAGGACGCGGCCGACCGGTTCGCGGACGCCACCTCCCTCGCGCGCGCCCTGGAGAAACGCGAGTACAACCCCCCGGCCCGCGACCTGCTCGCGGAGCTGGAGGAGACCCTCAGCCCGAGCCAGGCGCGGGCGCTGGCCGCGGCCTCCGCGGCGGGGGCGGCCACGCCGGTGCCCCCGGCCCTGGTCGGCGCCCTGGAGACGCAGGACCTGCAGGCGGCGCTCGGCCAGGCGGACATCGACCGGCGGCCCCGCCACCGCCGGTCGATCGCCTGGTCGGCGGTCGCGGGGGCCGTCCTCCTGCTCGCCCTGTACCTCGGACGCGGATCGGATCCGACGCCCCTGCTGCCCCTTCCCGCCGGGCCCAGCACCCTCCGCATCGAGAGCGAGCCGGCGGGAGCGGCGGTGTGGTTCGACGGCGCCGAGATGGACGAACGCACGCCGGTCATGCTCCGGCACGTGCCGCCCGGCACCCACCTGGTCCGGGTGGCCGCCGACGGCTATGCGCCCGCGAACCTGACCCTCGTGACGCGCGGGGGCCAGCCGCTGCCGCCGCTGCGCTTCGTGATGGAGCCGCTCGCCGCCGCCCTGCGCGTGCGCTCCGACCCTCCCGAGGCCCAGGTGCGGCTGGACGGCCAGCCGGTGGGCACGACCCCGATCGAATCGCTGCCTCTCACTCCCGGCCGGCACGAGGTGCGCCTGGAGCGGCGCGGCTACCTGCCCGCGACCCACCTCGTCGAAGGCCACGCCGGCCAGACGGCCGAGGTGTCCCTCCGGCTCGAGCGCGAGCGCCGGCCCCAGCCGCCGGCCGAGACCGGCGCCATCGCGCGCGGCGACGTCGAGCGCCGGCCCCCGCCGGGACCGGCCGAGACCGCCGCCATCGCGCGCGGCGACCTCGTGCCCATGGACGCCACCGTGGAGCCGCCCAAGCGCGTCAAGGGCGGGGCGCCGTCCTATCCCGACGAGGCACGGCGCTACGGGTTCTACGGCACGGTGACCGTGGACCTCCTCGTCGACGAGAACGGCCAGGTCCAGGACCCGCACGTCATCGAGTCGGCGGGGGAGATCCTCGACAAGGCCGTGCTGGAGAGCGTCCGCGGCTGGCGTTACCAGCCGGCGCGGAAGAACGGCGTGGAGGTGAAGGTGCGGATCCAGGTCAAGACGACGTTCCAGAACTCCTAGGACCGCGCGCCTCCGCCCGCCAGCAGGTCGTCGAGGGCGGCGCCGGGGGCGCGCTCCTCGGGCGGCCGTCCCCGGCGGAACACGCGGGCGGCGGCCGCGCCCTCGATCCAACCGCGCGTCTCCTCGATCCGCAGCCACGCGCCCTCCCGGAGGCCGATCACCGGGACGTCGTTCTCCTCGAGGAACTCGCGGATGCGGTCCTCGCGCGTCTCGCCCATGTGGCGGGAGAGAGGATCGGGATCGAGGTAGTGCGGGTTGATCTGGAAGGGGACGAGGGCGAGCGCGTCGAAGCTCTCGGGCGCCACGATGGGCATGTCGTTGGTGGTCTTGATCGTGGGGCACGCGAGGTTGATGCCCGCGCTGGCCCCGAGGTAGGGCAGGCCGGCCTTGGCGCGACGCTGCAGCGGCTCCACCAGGGCCGCCTCCTGGAGCGTCTTGAGGAGGCGGAACGTGTTGCCGCCGCCCACGAACACCGCCTCCGCCGATTCCAGGGCGCGCCGGCCGTCCTCGTCCGCGGTGAGGGCGTCTGTCTCGAGCCCCTCCGCCGCGAAGCGGTCCCGCGCCTTGGCCGCGTAGCTCGCGCGATCGTGCAGCGCGAAAGGCACGAACAGGACGCGCCGCGCCCCGCCGAAGAGGGCGCGGATCTCCGGCATGGCGTGGTCGAGGTAGCCCCGGCCGTGGCCGGTCGAGTTGCTCAGCAGGAGCAGGCGGGGCACGGCGGGATCATGACACGCCGCGCGCCGCGTAGAAGGCGGCCAGCGCGGCCTGCTCCGCCCCGATCCGCGCCAGGTCCCAGCCGAACTCGTGGGCCAGGACGGAGACCACCGTCCCCACGTCCTCCGCCGGCGGCGGGCCGGCCGTCCCCAGGTCGAGCCGCCGCAGGACGACGTCGGCCAGCGAGAGCGCCATCTCCTTCTGCACGGCGATGCGGGCGCGCTCGCGCAGGGGGCCGTCCAGGAGGCGCGCCTCCGGAAGGGGCGTCGTCGCGGTGCGGCTGGGCGCGGGCGGGCGGTCCAGACGCTCCACGACGAGGTCGATGGCCTGCTCCGCGATGGCGCGCGCGGTCGTGAACTTGGCCGCGACCACCGTCAGCAGGCCGGGCGCGTTGTGCTCGGCGTCGTGGTCCACCAGGCGCGAGCGCGTCAGCGGGATCGGGCGCGCGCCCCGGGCCGGCACCAGGCCCTCGTGGACGAGGGCCACGTCGTCGCGCCCGAGGCCCGCCCATGGGAACGCGCGGCGGGCCTCGTCCAGGAAGGCGGCGGCCAGGTCTGCTACCGGCATCGCCGCCGGGCCATAGCCGGTGCCCACCACCGTCCGGTCGCGCCAGGGGACGGCGAACAGGTACCGCCCACCCGCGCGCGCCCCCACCGCGACGTCGCGGACGATGGCCCGCCGGAGGACGAGGTTGACCGCGCGCGCGGCCGCCAGCTTCGGGCCGGGGAGGCCGGCCGCCTGCACGAGGAGGCCGATGGCGGGGCCGGCCGCGTTGATGACGACTTCCGCGCGCAGATCCATGGTGTGGCCCGTGAGCAGGTCGCGGGCGGTGATGCCGCAGACGACCTCGTCCCGGAGGACGCCGGTGGCCTCGACGCGGTTGGCCACGATCCCTCCCGCGTCGGCGGCGGCGTGGAGGAAACCGAGCACCAGCCGTTCGCTGCTCTCGACCTGGGCGTCCCACCAGAGCGCGCCGCCCTGCGGGGCCGCCGTCAGGCCGGGGACGTGGGCGAGGACCTCCGCCTCCCGCAGCGTGCGGCTGGGGGGGAGGCGCGGCTCCGGCGCTCCCCGATCGCGGGTCAGGAGCTCGCTGGCGGCGAGGCCGACGGCCAGGGCCGCGCGAGAGCTCGTCCCCCGCCCGGAAGCGAGGGCCAGGAAGCCCAGGGGCCGGACCAGACCGGGCGCGATCGTGAGCAGGGCGCGCCGCTCGCGCGCGGATTCGCGGAGGCCGGCCACGTCGAGCCGTTGCAGGTGGCGCAGCCCGCCGTGGATCGTCTTGAGGCTGTTCCAGGAGGCGCCGCTTCCGAAGTCGGCGGCCTCCACCAGGGCCACCGAGAGCCCGCGCGCGGCCGCTTCCCAGGCCGCGGCCGCCCCGTGGATCCCGCCCCCCACCACGACGACGTCATGCGCGCGGCGGGCTAGGAGGTCGAGGTCGCGGCGGAGCACGGCTCGGACGATATCAGAGGACGAGCGGCGGGTGCGCCCGGAGGAACGCTCAACGCTTCCGCTGCGCCGTGCGTGGGGCGGCGGGAGCCGGGTTCTCCTCCGGGGCCGGCGGCGCGGGACCCGAGAACGTGCTGCGGAACACCTCGTTGGCGAAGAAGTTCCGCCCGTCGGAGGGCACCACCATGATCTGCATCTTGTCCGACAGCCTCTCCGCCACGATCTTCTGGATCAGGAGCGGGTTGTCCTTCAGGGCCTCGGACTCGAGCTTCATCCGCTCCGACTCCGCCTCTCCCATCACCCGCACCCGATGGGCGTCCGCGCCCGCGATCAGCGTCAGCTTCTGCACCTCCGCCTTGCTGTCGATGACCTTGGCCTCCGCCGCCGCTTCCGCGTTCTTGATCGTGGCCTCCTTGCGGGCCTCCGCCTCCAGCCGGCTCTGCTCGATCTGCTTCTCCTTCAGCGGGAGCGTGTGTTGCATGGCATCCGCCTCCGCCTTGGCCTGGAGGACGCGCACCTGGCCCTGTCCCTCCGCCGCCTTGACCTGGCGGATGCGCTCCGCCTCCGCCTCCAGCTCGGCCGTCCGGACCTCCTTCTGCTTGATCTCGACGTCGAAGACCATCCGCTCCGCCTGCTGCTGCTTGACCAGCAGGGCCTCCAGGCCCTTGGCGTACTCGGCGGGCAGCACGATGTCGCGCAGCATGACGTCCTTGACCACGATCCCGTCCTCCCCGAGCTTGGTCGAGATGATCTCGGCCGCGCGCGAGCGCACCTCCTCGCGCCGCGTGGCGAACACCTCGCGCACCATGTAGTTCGGGACGACCTCCCGGAACGCGCTCGCCACCACCACGGGGACGAGGTCGGAGTCGACGTCGGGGGGCAGGTCGGCGTGAATGTGGGCCAGGCGCTGCGGCTCGAGCCGGTAGCGCACGCCCACGGCCAGGCCGATGGCCAGACCCTCCTTGGACTGGACGGAGAGGGGCTCGGGCGCCGTCTTGCCGACGACGGCCGGCCAGAGGTGATCGCGGGTGTCGTAGAGGACCACCTCCTCGAGCAGCGGCTTCACCATGTGCACGCCGGGGTAGAGCGGCCCCGGCCGGGTGCCCCAGAGCTGGCTGACCCGGATCCCGGCCCGGCCGCTCGGCACCACGACGATGCTCATCCCGTAGAGGAGCGCGAGCGCGCTGGCCGCCCCCTCCTGTCGCATCCGGCGCCAGCGGACGGTGGGCGCCGGGCCGAGCACGAGCCGGTCGGCCTCCGTGATCGCGGCGGCCAGGCGCCGCCGGTGCTCGTCGCGCCGCCTCAGGTCGAGCACGAGGAGCGCGACGGTCCAGAAAAGACCGAGGATCCCGGCGGCGAGGAGAGCAAATTTGACGAGCAGCATGGCCACCTCCGCCCACGGGCTTCAGCACGCGCCTTGCCAGGCACACGATCGAGCGGCGGCGCGGAGTTGCGCGGAGGCCGGGCGTGCCGGCGTGTCCCGGCCGACACGCCGGGGAGCCACGGGGTCCGGCTCAGCGCGTCCCGAGGATCTCGGCCAGGATGCCCGCGGCGCGCCCGCAGGCGGTGCCGTCCACGTCGTGATGGGTGACCATCCGGAGCGTCCGGACGTCCATCACGGAGGCGAGGACGCCGTGGCCGCCCAGAAGGGCGGCGAGGTCGGGCGCCGAGCGCCCCACCAGCTCCGCGACCACGATGTTCGTCCGGACGGGCAGCACGCGGACCCCGCGGCACCCGGCCAGCGCTTCGGCCAGGAGGCGGGCATGCGCGTGGTCCTCGGCCAGACGGTCGATCATCGAGTCCACTCCCTCCAGCCCGGCCGCGGCCAGGATCCCGACCTGCCGCATCCCGCCTCCGAGCTGCTTCCGGACGCGGCGGGCCTCCTCGATGAGGGCCCGGCTGGCGACGAGCACCGATCCCGCGGGTGCGCACAGCCCCTTCGAGAGCGTCACCATCGCGGTGTCGGCACCGGCGACGAGGGAGCCGAGCGGCACGCCCAGGGCCACCGAGGCGTTCCAGAGCCGGGCGCCGTCGACGTGGACGGCCAGGCCCAGCTCGTGCGCGGCCGAGATGGCGTCCCTCATGAGGCCGGGGTCGGCGACGGTGCCCCCCGCGAAGTTGTGCGTGTTCTCGAGGACGACCAAGCCGAGGTCCGAGCGCATGTAGGACGGCGGCCGGCGCGCGGCGCGGATGTGGTCGGCGGTGAGGTGGCCGTCTTCGGTGCGCACGACGCGCGGCATCACCCCGGAGAGGACGGCCATGCCCGCCAGCTCGAACTGGACGACGTGGCTGCGCTCCTCGGCCAGCACCTCCTGACCGGGCCGGGTCAGGAGGCGGATCGCGATCTCGTTGGCCATCACGCCGGTCGGGACCCACAGGGCGGCCTCGAACCCGAGCAGAAGGGCCACGCGCTCCTGCAGGCGGGCGACGGTGGGGTCCTCGCCGTAGACGTCGTCTCCCACTTCGGCCTCCGCCATGGCGCGGCGCATGGCGGCAGTGGGCCGCGTGACCGTGTCCGACCGCAGGTCGACGACGGCAGGCTCGGGCACGGGCGAAGGCTAGTGTGCGCGCCTCGAGAGTGTCAACGCGCGCGTCCGTCCAGGCCCGAAGGGAGGGGCACGCGTCGGAAGCGGGCGTAGAGCGAGAGGTCGTAGACGATCTTGAGCCCGCCCGCGAGCAGGAACGGCAGGCCGAAGGCGGCCCGGGCCAGCGCGAGGCCGGCCAGGACGGGCGAGAGGGACTGGGCCAGGCCGCGGACGGCGGTGGTGAGGCCGGCGGCCGGCGCCCGCTCGTCGGGCGCGACCAGCGCCATCGTGTACGACTGGCGCGTGGGCACGTCCATCTGCGAGAAGAGGTGGCGGCAGAGGAGGACGGCCGCGGCCAGGGGGAAGGACGGCATCAGGGCCACCGAGGCCAGCAGCAGGTTCGAGAAGACGTGGGTCGAAACCATGGTCGGGAGCAGGCCGAAGCGCTCGGCCAGGCGGGCCGCGGCCAGGAACGAGAGGGCGGAGAGCAGCTGGGTGCCGAAGAAGAGGCGTCCCAGCGCCTCGGGGCCGACCCCGAAGCGCAGGTCGAACCAGTAGACGAGCAGGCTCTGGGCCACGAACCCGCCGGCCAGGGCGTCCAGGGCCTGAAGTCCGGCGAGCTGGAGGACGATGCCGCGCGACTTGTGCAGGCCGAGCCACGTCGGCGGCGGCGCGGGCGCGGCGGAGCCACGGGCCGGTCCTCCGACGTCGCGGCGGAGCCCCGCGTACACGAGGGCGAGGGCGGCGCCTCCGGCCACATAGGCCCAGACGACGGCGCGCAGCGCGTCCTCCTCCGGCCAGGCGGCCGCGCCGGCCAGCCGCAGCCATCGGCCGGCGGCGAGGGCCCCCAGCGCGGCGGGGAGGAACCCGGCCACGTTGAGCCAGGCGAAGGCGCGCGTCTGCCGCCGGGCGGGGACGGTGTCGGGGAGGATGGCCACCTCGAGCGGCGAGAACGGTCCCGCGTCCTGGCCGTTCGCGCTGACCACCGCCAGCACCACGGCGCCCAGCAGCCAGGCGGTGTCGCGCGCGAGGGCGAGGGCCACTCCGCCCACGACCATGGGGACGGCGGACGCGATCAACAACCGCCGGCGGCCCCAGCGCGGAGCCAGCGACGTGACGGCCATGGTCAGGAGCGCGTCCTCGACCAGGGTCGCCGTGAGGACGCCGCCCAGCGCGGTCGCGGAGAGCCCGCGCTCCTTCAGGAGCAGGGGCAGGGCGAGCGAGAGGGCCCCGAGGCTGAACGTCCGCACGGCACGGCCGGCGAAGACGAGCGCGCCGTCCCGGGTCAACGGCGAAAAGCGCGGCGTGTGGCCAAGGTGTCGTCATTGTAGGATGGCAGCCCCAAGGAGGCGCGATGGACCTCGTTCCCTTCCGTGTCATGGCCGCGGGAGCGCTCGCCGCTCTTCTGGGCGGGCTCGGCTCGCCGTCCGCCACCGCCGCCGAGCCCGCGCCGGCCACGGTCGTGGTCCGGGCGGCCCGGCTCTTCGACGGCCGCGGCGAGGCCGCGGTGAGGAACGGCGTGGTCGTCGTGGAGGGAGGGACGATCAAGGCCGTCGGCAGCGGCCTGGCCACCCCGCCCGGCGCCCGCGTCATCGACCTCGGCGACGCGACCCTCGTGCCCGGCTTCATCGACGCCCACACCCACGTCACCGGCGAGTCCTCCGACAGCTGGCTCGCGGACACCGTGTCCGGGCTGCGGCGGAGCGTGCCGGAAGAGGCGATCCGCGCCACCGAGTTCGCGCGCCGCACCCTCATGGCGGGGTTCACCACCATCCGAGATGTCGGCAGCCGGGACTTCGTGGACGTCGCGCTCCGCAACGCCATCCGCGCGGGCACCGTGCCCGGTCCACGCATGCTGGTCGCCGTCCACGCCCTGGGCGCGCGCGGGGGTCATTGCGACAACACCGGCTATCCGTACCAGCTCTTCGGGCCCGAGCCCGGCATCGCGGACGGCATCGCCTCCGGCCCCGACGGTTTCCGCGACGCCGTGCGCTTCCAGGTCAAGTACGGCGCGGACGTCATCAAGGTCTGCGCGACGGGAGGCGTGCTCTCGTTGGCCGACGAGGTGGACACGCCGCAGGTCACCCAGGAGGAGATGAACGCGATCGTGGACGAGGCCCACCGCCTGCGCAAGAAGACGGCCGCCCACGCGCACGGCGCGGAGGGGGCGAAAGTGGCCATCCGCGCCGGCATCGACTCCATCGAGCACGGCTCGTTCCTCGACGAGGAGGCCCTGCGGATGATGAAGGAGCGCGGGACGTACCTGGTGCCGACGCTCCTGGCCGGAGAGTACGTGGCGGGCAAGGCCGCGGAGCGGCACTATCCGCCGGAGATCGCGGCCAAGGCGAAGGCGGCGGAGGCGGCCCGCTCCGCCACCTTCCGGAAGGCGCTGGCCCTGGGGGTGAAGGTGGCCTTCGGCACCGACTCCGCGGTGAGCCCGCACGGCATGAACGCACAGGAGTTCGCCCTCCTCGTCGCGCACGGGATGAGCCCCGCCGCCGCCTTGCGCACGGCGGGCACGGCGGCCGCGCTGCTCGGGATCGAGAAGTCGACGGGGACGCTGGAGGCGGGCAAGGACGCGGACGTCGTCGCGGTTGCGGGCGACCCGCTGGCCGACATCAAGGCGACCGAGAAGGTGGTGTTCGTGATGCGGGGAGGGACCGTGTACCGGAACGACGCGGCGGCCCGGAGCGATCTCCCCTCTCCGGCCACCAGGCCGTAGGCGGCCGATCGCGCGGCATGGCTTCGGCGGGGAGGGCGATCGTCGCCGGCGCCACCCTGCTGCTGCTCGTCGCCCTCGACCTCGCCCGGCCCTACGCGGGTCCGTCCCTGCGTCCGTGGCAGTGGGCGGCGGGCCTGCTCGCGCTGGCCGTGCTCTTCGCCTGGCTGCGCACGCGCGACGGCTCCCGGCGCGAGCGCTGGCCGATCCTCGTCCTGGCCGCGCTCCTCGTCCCCACCTACGTCGATCACACGCGCCGCATCGAGATCGGCGATCCCGTCCACTACTACGCGCCGCTGAGGTCGGTCCTCTTCGACGGCGACCTCGCCCTCGCCGACGACTACGAGCGGCTGGGCTGGGCGGGGCACGAGGGAGAGAACACCCAGCCCATCGGAGCCCCCCTCTTCTGGAGCCCGCTCGTGGTCCTCGTGCACCTGGGCCGCGAGGCGGCGCGGGTCTTCGGCCTTCCCGCCCCGGACGGGACGGAGCCGGTGTATGCGGCCGCGGTCTCGCTGGCCACCCTCGTCTACGGCGCGGCCGGGCTGTTCGTCCTCATGGCGGCCTTGCGCGCCTTCGTCTCCCCGGCGGCCGCGCTGTGGACCACCGTCCTGTGCTGGCTGGGCTCGCCCCTGCGGTTCTACCTGTCGGTCGTGCCCGCCATGGCGCACGGGATCGAGTTCTTCGCCACCGCCCTCGTCCTGTGGACGTACCTGCGCCTCCGGCGCGCGGAGCCCCTCGCGCTTCCGCGAGCGGCCGCCTGGTGCGGAGCGGCCTGCGGCCTGGCCTTCCTCGCGCGATCGCAGGACGGGCTCGTGCTGCTGCTGCCCGGCCTCGAGCTGCTCCGGAGGCTGCGGCGCGCGGGAGATCGGCCGCGCGCGCTGGTGGCGTCGGGCGCGCTCTTGGGCGCGTTCGCGCTGGCCGCGCTCCCCCAGCTCCTGGCCTGGCAGGCGGTGTTCGGGCGGCCCGTCCTGGTCCCGCAGGAGACCTTGCACGGCCGCGCCTTCATGGACCTCGGCCATCCGCGCCTCCTCGACGCCCTGGTGGATGCGCGCGGCGGGCTCTTCGCGAGCCATCCGGTCCTGCTGGCGGCGGTGGTCGGGCTCCTCCTCCTCGCCCGGCGCGATCTCCGTTTCGTGGCCGCCGTAGTCCCCGTCCTGGTCGCGCAGTGGTACGTGAACGCGGCGGTGTTCGACTGGTTCCACGTCCGCCGCTACACCGGCCTCGTTCCCCTCCTGGCCCCGGGCCTGGCCGTGGTCGTGGCGCCGCTGGCGCGCCTCCCCCTCCTCGCCGCCGCCGTCGCCTTCTTCACCCTGCGCTACGACCTGGCGGTGGATGCGCTGCGGCCGCTGCCGGGACGGCCGGTACCTGTCCGCGCCGCTCTCGAGCGCGTGGCCGACGACGTGGCCGTACGCGCATACGCCCTGCTCGAGCCGCGCGCGCCGGGCTTGGCCGTGCGCCTCCTCGCCTCCTACACGGGTGAGCCGCTCCTCGACGGGGATTCGACCCGGATCGACCTCGGCGGCCGTCCCTCCCTCCTGCAGATCCCGGAGCCCGCGCGCCACCTCTCGGAGCCGGTGTTCGAGGACGGCGAGGCCGCGCGCTGGGTGACCGATCGGGACGCGCGCGTGACCCTGCCCGTCGACGCGCCGGAAGGCGTGGTCCTCCGCCTCCGGGCGCGGCCGCTGGAGACCCCGGAGCCCCCGGCGATGGAGGTCGTCTGGAACGGCCGGCCGGTGGGTCGGGCGACCATGAGCGCGGGCTGGGCCGAGTATCGCTTCGACGTCCCCGCCGAGGCGATGCGCCGCGGCAACAACGTCCTCGAGCTGCGCTTCGATCGCGCGCCCATCTACCGCCGGGTGCGCGGAGCGGGCCCGCACGAGGTCCGCCCGGCCGCCCTCGGCGTGCTGCTCCTGAACCGGCGGTAGGGGCGCCGCCCGGCTATCCGGCCGGTGTCGCCCCGCCGTTGCGGATCGCCCGGACCTGCTCGTCGCGGTCGAACACGATCATGTCGGTGGCCACCGTGCGCGCGCCGAGCTGGCGCAGGAAGACCGTGACCTGGCCGCGGTGGTAGGTGGAGTGGTTGCCGAGGTGCTGCACGAGCTGCCAGAGCGGGTTCTCGAAGCGGACGCCTTCGGTCGTCTTGTAGCGGATGGTCGAGGAGGGGGCGTCCGGGCCCAGGCCGTCGAACCAGGCCTGCCGGTGCTCCTCGACGACCGTCCAGCGGTCGCGCACGGCGACGACGTCCGCGAACTCCGACTCGTCCATGCGCGGCGGCGTGGGCAGCCCCTTCCAGCGCTCCAGCCACACCAGCTCCGCCCACATCGTGTGGACGAGGGTGCCGCGCACGCCCCCATGGCTGCCGCCGAGGTCGCGCTTGAAATCGTCCACGGCCAGGGTAGCCACCGCGCGCATGACGCGGTGGTTGGCCCAGATCGTGTAGCGCAGGATCCGCGACAGGTCGTCCTTGTCCAGCATGCTGTCCTCCCGGGCGCGAAGCGCGGTATTTTACCGGCAACCCGGAGGCCGACATGCCCTTCGTCCGCATCACGCTCGCCCACGGCCGCTCCCTCGAGGACCGCCGCGCCCTCTCGGAGTCCGTGCACCAGGCGCTCATGGAGACGGCGGGCGTGCCCGCCGACGACTTCTTCTGCGCCGTCCACGAGGTGCCGCCGGAGGACTTCCGCTACGACCCCTCCTACCTCGGCATCACGCGCACCGGCGAGCTGGTGATCGTGCAGATCGTGCTCAACTCCGGCCGCACCACGGAGGTGAAGCGCGCCCTCTACGCCCGCATCGCGGAGAAGCTCGGCCAGCGGCCGGGGCTCCGGCACGAGGACGTCCTCATCAACCTGATCGAGGTGCCGCGCGAGAACTGGTCGTTCGGGAACGGGGTGATGACCTACTCGCCCGGGCCGTGACCGGCGTCGGTCAATGCTAAGATCGCCAGTCCATGGCCACGGCGACTCGGCCCCCCCGTGACGTGTCCACACGTTACGAGCCGGTGATCGGGCTCGAGGTCCACGCCCAGCTCCTCACCGCCACCAAGATCTTCTGCTCCTGCCGGAACCGATTCGGCGACGAGCCGAACACGAACGTGTGCCCGGTGTGCCTGGGCCTGCCGGGTGCGCTGCCCGTGCTCGGCCGCCAGGCGGTGACCCTGGCCCTCCGGGCCGCGCTCGCCACCGGGTGCACGGTGCACGAGACCTCGATCTTCGCGCGCAAGAACTACTTCTATCCGGACCTCCCCAAGGGGTACCAGATCTCGCAGTACGAGCGGCCGCTGGCCACCGGCGGCTTCGTGGAGATCGCGGCCGGCGCCGGCGCCTTCCGGCGCGTGAGCATCCAGCGCATCCACATGGAGGAGGACGCGGGCAAGCTCCTGCACGAGGGCCATCCCTGGTCGGCGGAGAAGAGCGGGGTCGACTACAACCGCAGCGGAGTGCCCCTCATCGAGATCGTGTCCGCCCCCGAGATCCACAGCGCGGCCGAGGCCCACGACTACCTCACCGCCCTGCGCGCCGTCCTCGTCTACGCCGGCGTCTCCGACGGCAACATGGAGGAGGGCTCGCTGCGCTGCGATGCCAACGTCTCCGTGCGGCGGCCCGGCGCCCAGGCCCTGGGCACGCGCGCGGAGATCAAGAACCTCAACTCGTTCCGGAACGTCTCGCGGGCCATCGAGCACGAGGTGGCGCGCCAGTCCGCCCTCCTGGAGGCGGGAGGCCGGGTGATGCAGGAGACCCGCCTCTGGAACGCGGACCGCGGCGAGACCTTCTCGATGCGCTCCAAGGAGGACGCGCAGGACTACCGGTACTTCCCGGAGCCCGACCTCCCTCCGCTGGTGGTCGATCGCGCCTGGATCGACGAGGTGCGCGCCTCGCTGCCCGAGCTGCCGGCGGAGAAGCGCCGGCGCTTCGCGGCCAGCTACGGCCTGCCCGAGTACGACGCGGGTGTGCTCACGCTGGCGCCGGAGGTGGCGGACTACTTCGAGAAGGCGGCGCGCGCCAGCGGCAACGCCAAGGCGGCGTCGAACTGGGTCATGACCGAGGTCCTGCGCAAGCTCAAGGACGACGAGCGGCCGCTCCCGGGATGCCCGGTGGCCCCGGAGAGGCTGGCCGAGCTGATCGCCCTCGTGGACGCGGGGACGATCACGGGCACGACGGCCAAGACGGTCTTCGAGACGATGTGGGCCACCGGCCAGGGCGCGCGCGCCATCGTGGAGCGCGAAGGGCTCAGGCAGGTGTCGGACGAGGGAGCGATCCTCTCCGCGGTGGCGGAGGTGATCGCGGCCAGCCCGGAGCAGGTGGCCACGTACCGCAAGGGCAAGACCAGTACCCTCGGCTGGTTCGTGGGGCAGGTGATGCGCAGGACCGGGGGCAAGGCCAACCCGCAACTGGTGAACACGCTCCTCAAGAAGGCACTCGAGGAGTGAGGGCACCGGGAGCGACAAGACAAGGAGCTGCAAGCATGAGCGTACGACGTCTGATCCCGATCGCCGTCCTCGCCCTGGCCGCGCCGTCGGCCTTCGCCCAGCGGGCGCCGCGCGAGACGGTCACGGCCACCCTCAACGGCAAGAAGGTGACGGTGGAGTACGGCCGGCCCGCGCTGAAAGGCCGCTCCGTCAAGGACCTGCTCGCGCAGCTCCCCGCCAACCGCGTCTGGCGCGCCGGCGTCGACCAGGCCACCACCCTCACCACCGAGAGCGACATCCTGATCGGGGGCAAGAAGGTCCCCGCCGGCAAGTACACGCTGTACCTGCACGCCCCGGAAGGGGGCGCCGCCTACAACCTGCTCGTGAACCGCGACCTGGGCGTGCCGCTCAAGACGATCTTCGCGGCGGCGCCTCCCGATCGCGCCGACCTCCTCTGGCCGCACATCGAGGACTATCCGTCCATCCAGGACAAGGAGGTCGCGCGGGTGGCGCTCAAGTCCGTCGCGCCCGCCTCCCCCCTGGACCTCTTCCTGATCGGCATGGCCCCGGCCACCGGTGGCGCCTCCACCATCACTCTCACCTGGGGCGACCAGAGCTGGACGACGGACATCAAGGCGGCAGGCAAATAGCCGCGCCGGAGACGGGCGTTCGGACAGTCGTGGAAGGGGGCGCGGCGGGTGCGCCCCCTTTGCTTTCCGCCGGCCTTCCCCGCCTTCGCGCCGCGCGCGTGGCCGCCGTCCTCGGCCTGCTCGCCGTCGGGCTCGGCCTGCAGCTCGCCTTCTTCCGCAACTACCCGCAGCCGCCGCTGTTCGGCGATCCACGCGGGTATTACGACGTGGGCCTGCGCCTCCAGGAGGCCGTGCGCGGCCTGGCCGCGGGGGAGTCCCTGTCCGCCGTGTTCGAAAGGGTCCGCGGCCTCTTCTATCTCGTCGGCGTGGGAACGTTCTTCGCCGCCCTCGACGCCCTGCGGCCGGGCGACACCGCCTTCTTCCGCGACGTCATGGCCGTCCTCAACACCGCCACGATGCTCGGCGTCTTCGTCCTGGCCCGGCGCCTGTCCGGGTCCTTCGCCGGCGGCCTCACCGCCCTCGCCCTCGCCGCGGGCTACGCCACGTTCTCCGTCCAGACCGGGCGCCTCTACCCCGATCCCCTGACCTCGGTCCTCCTCGTCTGGGGGGCGGCGGCCTACGCGGGGGCGGTGCCGAGGGGCTCGACGCGCGGGATGGCGGCCGCCGGCCTGCTCTTCGGCCTGGCCCTCCTCGTGCGCGCCCAGGTCCTCGAGTTCATGGTGGCCGTGATCTCCGTCTCGCTGCTCCTCTCGGCCCGCGCCTGGTCACGGACGCGCGAGGGCCGGGGGCTGGTCGCCGCCTTCCTGCTCGGTCTCGCGCCCGCCCTCGTGGGATGGGCGGGGATCCGATGGGCGGTGGGGACGCGCGACGACGTGGTGCGCATGGGCCAGGTCACGTTCCGGCCGGCCTACCCGTTCGGCTTCTGGCAGCAGCTCGAGACGGATGGATGGACCGGCCCCTATCGGTTCAAGCAGGACCCTTTCTACAAGGCGATGGAGTCGGAGGCCCGCGCCCGCGATCCCGAACTCATGCGCTCGCGCGCGAAGCAGGCGGCCTTCACGGCACGCTACGTGGCGGCCCGGCCGATGGCGTCGGTGCTGCTCGTCCTCGACAACGCGTACCGGCTCTACGACCGGCCCGCCAACGACTACAAGTGGGACTACCCCTGGCCCTACGCATCGCAGGTCGCGTTCCAGCGTGTGGTGGTCGTGCTCGGAGTGGCGGGAGCGGCGCTGATCGCCGCGGAAGAGCTGGCATCGGCGGGAGTATTCCTGGTCCCCGTCGCCCTGGCCATCCTGCACGGCCTGGTCTTCCCGTGGCCACGCTACAACCTGCCCGCGATGCCGGTCGTGCTGGCCGCGGCCGGCGTGTTCCTCGTCCAGGTCGCGGCCGCGCGCCCCTGGCGAACGCCGGGCCTGCGCCGGTCGGTCCTCACCCTGGCCGCGCCCGCCGCCGTCACCCTCCTGCTCGCGGCCGCGGTGCGGGATGCGCTGCCCGAAGCCGCCCGCGTCGGTCACGTGCTCGGTCTCCTCCTCCTGGTCGCGCTTCCGTTCGCGTGGCTCGGCCGGACGGACGGACGTCGGAGGCGGATGGCGTGGGGGACGGGCGCGGTCGTGGCCGTCCTTCTCGTCGCACATGCGGTCCGCGACGTGCGCTGGCACGAGAGGGGCGTCCGATTGGGTGGCCAGGTCGCCGGCGTCGAGCAGGTCATCCGTCTTTCGCCGGAGGCGCTGGGCCGGCTGCGAGCGGCCCCGGAAGCCTTCGTTGTCTTCGACCTCACCGTCCCGCGCGGCGACCTCCAGGAGGCCACGGTCGAGGTCGGCGGCCGGGCCTTCCCCGGCGCCGCCCTCCTCCCCACGATCCCGCGCCTGCGCGAGTCCACCGCGACGGGCGGACGCGACCGCCGCGGGTACCCGCAGTGGTGGGCGCTGCGTCTCGACCCCGGCGCCCTCCCCGCCCGCGCAGACGAGCCGCTGCGCATCCGGCTCATGGTTCCGGCCGCCACCGAGGCCGTCCTCCGCGGAGACCGCTTCACGGGCCAGGACCGCGAGTACGAGGGGCCGTCACTGGGCGACTGGCCGCACTACGCCGCCCTGAAGATCGAGTACGACGGCGACTACCGCCTGCCCGTGCAGGCCGCGCTCGGCAGCGTGGGCACGGAGAGCGCCGTGATCGACCGCTCGGGGACGCGCTCCGCTCTCTCCAGCGTCCACCGCATCCGCGTCGTCGTGCCCGCGGGCAACGAGGGCTCGATCGAATGGGAGGGCGCGCCCGCGCCGGCCGCGGGCACGGCCACGATGGCGTTCGCGGCCTACTCCGGGACACGGGGAGAGGCGCTCCTGCGCGTCGCGGGCGCGCCCGTCCTGCGCTTCCCGCTCGGCGCGCGCGAGGACTTCGACCTGGCCGGCGCGGGCTGGCGCCTCTGCCATCGCGCGGAGCCCCCGCGCCAGGACCGCGCGTATGGGGAGTACGTGCTCACCGGCGTCGCCCCGCGGCCGGGAGAGCCGGTCCCGCTGCGCGCCGAGTACCGCGCGGGCCTGAGCCAGGATCCGATGTTCTTCGTGGTCGACCGCCGGCCCGACCAGGCCGCCCTCGCGCGCGCCGCCCGCGCCTGCGGGATCACGGGGGCGGTCGCCTTGGGCGCCGCGCGCATCGTCGACGCGACCCACAACAACTACCCCGAGGACACCGGGCGGTGGTCGGTGGGCGCGCTCTTCTAACCCTTCTCGCGCGTGGGGTTGCGGTTGTGCTCCTCGGACCTGCCCGGTGGGATGCTGAGCCATTGCCACTCGCGGCCCCGCAGCGACTTGGCCAGGAACACGATCTGGCCGACGTGGTAGCAGGCATGGGCCAGCGAGCGGTGGAGAGCCTGGAGGACGGCCAGCTCCTGCCCGCGGATCCTCACCGTGCGCGGCAGGTCGTCGTCGGACAGGGACGAGAGCGCGGCAAACAGGACGGCCCACCCCTCCTCCCATTTCGCGAGGACCTCGGAAGGAGAGACCGCGCGCGCCGCGAACTCCGATTCCCGGTCCCGCCACGGCTTCTCCCCGTCGGTGGTCAGGAAGTCCGTGAAGCGTGACCGGAGGTTCCCGGCGAGGTGCCAGACGATCATCGCCACCGAGTTCCCGTCGCCCGGCGGCCGCCGCACGAGCGCGCTCGCATCGAGCTGCCGGACGGCCTCTTCGCCCAGGCGCTGGTAGCGCCGGTACTCGGATTCGATCGACGAGAGGACCACGCGCATCAGGCGGTGAGGGTGGCCGGGGGCTCGTAGACGGTCGCGCCGCGGGCGGTGGCGTAGCCGAGGGCGGCCTGTCGGGCCGTCCACCACCGATCCAGGCGCGGGGCCAGCCCGATGGCCACCGGGGCCAGGGCCCAGCCCGCCAGCAGGTCCACCGCGAAATGGTGGCGGAGGTAGATCGTGGAGACCCAGAGCCCCACCGAGAACGGCAGCAGGATCCAGAACCAGGCGCGCACGAAACGCCAGGCGTAGACGAGCGCCACCAGCGAGACCGCCGCGTGCAGCGACGGGAAGGCGGCGCGGCTGTCCACGGGCAGGAGGGAGAAGGCGCGGGCGGAGAGGTTCGACATCAGGAACGGGTAGCCCTGCAGGTTGCGGTTGAACTCGTAGGTGAGGACCAGGCGCGGCGGCGCCGCCGGGAAGAGGACGTACAGGAAGTAGCCGAGGTAGAAGCACACGAGCACGCCCATGGTCGCGGTGCGGAACTCCCTCAGGCGCCGGCGGACCAGGAGCACGAGCGCGGTGGAGGGCGCGATCCAGAAGAAGTTCAGGTACAGGAAGTTCATCAGCTCCGTGCGGGCGGGGGTGATGAACTGCTGGGCCCACACGCAGGGGATGACCCCGAACAGCGCCCGGTCGAGCTCGGCGAGCACGCCGTGGACGTCGTGCGGGTTCACGAACCCGATCGTGTCGTGGAGGTTCGTGTAGATGAGGATGCAGGTCAGGAAGGGCAGCACCTCGCGCAGCCCCTTCGACCACGGGGCCTCCGGCCAGCGGCGGCGCACGATCGCGAGGAGGCCCAGGAAGACGAGGGCCGCCACCAGGCGCACGACGCCGCCGGGGTGTCGGTCCCCCAGGTCGCCCACCCGGTGCGCGTAGACGTTGGCGACGACGGTGAGGTAGGTCGTGGGTACGAGGAACAC
>JBGPBV010000092.1:0-26997 GCA_041481445.1 Vicinamibacteria bacterium
ATCTCGGATCGGCACGCCAGGGGCGCGAGCCGGGTCCATGCCCTCGGTCGGAATGCGGGCGTCACGTTCACCGTGAACGGGATGTTCATGGGGAACAACACTTCCGAGTGGCGCATCGACGCGTTCTTCTCGGCCGAGTATGCCGATGGCCGGATGTTGCGCGGCACCTTCGACCTGGCCCCGTTCGATTAGTCCGCGACGGGCAAGGACGAGCCGGTCTAGACGGGCCGGAAGCGGGCGGCCTTGCCGGGGCCGCGGTAGCCGGGCACGAAGCACTCCGGAAAGCAGACGAGGCCGGCGCCCTCGAGGGACGCGCGCGCGATCGCCTGCTCGGCCAGGGTCACCGACTCCTCGGGACTCGTCGGGAAGCGGATGTTGGCGAGCGCGATCCGGAACGTTGTCACTGAGCCGGGATTCTAGCCGCGACTCGCGCGCACGGGCCGCGCCAGGTCCGAGAGCCCCGACGTCGTGACCAGGCCCGCGCGGTGCAGCGCGGCCGCGTAGCCGGCCAGCATCACCGCGAACACCGCCGCACGAGGCGCGAGACCGGTGACGGGCAACAGAGCGAGCGGCGCGAAGAGAAGGCCGAGGCCGGCCACGGCCAGGCCCCGGCCCAGGCACAGGGGCGCGTCGCGCTGCACGGCCGCGAACACGACGACGCCGTGAGCGGCGGACGCGGCCGCCATCGCCCAGGCCACGCCCACGCCACCGAACCGGTAGGCCATCGGAAGGCCCAGCCCGACCAGGACGGCGGCCTGGGCCAGCGTTCCCGCCAGGGCCAGCCGCGGCCGGTCGAGGACGAGCGCCATGAGCCGGCCGACGCTGCACGCCACCTGCGCGAGGAGGGCCACGCTCACGGGCAGGAGCAACGGCACCGCGGGAGAGAAGGCGGGGCCGGCCAGGCGCGGGACGAGGTCGGGACCCGGCAGGGCGGCCGCGAAACAACCGACGACGGCGGCGGCCACCAGGACGTCCAGGAGACGTCCGGCCCACTCCCGCGCCGCCTCGATGCGGCCCTGCGCGCGGAGCCGCGTGAGCAGGGGCAGGAAGGCCATCAGGAGCATCCAGACGGCCTGGGCGGCGGCGGCCCAGGCCGCGGCGGCCAGCCCGAAGTACCCCACCGTCGCGTAGTCCGCGCCCGCGGCGCGCATCACCGCCTCGCCGCCGCGGAGGCACAGGGCGAACACGAGGGTGCTCCCGAAGAACGCGAGGTTGTAGTGCACGTAGGGGGCGACGAACCCCCACTCGAGGCGCACGTCCGCGACGGACACGTGCGGTCGTGCCCAGTGGATGCCCACCGCGAGCACGCAGGCCTCGGCCAGGGCCAGGCCCAGGCAGGCCCCGCGCAGGCCGAGGACCAGGGTGCCCGCGAGGACGAGGACGAGCGATACCCAGCGCCGCGCCAGGTCGCCTGCGCCCCAGCGCGCGGCCTGGTTGAGGCCGAGGAAGAACGCGAACGGGACCCGGGCCACGCTGCTCAGCGCGACCACGGCCGCCATCGACCCCAGGAGCGTCATCGGCAGGTCGGGCAGCCACCAGCGGCCCAGGAGCACGTAGGGCACGGCCGACGCCACGCCCGTGAGCGCGCGCAGCGCGAACAGGTTGCCGAGCAGGCGGCGCGCCGCGGAGCGCTCCTCGTGGAGGACCATCACCGGCACGAAGCGCCCCATGAGCTGGGCGGAGCCCAGGCCGCTCAGGGCCGCGAACCAGTAGGCGGCGGCCCCGAGCAGGGCGAAGCGGCCGAAGTCGGTGGGCCCGAGGAGCCGCGGGACCAGGGCCGCGAACAGGAGGGCGCGCAGGACGTCCACGCCGCGCTGGGCGGCCAGGAGCGCGGCGTGGCGCACGGCATCGTGCGCGTGCGAGTCCCCCGCGCCGGCGTCGTCCACGGCGAGGCGATCGGCGCCACCCGTCACGAAGGGGCGCCGGGACGCTTTCGGAGGAGGAACTGACGGCTCCGGATCTCCACGAGGTCCCACTCTGCGGTCGCCGCGGCCTCGTCCACCGCCTTCTTCACGCCGCCCTCCCACCAGCCACCGTCCCCGTAGTCGTCTCCAGCCATGAGCCCTCCGGTCTTCAGGACGCGCCGGAAGAGCTCGAGGTCCCGCCGGACGTGCTCGTATTGATGGTTGCCGTCGACGTAGATCCAGTCGAAGTATCCGTCGTCGAACGTCGCACAGGCCTCGGCCGACGGGCGCCGGCACAGGCTCACGCGTCCCGCCTCCACGTCGCGGCGGAACCGCCGCTCCACCGCCTCGAAACGTCCGTCCATGTGCGCCTGGTCGACCCCGAGCCGGCCGCCGTACAAGGACCGCGAGTACCGCTCGCCCCCTTCGTATTTCCAGGGATCGATCAGGTGGAGCCGCCGGGGCTTGACCAGGCGCAGGATGCGGCGCGAGAAGTCGCCCTCGTGCACGCCGATCTCGGCCCCTACCGACTGCTCGGGCAGGCGGAGCAGGAGGAAGTCGCGCTCCATGGACCCCGCCGGGAGCCAGGCCAGGAGGTGGTCCCGCGCGGGGATCGGAAGCAGCCTGAGCAGACGCTTCCCCGTCATCTCCCCCGCGCCGGCCAGGCGGCGCCGGTGAGGCGCTCGAACCTCTCGGCGTCGGACCCGAGCGCATCCTCGAGCCGGCGCCGCAGGTCGGGCTCCAGGGCCGGGGTCTCGACCCGCGAGGAAAACGGATAGGACAGCATCCGCCAGGCGGACCGGCGGACGGCCGGGCGCAGGCGCCGGGCGAAGGCGGTTTCTGTCATCCAGGCCAGCTTCGCGCCCGCCGGCCGCAGGCGCCGCTTGTCCCGCGAGCGATGCTTGAGGAGGGCGAAGCGGGGATCGTGGACGCGGTCGCCGACGCCGAGGAACCGATAGGCGCGGCGGATCGTCTCGCGCCGGCGCGCGCGCAGGTCCTCCGCGGTCAGGACCAGGATCCTCTCGCGCGGGTAGAACTCGAGGTACTGCTCGAGCTGCAGGCCGTAACGGCTGGTGTCCAGGTACGGGTTCTTCTCCAGGTCGGCCAGCGCCTCCGGGAGGCTCCTCTGCTCGCGTCCGGCCGCGTACTCGTGGACGTAGTGCGAGACGATGCGCTCGATGGGGTCGCGCACGATGTAGATGAGACGGGCCCCCGGCACCACCGAATGCATCCGGGCCGGCACGCCCGCGTACTCGGGGAAGCGCGAGTAGCTCGTCGAGGACTCCCCGTGCAGGGCGGCCCCCCCCGCGAACTGCCCCTCGTACCAGGCCAGGCCCCGGGACCAGTTCCGCTCCGCGACGAAGAAATGCAGCTCCTTCTCCGGCGCCATCGCGATATCGGGGTGCAGGTCCAGGTAGTAGTGGAGGCTGGTGGTGGCGCACTTCATGGCCCCGATGACGATCACGCCGGGGAGCACGGCTACTGCGCCTGGCCGGGCTGAGAGTCCAGGACCGCCCGCCCCGCTCCGCGCCGCATCCAGCCCGCGAGGTAGCAGGTCCCGAGCACGGCCATCCAGGGCAGGGCCAGCGGCAGCCAGAAGAGGGCCAGGGGCTGCGCCCGCGCGACCTGCCCCAGCCGGCCCATCAGCTTCCGGAGCCGGCCGTCTCCGTTGCGGTCGGGCGCCACCGTCACGAGGAACGGGCTCCCGGACGCTTCGCGCGTGAGGCGGGCGATGCTCGCCGCGTCCTCCCCCAGGGTCAGGTAGCGGCGGAGGATCGTCCGCGGCGCGAGCACCAGGTGCCGGGCCCGCGCGAGCGGCTGCCGCCAGATCGTCACCCCGCGGCGGGCGAGGGCGAGGCTGTGCAGGATGTTCTGGCCGCGATAGAGCGCCGCCGGATCCGGGATGGGGCAGGCCTCCACGACGCGGCGCCGCATGGCCACGTTGTTCGCCCAGTAGACGGGCGAGACGGCCGGCGCGCGCTCTCCGGTGAACCTCGGGAAGATGAACGTGAGCGCGAAGGCGAGGCTGTAGGGCCCTCCGATGGGCGTGCTGGTCTCGCCGCCGACCACCTCGACCTCGGGGCGGCCGGCGAAGGGCGCGAGCAGGGCCTCGAGCCAGCCCGGCTCGTAGCGCACGTCGGCGTCGCACAGGATGACGACCTCGGACTGCGCGGCGGTGACTCCGGCCGCCTTGAGACCGACGTACAGCGTGGCGGGAGCGGCGGCCACCACGGTCAGCCACGGGTAGTCGCGGCCGAGCTCGTCCGCGACGTCCTTCGGGACCTGGCCGGCGTCGACGAGGAACACGCCCTCCGCCCGCCCCAGCGCCGGGTGCTGGCCGGCCAGGCTGTCGAGGCAGGCCCGCAGGTCGTCGAGGGCGGCGAGCTCCAGGTTGTCCGTCTCGACGACGATGGAGAAGGTCGGCGTCAACCCTACGCCGCTCGCCGCCAGAGGCCGGAAGGGAAGGCGGCGCCGGGGCGGAGCCCCGCGCTCGCTCCCCCGAGCCACCACGCGAGCGCGCCCACGCCGAGGGTGGCCAGGAGCGCGGCCGACCGCAGCCGCGAATGACCGCCGAGGGCCGCCGTCCGCCGGAAGACGTCCAGGCGCTCGGCGAGGCCCAGCGGCCGCGAGCGCAGGATGTGGTTGTTGCGCCGGCGGTGGCGCCCGTACAGGAAGACCTTCTTGTAGTAGACGCGGAGACGGTCGATCTCGAGGTGGGTCACCACGACGCTGGGCGCGTAGGCCACGGCCGCGCACGAGAGCTCTTGCGCGACCTTCCTCACGAACAGCGTGTCGGCCCCGCGCGGCCTCTCGAGGAAGGGGCCGAGCGTCTCGAAGAGGCGCTTCCTCACGGCCATGTTGTTGCAGTAGCCGTAGTAGAGCTCCTCGTCGCCGCCGCCCAGGACGAACTCGGCCTTGACGTTCTCGTAGTCGAAGACCGCCCCCAGGAGGCGCGAGCCGCCCGCCGGAGCGCGCGGCCCGCACAGGACGCCCAGGCCCGGCTCCGACATCGCGCGCGCGATCTCCCGGATCCACGACCGGTCGGCCACGCAGTCCGGATCCGTGAACGCGATCACCTCGCCGCGCGCCCTCCGGATGCCGCAATTCCGCGCGGCATAGACCCCCGGCGTGGGCTCCTCCAGGACGGTCACGCCCGGATGGCGCCGGGCCAGGGCCGGCGACCCGTCGGTCGATCCGTTGTCGACCACGATCACCTCGTAGTCGCGGGCAGGGTGGTCCTGCGCGGCGAGCGCATCCAGGCAGGCGTCGAGGTGACGGGAGGCGTCGTACGTCGGGATGACCACGGAGATGAACACGCTGGCCCCTCGCAAGTGGCTCGTCCCGCGCGTGGAGTCTACCGCGGGCGACGGGATGGACATAACGCCTCCGATGGGGCCAAGCTTCCGCCCTCGTGCTGGCCCGCGATCCGCGCCGCGCCCTCCCGGCCCTGGCCGCCCTGGCCGGAGCGCTCCTCCTCGGCTACGGCCTCCTCACACGGCACGGGCCCGCGCTCGCCGACGAGTACGTCTACCTGGCGGGAGCGAAGCACCTCGCGCGCACGGGAAGCCTCGACGCACGGTTCTACGACGCGCAGGCGGTCCTCCTCGGCGGGATCCCCCAGCAGGACGTCCACGACCCCGGATACGTCCTCCTGCTCGGGGCGCTGACCGCGGTCGTGCGCGGCGGGTACTGGACGGCGGTCGCGCTCAACGTCGTGGCCTACCTGGCGGGCGCGTGGCTCGTCCACCGGCTGGCCCGGGAGCTCGCCTTCGGAGAGCGGACGGCGTGGGTGGCGGCCGCGCTCTACCTCGTGCTTCCCGCCTACCTGCCGTTCGTGTTCTGGGTCCTGCCCGAGGTCATCCTGGGGACGTTGCTCCTGGCCGGCCTCGTCCTGGCCCTCCGCGGCGGCGATCGGGCGTGGGGCGCGGTCCTGGCCGCTCTCGCCGTGGGCCTCGGCCTGCTCGTCCGCGAGTCGATGGCGTTCGGCCTGCCGGCGGTGGTCGCGGTCCTGTGGCGCCGGGGACGCCTGCGCGCGTTCGCGGCCACCCTCGTGGTGTTCGTCGCTCTCGTCCAGCTCCCGCTCTCGCGCCACCGCGCCCCCGGCGGAGTCAACTTCTGGGATGCGCCTACCGACGGCCCCCGGCGCGGCGGGTTCGCGGTGGTGCACGCCGCGCGGCGCGGCGACCTGCCCGCGATGCTCGGATACGCCTGGGCGCGCGTCCGCGGCAACGCGCGCCTGCTCGGCCACACCGGCGCCAGCGAGCTGGCGATCCTGGCCCTGTTCGTCCTGATCCCGGCCTGGGCGCTGCTCGGGCGGCGCTCCGGCGGCCTTCTCGCGCGCCGGTGTCTGCTGGGGCTGATCGCGGGATGGGCCGGGCTCCTCGCCAGCCTGGTCGTCCTCTTCGTCGTGGGGAGGTGGAGCGGCTTGCGCTATCTCGCCTTCTTCATGCCTCCGCTCCTGCCCTGGGCCGCGCGCACGGTCGACGAGCCCCGCGCCGCCCGGGCGCGCTGGGCCGTGCCCGCGGCGCTGGCGGCGGCCTGCCTCACCCTCGATGCGCAGGTGCTCCGGGTCCACAACGCGTACAAGGCCTCGCGGCAGACCCGCCAGGAAGGGATCTCGAGCTACCTCGAGCGCGCGATCGGGACGCGGCCGATCACCCGCGTGGCCGTGCCCAACGGCTGGCGCTTCGGCCTCGAGCACTATCCGGTGGAGGTCATCTCCAGCCTGCCCCAGACGAGCCGCGAGCTGCGCTTGCTCGAGCGCGCCGTGTGGTTCGACTACCTGGTGCTGGCCGCGGATTCGCCCCTTGCCGGCGAGTGGGACGCCCGCCCCGGTCGCTACCTTCGCGTGAACCTGGGCGACCCCACCGCGCAGCTCAACGTCTACCGGCGGCTGCGATGAGACGGGGCGGGGTCTACTCCGCCGGGAGCGTCCTCCCCGCCCCGAGCTGGTCGAAGTTCAGGATCGCGTTGAACACGAGGAAGTAGCTCCCCACGGTCTCCCCGCGCCAGATGGGGTTGTTGGAGAAGAGCACGACGTGGCCCTTGCCGACGGGGACGTCGACCACGGCCGGGTGCTCGGCGAGCTCGCCCGCGCCCTCGAGGAGGCCGGAGACGAGCAGCTCCTTGGCGCCGCCGTAGCGCACGACCGTGCGCGGCCGCTGGGCGGGCGGGATCACGTAGATGGGGTTGCGCCGCTGCTCCTCCGTGAGCGGCAGCGCCTCCCAGGCCTCCGCCTTGGGCTCTTCCGGCGCCTCCACGAACGCGCGCCCCTGCGGCCGATCGGGGTCGTCCGCGGTCCCGCGCCCCGTGGGGCGCTCGGTCTCTTCCGTCCGCTTCCGCCGGACACGCCCGCCCGCAATGCTGGTGAGGCTGAAGATGGGTCCGTCCGCGGCGTAGACCGAAAGCGCCTCGCCGTATCCGTACGCGATGGGGCTGGCGGCATCGACGACCTTGGCGCTCACGATCGTCCCCGGCGCCTTGAGCTTCTCCGCCCGGCCCAGGGACACGCCCTGGGTGAGGCCGTAGGTCACGGCCAGCTCCGCGGTGTCCATGACGCCGATGAGGAGGCCGCCCGCCTCCGCGAAGTCGCGGAGGTTCTGCACGCCCGCGGGGCCGAGCCCCGGCCGCATGTCGTCGGTCTCGTCGATCTTGCCGAGGTTCGGCGTCAGGGGCGTCGTCTTCCAGGGCAGCGGGTTCCCCCACCGGGGCATGCCGGCCACGATGGCGGCGGCGGACCGCCCGACGGGCGGGAACACGATCACGTCCCACCGCGCACGCAGGGCAGGCGTGGCCGCGACCGTCTGCACGCTGACGTAGTCGTAGGGCACCTTGAGCTGGTCCAGCGCCATCCGCCACCAGCCCTCGTCCTGGGTGCTCAGCCAGCTGTGCAGGAGCGCGACCCGCGGCGCGCGCAGCGGATGCGTCTTCACCGAGGGGGCGGCGGCCAGCGCCTGGACCCGCAGGCCGAGCTCGGAGGCGACGCGGCCGGCCTCCGCCGCGGCCACGCCCTTGATGAGGAACGTGCCGCGCGCGAACTTCGTCCCGCCGGCCTCGAACGACTCTTCCGCCGCCTCGAACGCCGCGTCCTTGAGCCGATAGCGCAGCGAGACCAGAGCGATGTCGGCGTTGTGGTTCACGGCCAGCACGGGACCGGAGCCCGTCACGCCCGAGACCGCCTTCACTTCGCCGGCCACGCGCTCGCCGGCCACGGCGAGCGCGGCCGGATCGACCACGCGCACCACCTGGACCCCGAACAGCTCGCCGAAGGTCCAGCCCGTGTCGTCGTACGGATGCTTCTGCGGATCCTCCGGGCTCCAGTACTGGTAGTCGAGGAGCATGTCCGCGATCCGGCTGTAGGGCTGGTCCATGCGCACGAGATAACTGCCCGCCGGGAGGTGGCGCGTCTCCGTCTTCGGCTTCTCGGCCTCCTTGTCCTTCTCGGCCTTCTCGGTCTTCTCGCTCTCCTTGTCCTTGTCCTTGTCCTTGCGCTTCCGGGCGACGGGCACCGTCACGTCGAAGGCGGAGGTCGCGCGCGTGACCTCGCAGCCCTGCCGCTGCAGGACGCGCAGCAGCTCCGCCTGCGCGCCCGGCCGCGGGTCGTCGACGGGGAACAGGTAGGCGGCCGGTCCCTCCAGCTTCGGCTTCTCGATCGAGCGCTTGCTCTTGAGGTAGAAGTTGCGCAGGAACGTGGTCGCGTTCTCCGCGAAGTAGTGCAGCGAGACCAGGAGACCGGTCTGCTCGTAGTTGTTGTTGTTGCGCTGCGACCAGCTCACTCGCGGCAGGGGCGGGTTCTGGCGGTACCACGTGCGCGAGTACTCGTCGGCGTCGAGGCGGCGGGTGACGGTGTCGGCGCCCGCGTTGCCGAAGGTCTCGTAGAGGCGGCTGATGCCGTTGTGGCTGGCCGCGATGAACATCAGGTAGCCCGGGCTCCAGGTGTCGAAGTCGCCGTGGGTGAAGACGCCGGGCATGCCCAGGCGCGTCATCTCCTGGACGTTGTTCCAGCCCATCATCTGCCACTCGTTGGTGAGGATGGGGTCCAGCCACGCGTTGTAGGGGCCGTCGCCCACGGTGTTGTCGTAGAGGTACGGCACCGATTCGTGCAGGTCGTGCAGCACCTGCGGCTTCTGGAACAGGTACTCGTCGAGGACGTTCCGGGTCAGGCTCAGGGTGAGGCCCATGGCGTCGCGGTTGTTGTCGTGGGCGACGTAGTGGCCCCAGTAGACGAGGGGAGGCCAGTTCTCCTTCGGATGCGCGAGGTGCCAGTTGTAGACGTCCACCTGGCGGTCGCGCCCGTCCACCTCGACCACGGGCGTGATCAGCGTGACCACGTGGTCGCGGATGTCGCGCACGTAGGGGCTCTCGTCCACGGCCAGGCGGTAGGCCAGCTCCATGAGGGCGGTGGGCGCCCCCGTCTCCGGCGAGTGGATGGTGCCGGTGACGTAGTACAGGGGGAAGGAGGCGGCCACGAGCTTCTCCGCCTCCGCGTCGTCCATCCCGATCGTGCGCGGGTCGGCCAGCTTGCCCAGGCGCGCGCGGTTGTCGTCCATGGCGGCCAGGAGCCGCTCGGAGGCCACCGCCACCGCGATCATCTCGCGGCCCTCCTCCGTCTTGCCGATCGTCCGCACCTTCACGCGCGGACTGGCCTTCTCCAGCATGCGCATGTAGCGGTACACGTCGGCGGCGTAGGGCAGCTTGCCGGGGGCACCGGCGATGTCGCCCAGCACCGCCTGCGGGGTGGGCACGCCGCTCGCCGCGGGCAGGTAGTCGACCAGGGGCGAGAGGAAGAAGGGCTCGGTCGTGTACTCGCGGATCTTGCGCGTGTAGGCCTCGTCCACCGGCTGGGCGGGATCGCGGCCGGGACGGCTCTCGTCCGCGGCGCGTCCGGACGGAACGAGCACGAGGCACAGGGAGGCAGAAAGGGCGAGGTGGCGATGGAACATCCGGGGATTCTACCGGCAAGATCGGCCGGACTAAGATCGGCGGGTGCGCGCGCCCACGGCCTTCCCGTCCGCTCTCGAGCGGCGCCGCCTGACGGGCCTCCTCTCGTGCCCGCCGGAGGAGGCGGCGCGGCGGCTGCTGGGGACCATCGTCGTTCGCCGGATCGGCCGCGCGTCCCGGGCCGCGCGGATCGTCGAGACCGAGGCCTACCTGGGGGAGACCGACCCGGCCGCCCACGCCTTCCGGGGGCGGACGGCGCGCACGGCGCCGCTGTGGGAGCGGCCGGGCACCGTGTACGTGTACTTCATCTACGGCATGCACCACTGCCTGAACTTCGCGGTCGAGCGCGAAGGCGCGGCCGGCTGCGTGCTCGTGAGGGCGGCGGAGCCCCTGGTGGGGCTGGAGCCGGGCGCCGCCACCGGCCCCGGCCGGCTCTGTCGTGCCCTGGAGATCGACACCGCGCTCAGCGGACGCCACCTCTTCGAGCCGGGCAGCGCGCTCTTCCTCCGCGAGGGAGAGGCGCCGCGCCGAGTGGGCGTCTCCACGCGTGTGGGAATCCGGCAGGCCGCGGACTGGCCCCTGCGGTTTTTCGACGCGGACAGTTCCGCGGTGTCCTCGCACCCCGGAGCTGTCCGACGTATTCCGTCGCCGCCGCGCGGAGGTAGACTTTCCCCATGAAGACCGACGCTTTCGGGTCCCTCGACACCCTCGATGCCGGCCAGGGGCCCGTCTCCTACTACCGACTGCGCGCGCTGGAGAAGGCCGGCCTGGCCGCTGGCCTGGACCGGATGCCGTTCTCGATCAAGGTCCTCCTCGAGTCCGTCCTGCGCAACCTGGACGGCGAGCTGGTCACGGAGCCCGACGTGCGCCGGCTGGCCGCCTGGAACGCCGCCGCCCCCGCCCCCGTGGAGCTGCCGTTCATGCCCGCCCGCGTGATCCTGCAGGACTTCACGGGCGTGCCCGCGGTGGTGGACCTGGCCTCCATGCGGACGGCGGTGAAGCGGCTGGGGGGGGACCCCCGGCGCATCAACCCGCTGGTGCCGGTGGACCTCGTGGTCGACCACTCCGTGCAGGTGGACGTGTACGGCACCCGCGATGCGCTCCTCCGCAACGCGGAGCTGGAGTTCGAGCGCAACCGCGAGCGCTACGAGTTCCTCAAGTGGGGGGCGCGGGCCTTTGCCAACTTCCGGGTGGTGCCCCCGGCCACGGGGATCGTGCACCAGGTCAACCTGGAGTACCTCGCCCAGGGCGTGATGACGCAGAAGCCGGACGGGCGCACGCTCGCGTTCCCGGACACCCTCGTCGGCACCGACTCCCACACCACGATGATCAACGGCCTCGGCGTCCTGGGCTGGGGCGTCGGCGGGATCGAGGCGGAAGCGGCGATGCTGGGGCAGCCGCTCTACATGCTGACGCCGCAGGTGGTGGGCTTCCGCCTCACCGGGAAGCTCCGCGAGGGCGTGACCGCCACCGACCTCGTCCTCACCGTGACCCAGATGCTGCGCAAGAAGGGGGTGGTTGAGAAGTTCGTGGAGTTCTACGGCCCCGGCCTGGGCGAGATGAGCCTGGCCGACCGCGCCACCATCGCCAACATGGCGCCGGAGTACGGCGCGACCTGCGGCTTCTTCCCGGTGGACGAGGAGACGCTGCGCTACCTCCGCCGTACCGGGCGCACGAGCCAGGCGGCCCTGGTCGAGCGCTACGGCAAGGAGCAGGGGCTGTTCCGGACGGACTCCTCCCCCGAGCCCGTCTTCTCCGACACCCTCGCCCTGGACCTGTCCACCGTGGAGCCGAGCCTGGCCGGGCCCAAGCGCCCGCAGGACCGCGTGCCCCTCGCCCAGATGAAGAGCCAGTTCCAGCACGCGCTGAGCGCGCCGGTCAAGGAGCGCGGCTTCGGCCTGGGAGAGGCCGACCTGGCCCGGACGGGCACGGTCGAGATGAACGGCCAGAAGGTGGAGATCGGCCACGGCGCGGTCGTGATCGCGGCGATCACGAGCTGCACGAACACCTCGAACCCGTCGGTCATGCTGGGGGCGGGGCTCCTGGCCAAGAAGGCGGACGAGCGCGGCCTGCGCCCGCCCGTCTACGTCAAGACCAGCCTGGCCCCGGGATCCAAGGTCGTCACCGAGTACTACAAGCAGTCCGGGCTCATGCCCCACCTCGAGAACCTCGGCTTCAACGTGGTCGGCTACGGCTGCACGACCTGCATCGGCAACAGCGGGCCCTTGCCCGACGCCGTGCACAAGGCGGTCACCGACGCCAAGCTCGTGGCCTCGTCCGTCCTCTCCGGCAACCGCAACTTCGAGGGGCGCATCAACCCCGACGTGAAGGCGAACTACCTGGCCTCGCCGCCCCTGGTCGTGGCCTACGCCCTGGCCGGCTCCACGGCCAAGGACCTCACCAAGGAGCCGCTCGGCATCGGCAAGGACGGCCGTCCCGTCTACCTGGCCGACGTCTGGCCGAGCCAGCGGGAGGTGGCGGAGCTGGAGGCCAGGATCAACGACACCATGTTCGCGTCCACCTACGCCGACGTCTTCAACGGCAACCCCACCTGGAACGCGGTCAAGGTGCCGGAGGGCGACCTCTTCGAGTTCCGCGACGAGTCCACCTACATCCAGGAGCCGCCGTTCTTCCAGGACCTCACGCTGGAGGTGCGCCCGCCCCGGGACGTCCAGGGCGCGCGGATCCTGGCTCTTCTCGGGGACAGCGTGACCACCGACCACATCTCCCCCGCGGGCGACATCGCGGAGCTGGGCCCGGCCGGCCAGTACCTGAAGTCGAAGGACGTCGCGCGCAAGGACTTCAACTCCTTCGGCTCGCGCCGCGGCAACGACCGCGTGATGGTGCGCGGCACCTTCGCCAACATCCGCCTGAAGAACCTCATGGTGCCGGGGACGGAGGGCGGCGTGACCGTGCACGTGCCCTCGGGCGCGGTCATGCCGATCTACGACGCCGCCATGCGCTACCGGCAGGAAGGCACGCCGCTGGTGGTGGTGGCGGGCAAGGAATACGGCAGCGGCTCCTCGCGCGACTGGGCGGCCAAGGGCACCCTGCTCCTGGGAGTGCGCGCGGTGCTGGCCGAGAGCTACGAGCGCATCCACCGCAGCAACCTCGTGGGCATGGGCGTCCTGCCCCTCCAGTTCAAGCCGGGCGAGAACGCGGAGACCTTCGGCATCGCCGGCCGGGAGACGCTCACGATCGTGGGCGTGGCCGGAGACTGGACGCCGCGGCAGGACGTCACGATCGACATGGTGCGTGCGGACGGGACGCGCACCGCCTTCGTGGTGACGGCCCGCCTGGACACGCCGGTCGAGATCAACTACTACCGCAACGGCGGGATCCTGCAGACGGTGCTCCGCAAGATGCTGAAGAGTTGAGAGGCGCGTGGCTCGGCTGACGTTCCTGGGCGCGGCCCGCAGCGTCACCGGGTCCCAGTACCTGCTCGAGGCCGCCGGCGAGCGGGTGCTGGTGGACTGCGGGCTCTTCCAGGGTGCGAAGGCCCTGCGCGAGCGCAACTGGGCGCCGCCGGTGGCGGACACCGCCCGCCTGGCCGGGCTCGTCCTGACCCACACCCACCTCGACCACATCGGGCGCGTCCCGCGCCTGGTCCGGCACGGGTTCAAGGCGCGGATCTACTGCACGCCGCCCACGCGGGAGCTGGCGGAGATCCTGCTCAAGGACGCCGCCAACCTGCAGCAGGAGGACGCCGACTACCTCAACCGGCACGGCCTCACCAAGCACACGCCCGCCCTGCCCCTGTTCACGGAGGCGGACGTCGAGGCCGCCCTGCCCCTCTTCGAGCCCGTGCCCCTGGGCCAGGAGCGCCAGATCTCGAGCGCCTTCTCGTTCTCGTTCCAGGACGCCGGCCACCTGCTCGGGGCCGCCTCCGTGGTGATGCGGACGCGCGAGGACGGCCGCGAGGTGCGCGTCCTCTTCAGCGGCGACGTCGGCCGCTTCGACACCGTGCTCACCCACGACCCCGACCTCGCCCCGGAGGCCGACTTCATGCTGGTGGAGAGCACCTACGGCAACCGGGCCCACGCCACCGTGCCTCTCCTCGATCAGCTCGAGACGGTGATCCGGCGGACCTTCGCGCGCGGCGGCGTCCTGCTCGTCCCCGCCTTCGCCGTCGGCCGGGTGCAGCAGGTCCTGTTCATGATCGACCAGCTCGTGACCTCCGGCCGCTTGCGCGAGTTCCCGGTCCACCTCGACAGCCCGATGGCCATCGAGGCCACCCGCATCTATGCCGAGTACCCCCAGGCGCACCGCGCCAGCCTGAGCGGCATCGGCGGGCGCAGCGTCTTCCACCCGCGCTGGCTGACCCTGCACCGCACGCGCGAGGAGTCCAAGGCGCTCAACTCGCTGCGGGGCCCGGGCATGATCGTCTCCTCGAGCGGGATGCTCTCGGGCGGACGGATCCTCCACCATTGCCGGGTGCGGCTGCCCCACGCCGAGAACACGCTCCTCATCACCGGCCACCAGGGGGAAGGCACCCTGGGGCGGGCCCTCCTGGAGGGCGCGAAGTCCGTCCGGATCCACAAGAGCGAGGTGCCGGTGCTGGCGGAGGTGACCGAGCTCCGCGGCCTGAGCGGCCACGCCGACCCGCGCGAGATCCTGCGCTGGCTGTCCGAGGTGCGTCGCCCACCCCGGCGCGTGTTCCTGACCCACGGCGACGAGGACGCCGCCCTGGCCCTGGCCGCCCGCCTGACCGCGGAGCGGGGCTTCGAGACCTACGTGCCGGCGTGGGAAGAGACGGTGGAGCTGGGACCGGCGTAGTGGTGGCGCCCCGCGTCCGGGCCCGCGCCCGCGGTTACAATGGAGAAACGGAGGTCGCCCGTGACACTCAAGGACCGCATCAGCTTCCTCACCAGCCCCGAGCAGGTGGACGCGTTCGTCCGGGAGCATCCGGCGGCCGCCATCTTCAAGGCCGGCACCTGCCACAAGACCCAGGAGATGTTTGGGCACGTCCAGTCCCAGCTCGATCCCCGCGACGACCTTTCGCTCGGCATCATCCGGGTGGTGGAGGCGCGTGCGGCCAGCAACCGCGTGGCGGAGATGACGGGCATCCAGCACCAGTCTCCGCAGCTGCTGCTGTTCAAGGAGGGCAAGGCCGTCTACGACCGCGACAACTGGGACATCACCCCCGAGTCGATCGCGGAGGCCCTCGACAGCCATTTCCACCCGGTGGCCTGAGCCGCTCCTTCCGTAGAGTCCTGTAACGAGGTCGCGCATGGTCCGTCCAAGCGTCGGGCACGGTACGGAGGTCGCCCCGTCCACGCCGGACGCGCCGCGCCTCGCCCGCCGCGAGGCGCTCGCGCGCGCCCTCGTCGAGCACGGCGACCGCCTGTACTCCCTTGCCCTGCGCATCACCCGCGATCCCGACCTGGCCTCCGACGCGGTGCAGGAGGCCTTCGCCACCGCCCTCCAGCGCGTGGACGAGTTCCGGGGGGAGGCGCGCCTGGGCACGTGGCTCCACCGCATCGTCTACACCAAGGCCATCGACCTCCTGCGCGCGCGCGGCCGCGAGGCCCCGCTGCCGGACGAGGACGCCGCCCACCGTCCGCCGGACGACGATCGCCTGGGCGGCGCTCCGACCTGGTCCCGCCCGCCGGACGAGATCCTGTTCGGACGCGAGACGCGCCAGGCCCTGGACAAGGCGCTCCGGGAGCTGACGTCGATGCAGCGCCTGGTCTTCGAGCTGCGGGAGGTCGAGGGCCGGCCGACCGAGGAGGTCGCCGAGATCCTCAGCCTTCCTCCCGGCACCGTCCGCGTGCACCTGCACCGCGCGCGCATGCGTCTCCGCGCGCTCCTGGCCCATCACTTCCGAGGAGCCGTCGCATGACCTGCGCGGAGCTGTACGACCGGCTGACGGACTTCGTGGACGGCACCCTCCGGGGCGACGTCTGCGACGAGGTACAGCGGCATCTCCAGGAATGCGCAGATTGCGGAGCCGTCCGTCAGGACCTCGAGGACCTGGCGCGCCTCTGCCGGCAGACCGCGGCTAAGCCCACCACCATGCCGGACGTGGTCCGCCATCGGATCGAAGTGCTGCTCGCGGCCGAGGACGCTCCGCGGCATCCGGCCTCCTGATCCCTTGGCCGCCCCCAGGGTCTAGGGCCGGCCGTCCAGCCTGGGGAACACCGCCAGCAGGTCGGCGTAGGCCTCGGCGCTGAACTCGAAAGGCACCCAGCGGCTCGAGGACGGCCGCAGCGCGCTCGCGCGGACGCCCGCCTCCGCCGACGTCACCCCCAGCACCGGGCCCAGGTCCACCGGCGGCAGGCTGCCGCCGTGGGCGTTGATGAGGTTGATGAACTCGTTGGCCACCACGGCATTGCCGATGTCGTTGGGGTGGACGCCGTCGTAGCTGAAGATCCCGCCGCTCAGGAAGGAGCTGGTCAGCGTGATCCCGCCCACGTTGCGTCCGTTGGTGGCCACGTCGTTCAGGATGGTGCGGAGGTCGAGCACCGGGATGTTGGCCGCCCCGCAGATGTCCTGGATCGACTTGTTGTTCACGTTGACGTGGTCCCGGATGATCGCCTGCTCGGACGGGTCCAGGACGACCTCGTCGGGCAAGGGAACGCCGGTGCCGCCGACGATGGTTGGGATGCCGATGCCCTGGGCGAGGAGGGTGGAGGCGGCGATGGTCACCAGTGCGTTGGACGGCAGCGGGCCGACGGGGCCCAGGAGCGGGATCTGGTTGCCGCCCACCAGCACGGGAGCCCCGGTGGCAGGGTTGGTGAGGTAGGGCTTGATCGTGGTCACGTACGGGATCGTGGTCACGTCGGGCAGGTTGGCGGCCACGATGAACGCCCCCGTGGACTTCAGGGCAGTCACGATCTGCAGGTAGACGCTGCGGAAGGTGTCGGTGGGCGTGAGGGTCACGCCGTCCACCGCACGCCCGCGCACGGCCGCCCCCAGCACGTCGTTGTTGCCGATCCAGATCGTGATCGTGGTCGGCCGCAAGGCCACCGCCTGCTGCACCTGGGTCCCGAGGCCGCGCAGGATGAGGTCGTGGAAGCCGCCGCCGTCCGTGGTGCGGGTCAGGGCGTCGATGCTGGTCGCGCCGGGCACGGCCAGGTTGTTGTAGGGACGGGCCAGCGCGAGGTTCTTCGGGGCCCCCGAGGTCGAGGACTTGGGGGCGAGCACCGGCGCGGGGACCAGGCTCACCAGGGTGAGCTCGGGCGGGATCCCAGGCTCGGAGATGAGCGGCTGCTGGAACCCCTGCACGCCCGCCTGCCGTGCGATCAGCGCGGGGACGGAGCGGTTCTGGTGCGTCTCCACCAGGGAGTTGGACTCGAAGCCGGCGGCCAGGCTGTCGCCGACCGTGACGTAGGTCGTGAAGTTGGTCTGCGCGGAGGCGGGAAGGGCGGCGGCGGCCAGGAGGGCGAGGACGGCGAGGAGTCGTGTGCGCATGGGCGATCTCCTAGAAGGAAAACCCGAGGAAGATCCCCAGGGTCACGGCGTGGTTCTTGTAGGACCCGTTGTAGTCGTCACGGTTGACGCCGTTGGTGGAGCGCTCGGGCGAGAGCAGGTACCACAGGGCGGCGTCGGCGTGGAAGGCTCCGCTCTTCCAGGAGCCGCCGAGCGCGAACCCGTTGCGCTCGGCGTCGGGGAGGAGGGGGGAGACGGACGGGTCGGGGGCCGGGCTCTGGTCGAAGAAGTACCCGCCCCTCACCGCGTAGCGCTCGCCGATTCGGCGCTCGAGGCCGAGCCGGTACTGCCAGCTGTTCTTGTAGTCCTCGACGATGTTCTCGCTCAGGTCCGGGCGCTCGGTGAACACGATGGTGAGCTGGCGGAACGTCGACCACTGGTACCAGTCGATGTCCCCCTCGAAGGTCCAGTCCCCGGCCGTCCAGGCCACGCCCCCGGAGAAGAGGGCGGGGAACTCGATGCCGGTGGTGACGGGCTGGCTCCCCTGGGGCAGGCCCGCGGTCAGGCGCGCGTCGAGCTGCGCGTTGCCGGTGGGAAGCTGGGTGAAGGTGGCGGAGCCGTCGTAGTTGTTCTTCACCTTGTGCCGGTATTGCGCGCCCGCGGAGAGGCTCTCGCTGATCTTGGCCAGCATCCCCACGTTGAAGCCGTAGCCGACGTCCGTGTTGCTCTCGAGGTCGACGGTGGCGGCATCGATGACTTTCTGGGTGAAGGGGTTGACGACGGGAACGCGCCGCTGGAGCTTCACCGAGGAGAACCGCACGTCGAGCCCCACCCCGAGGGCCAGCCGGTCGGCCAGCTTGTAGCCCACGGTCGGGTTGAGCGAGAACCCCCGGAGCTCGGCCTTCTGGGAGAGGAAGCGGCCGCTGTAGGTGTCGGGGTTGGCCCAGGACGTGGTCAGGCCGAACGGGGTGTGCAACCCGATGCCGAAGACGACGCGCTCGCTGAAGCGCTGGGTGTAGTACGCGGCCGGGGGGACGAGCAGGCCCACGTCCCCCTTCTCGGTCACGGACGCGCCCGGGAACGGATCGGCCCCGGTGAAGGTGGTCGAGGGCTGGATGAGGGTGCCCCCGATGTAGACCTGCTTCCCCTTCAGGAAGGCGATCCCGGCCGCGTTGTGGAAGATCGCGCTCGGATCGCTGGCCTGGGCGGTGAACGCTCCCGCGAAACCCATCCCCTTGGCGCCCTGCTCGAAGATCGCGAAACCGGCCGCGCGCGCGGGCGCGGGGGCAAGGGCCCCGGCGCCGGCGAGGACGGCCAGCGCCGCGGCCCGGGCCCGGCGGAACATAGGCATCGGACTCCTCCTCATGATGGTCGGCACGACGGACAAGGCTTCGATGCTAAGCGCCGCCGTCGAAGAGAGTCAATGGTAGTTGTGGCCCAGGACAGGGCCGGCCCGGGATCCCTAGGCCACGGGAAGGAACACGCGCGTCTCGATGGCGCCGCCGGGCAGGGGTGCGAAGCGCACGAACCCCCCCATCTCGCGGAACAGGCGGGTGGCCTGTCCGAGCGGGCCGGGGTCGGTGCCCGCCATCACCCGCTGCTGGTCCTCCGCGGACAGGCCGCCGGTATGGCTCAGGGCCAGCATCAGGAAGTCGCGCTTGACCTCGCCTTCCCGCCCCTTGAGCAGGACGGGCTTGCGCTCGCAGCGGAGCGAGAGCTGGGTGCCGGGCTGGGCCACCGTGACCAGGCCCGCCACCGTCCCCGTCAGCGCCTCCCGGAGCGTCACCGGCGGGCAGCTCGGCAGGTTGGTGGTGACGGGCACGCGCAGGTCCACGGAGAGCTCCTGGGCCTGGATCGCGTCCTGGACGCTGCCGAGGATCTCCTGCAGGAGCGCGTGGAGACCGCCGTTGCCGGCGGCGCTGGACGTCGCACGCGGGACCCGGGACGCCCCCGCCACCGCGACCGGCACCGGTGGGGCGGAGACCGCGCGAGCGGGAGTGGGCACCACCGGCCGCGCGGACGCGGGGGCGGGCGCCGCCGCCGGGGCCACGGGCGGAGCGGCCGGAGCGGGCGCGGACGGACGTGCCGGCGCGGGTGGCTCGGCTCCCGCCGGCTCGCCCCCGGAGGAGGGGCCGGCGGACGCGCTCCCGAGGTCGGCCACGACCTTCTTGAGCCGCGTGGCCTCGCGCTGGATCGCGGCCGCCGCGGCCTGGCGCGTGTCGCTCGTCTCCTCCCGGGCGGAGGCCAGCCGCGCCGCCTGCGACAGGATGGCGCCGAGCCCGACGTTCATCTCGCGCACGACGTTGGCCAGGGTCTCCGCCAGCTCGACGTTCGAGCGCAGCGAGCGATGGAGCAGCTCTTCGGAGACGAGGCCGGCCTCCGAGGCCGCCTGCGGGGGCGCCGCGTGCAGGGAGTCGGTCTGGTGCGAGACCACGACCTTGGCCGCCCGCGGAGGGGGCGCTTCCGCGGCCGGGACGGCGGTCGCGGCCGCCGCCGCCTTCCTCATCACGTCCGCGAAGGCCTCCTGGACCACCGCGGGCACGCTCGCGGGATCGAGACCCTTCTCCTTCAGGTTGTACTTGACCGCGATGGCCGACAGCATGTCCTGGACCACGGCCACGAAGCACTCGATGACGCCCTTGCCCTGGGCGGCCACCGCGGCCAGGGCGGGCCGGCCCCACTGGTTGATGGTCTTGCTGAGCTCGGCCGCCGACATCACGTCGGGAAGGTCCTGCTTGTTGTACTGGAAGACGAGCGGCACCTTCTCCGGGACGAGGCGGTTGGCGAGCAGGTTCACCTTCATGTTCTCGAAGGCGGCCTGGTTCTCCTTGACGGCCGCCCGGCGGGCATCGGCCACGAACACCACCGCGTCCGCGCCGGCCAGGACGACCCGCCGCGTGGCGTTGTACTGGACCTGGCCGGGGACGGTGTAGAGCTGGATCTTGAAGTCGTAGCCGGAGACCGCGCCCAGGCTGAAGGGCAGCAGGTCGAAGAACAGCGTCCGGTCCTGGGCGGTGTTGAGGGAGATGAGGCGGTTGTTCGCGCTGGGGTCGGTCAGGCGGTGGATCTGCTCGAGGTTCGTGGTCTTGCCGGACTGGGCGGGCCCGTAATAGACCACCTTGGCCTTGATGGTCCGTTCGCTGAAGTTGAACTGGACCATGGTGGCGGGGTACTCACCAGGAAGGAAATGGCCGAGACGGCCAACTATATAGCACGGCCTTCGGGCCCACAAAGCGCCTGAAACCAGGCTCCCCCCGACCTTGACCCGGCGCGAAGGCGCCGTATAATGGGAGTTTCGGGCAAGGCACCCTCGGCCGGGATGGGAGCGCGGCGGCGCGAAGCGGCGGCGCAGCGGTGGGGGGTTTCAGGGGGGAAGACAGCACATGGCTCAGCGTTGTGACATCTGCGGCAAGGGACCGATGTCCGGCAACCGGATCAGCCACGCCCACAACGTGACGCACCGCCGGTTCAACCCGAACCTCCAGCGAATCCGCACGATCATGGCCGGCGTCCAGCGCCGCCTGCGCGTCTGCACGCGCTGCCTGCGCTCGGGCAAGGTCACCAAGCCCGCGCCGGTCAAGAAGGCGACGACCTCCGCGGCGTAACCCTCAAAACGCCGCGATCAGGTCGATCTCGATCTTGGCGCCTTTGGGCAGGCCGGCCGCCTGCAGCGTCGAGCGGGCGGGCGGCTCCTTCCCCAGATACTTCTCGTAGACCTCGTTCATCTTCGGGAAGTCGGCCATGCTGGCCAGGAACACCGTCGTCTTGACGACGTTCTCCGGGCCCATCTTGGCCTCCTTGAGCACGGCGAGGAGGTTCTTGATGACCCGCTCCGTCTGGGCCGCGATGTCCCCCTCGATCATCTGGCCGGTGGCGGGGTCGATCGGGATCTGGCCGGAGGCGAAGAGCAGGCCGCCGGAGATGACGGCCTGCGAATAGGGCCCGATCGGCTTGGGAGCTTCGGAGGTGGTGACGTGCTTTTTCGGCATAGGACTCGGAGCCTATCGGCATCCCGCCGCCCTGACAAGCCCTCTCCGTACTACCGGGCGACGGTCTGGCGCTCGACGTCGATGACGCCGCTGACCCCGCGGATCGACTTGACCACCTTCTCGAGGTGCTTGAGGTCCTGGATGCGCAGGGTTAGGTCGATGGTGGCGGTATGGTCGTCGAAGGTCTTGGCCTCCGCGGTGCGGATGTCCGTGTTCATGGAGGCGAGCACGGCGGTGATGGCGGCCAGCACCCCGGGGCGGTCCTCCACCTGGGCCGCGATGCGCACCTCGTAGGCGCCCTCGCCGCCGCGCTCCCACTCCACCGCGATCCGCCGCTCGGGGTCGTACATCAGGTTGACCACGTTCGGACAGGTCAGGGAGTGCACGGAGACGCCCTTGCCGCGCGTGATGTAGCCGACGATGGGCTCGCCCATGATGGGGTTGCAGCACTTGGCCCGGTAGATGAGCAGGTCGCCCGTGCCCTTGACCGTGATGCGCTCCTCGCCCACGCGGAGCAGGCGCTTGACCGCGTCCGTGATCGGGCTGGGCGGTCTCTCCGGCGCGCGCGGGGCCTCCAGCTTCTCCGCGGGGACCAGGCGCGCCAGCACCTGCCGCATGGAGACCTTGCCGTAGCCGAGGGCGGCGTAGAGGTCGTCCATCCGGGCCCCCACCCCGAGCTCCCCCGCCAGCGACTCCGCCTTCTCCGCCTCCACCTTGCGCACGGAGAGGTCGTAGCGCCGCAGCTCGCGCTCGAAATGCTTCTTGCCGATCTCGACCGCCTGCTGCTTCTCCGCGGTGTTGAGGTAGTGGCGGATCTTCCCGCGGGCCTTGTTGGTGACGGCGAGGGCCAGCCAGTCGCGGCTCGGGTTGTGGCCGGCGGAGGTGAGGATCTCCACGATGTCGCCGTTCTTCAGCCGGTAGCGCAGGGGCACGATCTTGCCGTTCACGCGCGCGCCCACGCACTGGTGGCCGACCTGGGTGTGGATGCCGTAGGCGAAGTCGATGGGGGTGGCCCCCCGCGGCAGCGTCTTCACCTCCCCTCGCGGCGTGAAGCAGTAGACCTCCTCCGGGTAGAGGTCGAGCTTGAGCGAGTTCAGGAACTCGTGCGGGTCCTTGACCTCCTGCTGCCACTCCAGGAGCTGGCGCATCCAGGCGAAGGCCTCGTCGTCCTTGTCCGGCCCGCTGCGCCCTTCCTTGTACTTCCAGTGGGCGGCGATCCCCTCCTCGGCGATACGGTGCATCTCGCGCGTCCGGATCTGCACCTCGAAGGGATGTCCCTCGTCGCTGATGACGGAGGTGTGCAGGGACCGGTACCCGTTCGGCCGCGGCATGGCGATGAAGTCCTTGATGCGGCCGGGCACCGGGCGCCAGAGGTTGTGCAGCACGCCGAGAGCGGCGTAGCAGTCGGGGATGGTGGGCACCACGATGCGCAGGGCCACGAAGTCGTACACCTGGTCGAGGTCGATGCGCTGCTTCCGCAGCTTCTGGTGGATCGAGTAGAGGCGCTTGATGCGGCCCTCCAGGGTGGCCTCGAGGCCGGCCTGCGCGAGCTTCTCGGCCACGATGACCTTGATCTTCTCGATGAACTCGGTGGCGGCCGTGCGCCTCTCCTCCACCCGGTGCAGGAGGTCGCGGTGGACCTCGGGCTCCAGGTACTGGAAGGAGAGGTCTTCCAGCTCGTTCTTGATCTTGCTCATGCCGAGCCGGCCGGCCAGGGGGGCGTAGATGTCCATCGTCTCGCGGGCGATGCGGGTGCGCCGCTCCTCCGGCAGGTACTGGAGCGTGCGCATGTTGTGGAGGCGGTCGGCCAGCTTGACGATGATCACCCGCACGTCGTCCACCATGGCCAGGAGGAGCTTGCGGAAGTTCTCGGCCTGCCGCTCCTCCGACGACGAGAACGGGATCTTGCTGATCTTGGTCACCCCCTCCACGATGTGGAGGACGTCCGGCCCGAAATGCTCCTTGATCTTGTCGGCGTCGCTGAGGGTGTCCTCGAGCACGTCGTGCAGGAGGCCCACGGCCACGCAGGCGGGGTCCATGCGCAGCTCGGCCAGGATGGCCGCCACCTCCAGGGGATGGACGAGATAGGGCTCGCCGCTGGCCCGCGTCTGTCCCTTGTGCTCGACCGCGGAGAAGATGTAGGCCTTGCGCAGCAGCTCGAGGTCCGCCCCCGCGTGGTGGCGCTTGACCGTCTCGTAGATGTCTTCGAAGCGGATCATGGGATCGCGCGGCCGGCTTTCTCGTGGGCGCGGAAAAGTCCAGTCTAGGAGTCGCTCCCGGGAGCGTCAACCGCGGGCGGCACCGCGCGGGACGCTGTTGACTGGCGCGGGGGCCGGCACTATGATTTTCGTCTTCGAATACGCCGGAGTCCGTTCACCATCAAACGCTTGCGGAGAGAAGGCTCATGAAGACCTCCACGCCCGTCGTGGCCCTGGCCCTGGCGGCCGTCCTCGGCGCGAGCGCCGGTTGTGCCCGCGTCCGGGCGCGCGCCGCGATGAAGGATGGGAACAAGGACTACAAGGAAGAGAACTTCAAGCGGGCGGTCGAGGACTACCAGCGGGCGGTGGACCTGGAGCCGGGCTTCGCGGAGGCCTGGTTCTACCTCGGCAGCTCCCACCAGGCGCAGTACCGGCCGGGCAAGGACTCGCCGGAGAACAAGGGCCATCTCGAGTCCGCCATCGAAGCCTTCAAGAAGTCGCTCGAGGCCAATCCGGCCCAGACTCCGCAGCAGAAGACGGTCCGCCAGAACACCCTGGCCGCCCTCACCGGGATCCATTCGGAAGATCCGTTCAAGAGCTACGAGGAGGCCCACAAGTACGCCGAGCTGCTCGTGGCCGACAACCCGAACGACTCCAAGAACCTCTACGCCCTGGCCAACCTCTACGAGAAGTTCAACAAGGTCCCGGAGGCGGAGGAGATCTACAAGAAGGTCGCCGACCAGAACTCCAAGGACGCGAAGGCCTGCGGCGCCCTGGCCGGCTTCTACAACAAGCCGAACTGGGACGAGACGGGTGCCCCCTGGGTCGAGGGCAGCGACAAGCCGCGGCGGGCGAAGTTCGACCTGGCCATCGGCGTCCTGGAGAGGTGCGCGGGCATCGACCCGAGCGACGCCTCCGGCTACCAGAAGGTGGCGAGCTATTACTGGGACAAGGCCTATCGCGACCCGCTCCTGAGCGACGAGCAGAAGAACGTATACGCGGACAAGGGCATGGAGAACGTGGACAAGGCCCTTCAGCTCAAGCCCGACTACTTCGAGGCCGTCATCTACAAGGGCCTGCTCTACCGCGTGAAGGCGGCCGCGACCAGCGACCGCCGGGCCAAGGCGGAGTTCCTGGAGAAGGCACAGGACCTCCAGAAGCAGGGGCTCGAGCTCAAGAAGCAGCAGGCGGCGGAAGCGGCGCAAGCGGCGCCCAGCTCCGCCCCTCCCGGCGGCGGCGGCCGCTAGACCTCCCGAAAGCACGAGGGCCGGGGACTCGCCCCGGCCCTGGTGCGACGAGGCAAGCCAGCGCGCGCTACGGAGTGGGGCCGCTGGTGCCGGCCGCCTGCTCGATCATCTTCTCGGAGATGATCCCGATGCGCTCCACCCCCGCGCCCTTGGCCACGTCCATCGCCTCCACCACCTTGCCGTAGGGGATCTTGCCGTCCGCGCGCACGAACATCGTCTTGTCGGAGCGCGTCTGGAAGATGTCCTTGAGCCGCTGGTCGAGATCTTCCATGTTCGAGACCGGGCTCTTGTTGACGGTGATGACGGCGCCGCTGGGCGAGTCCTCCATCCCCAGCACCACCTGGTTGCTCTGCTGCGGCTGCTGGGCCTGCTGCTGGGTCGAGGTCTGGGGAAGGGCGATGTCGAGCCCCTTCTGCGCCAGCGGCGTCACCACCATGAAGATGATGAGGAGCACCAGCATCACGTCGATGAGGGGCGTGATGTTGATGTCGGACACCGCCTCGTTGTGCTCCGGGCGGAACGCGTCGTGCGAGTGGACGGACGACTTCTTCTTGTGCCCGGGGCGCGGGATGGGAGTGTCCACGAGGGGCACCGCCGGCCGGGACTCGCGGTTGGTGTCGTAGGGCGGGTTGGGCTTGAGGGGATCGCTCATGGTGCTCAGCCCTGCGTCCGCGGCTCGGCGATGAGCGCGATCTCTTCCACGCCCGCTTCGCGCGCGAGGTCCATGACCTTCATGACCTCCGAGTACGCCAGGTCCTGGTCCGCCTTGAGGTAGATCATCTTGCCGCCCTCGGGCAGGTCCTCGAGCTTCTCCTTGAGCTGGGGGACGAGGTCGTTCTGGTTATCGAGCTTGATGCCGCCGAGGAAGGTCGTCGCGTCCTTCTTGATCGCCACCATGATCGACTTCGGCTCGTCCTTTCGTTCCTTGGTGTTCCCGGCCAGCGGGAGCTTCACGTCCACGCCCTTCTGGAGCATGGGCGTGATCACCATGAAGATGATGAGCAGCACGATCATGATGTCGGCCATGGGCGTGACGTTGATGGCCGCGATGGCCCCGCCCTTCTTTCCGCCGACTGCCATTGACATAGGAAGACTCCTCTACGCACCCTTCTTGATGAAGTAGTCGAGAAGCTCGGAGCTGGAGTTGTCCATCTCCACGTTGAAGCCCTCGACCTTGCCCGCGAAGAAGTTGTAGGCCCACACCGCGGGCACGGCCACGAAGAGGCCGAAGGCGGTGGTGATCAGCGCCTCCGCGATGCCGGCGGAGATGGCGGCGATACCGCCCGAGCCGGTCAGGGCCATGCCCGAGAAGGCGTTGATGATGCCGAAGGTGGTGCCGAAGAGGCCCACGAACGGCGCGGTGGAGCCGATGGTGGCCAGGCCGCTCAGGCCGCGCTTGAGGTCGGCCAGGTTGACGGCGGTGGCGCGCTGGATCGCCCGCTTGGCGGCGTCGACGGCCGCCTCACGGTCACGCGTGGCTTCCCCGATCTCCTGCTGGTACTGCCATTCCTGCAGGCCGACCACCAGGACCTTCGCCAGGTGGGAGTGCTTGACCGCGTTGCCGTGGGAGGCGTCGATCGCCTCCTTGATCTTGCCCTGCTTGAGGAAGCGGGCGACCTCGGGGGCGTACTTGCGGGACTGCTTGGTGGCCTGCGAGTAGGTGTAGTACCGCTCGATCATGACGCCGATCGAGTAGATCGACATGATCGCCAGGACGATGACGACGCCCCATGCGACCCCGCCCATGTGCTCGGCCATGGTCCTGAGATCAAACTGCATTTCCTAAGCCCTCCTGGACAGGATAGCGCGTTGTCCGCCGCGAGTTGAGGCGACCTAAGACAGCCGGAAGTTGACGGTGACGGTCATGATCACGGGCACGGGAACCCCGTTCAGGAGGGTGGGGCTGTAGACCCACTGCTTCACCGCCTCGATGGCGGCGGCGTCGAGCAACGGGATCCCGCGGAGGACCTTGACGTCGGTGACCCTTCCCTGAGGGCTGATCGTGCACTCCAGGATCACGACCCCCTGCACCCGCGCCTGCTTGGCGATGTCCGGGTAGGCCGGGCTCACGTTCTTGAGCTTCTTGGGCTCCTTGATCTGTCCGCCCACGCGCACCGCCTGCGGGGGCGGCGGCGCATCCGGCAGCCCACCCACGACGCCACCGACCACGCCGCCCGGCACTCCGCCCTCGACACCGCCGGGCACCCCGCCCTCGACGCCGAGGTCGATGCCCTCGTCGGGCTTGACTTGCTCCGGCGTCTCGATCGGGGCCTGGAACTTGTTCTCGGTGGGCACGGGGGTGGACATCGGCTTGGGCGTGTTCTGCTGGCGCGGGGCGGGAGGAGGG
>JBGPBV010000093.1:0-26766 GCA_041481445.1 Vicinamibacteria bacterium
GCCAGCGGTACCGGCACTCCGGCGGACCCGACCTCGACCACGGAGCCGAAGACGATCTCCGTCAGCGTGTCGCCGGCGCCGTTCTGGAACTCGGCCACCGTGCCCGTCAGGTTCACGAGGGCCCCGATCGCGAACGGCACCGGGGTTACGTCGCTCCGGAAGACGAAGACGCCGGAGGACGCCGCCGCCGTGAGCGCGTCCGCCACCCAGAAGGAGCGCCCGTTGGCGGTGAGCGCGGTGACGACGAGGTTGCTCAGGACGACGGGCGCACCCACGGCCACGATGCCGGTCTGGATGTCGTGGACCGTCGCCGCGCAGCAGGGGGTCTGGCCGGCGTTGAAGACCCCGAACGACGCGGGGACGCCGGAGCCGGAAGTCCACCCGTTCAGGTCGTTGGAATCGACGTTGCTGGTCCGCTGGATGGAGTTGCCGGTCGCGCTCGCGCCCGTGGCATCGAGGTCGAGCACGGCGTTCGCCCGGAAATCCGTGTCCACGAAGCCACCGGGGGGGACGCCTCCGCCCGGCCTCTGCCACTGGCCGGCCGCGGCCACGATGGCGGCCTCCGTCTCGGAGGCGGTGGAGGCGGTGCCCGTGGGCGCATTGGCGGCCAGCACGGCGTCCTGGATCCGCCCGGCGTCGTCGGACACGGTCAAGACGGTGTCGGTGTTGGAGAGTCCCGCGCGCGACGAGTACCAGTCCCAGGCCGTGTCGTAGTTGGCCGCGTACGTGACCGCGGGGTATTCCGCCTTGGCCGACGACTCGGAAGGCGAGCTGCCGGGGTTGCACGCCGGCGTCGTCCCGGAGAGGTGGACTACCACCAGATCGTTGGTCGTGACGTTCAAGGGACCGAAGGTGAGGACGGTGGCGGTGCGCTCGCGCAGCACGTAGTCCTCCAGGCTGCCGCTGCCCGTGACCCGGAGCTCGAGGAGGTCGCAGGTGTTCGCGATGTTCGCGTTGAATTCGTTGATCAGCACCTGCGCTCGAGGGAGAGCGGCCGCGTCGTAGGACCGGAACTCGTCCCAGGCGAGCGTCCCCGACGCGCCCGACTTCAGGCTGAGGGCGCCCAGGCGCACGAAGTCCACCGTGCTGCGGTCGTCGTCGAGGCCGGTCAGGACCCCCGCCGGCGCCCCGTCGATCCAGAAGCGCAGCTCACCGTCGCTCGTATCCACGCCCGTCGAGCGCTTCCACTGCACCTCGACCATGTGCGGGGCGGCGGTGATGGGCACGAACGCGCTGCTGACCTGCGCGTCGGTGTCGATGCGGGCGCGCGCCATCAGCGCGTACTGGCCGCCCTGCCGCTTGAGCACCACCGCGGCCAGGCGGCGCGTGGGCGCCTCCTCGAAGACGATGAACACGCGGACGCGGAAGTGCGCCTGCGCCTCCCCGGGGTCGAAGCCGGTCGGGTCCAGCCAGAAGCGGGCCCGGTAGAAGATCATGTCGTTCGGGGTGTCGTCCTCGACGTAGAGCGGGTTCAGGTCGTTGACCACGGCGCGCAGCCCGGACCCCGTCCCCGCCATGGCGGCCAGGGCGGAGACGGAGAGGTCACCGCCGTCGGTCGCGCTGGCGGACCAGGACGCGAGGTTCCCCGTCTCGAAACCGTCGCGGAAGACGAGGCCCGACTGCGCGAGGAGGGCACGAGGCGCAAGTAGAAGGACGGCGGCGCAGAGCACGATCGAGCGTTTGGTCACGGGTGGACTCCGGGAGGGATGGCGGAGTCTAGGGTGGGCCTTCGGGGCGGTCAAGGCGGCCGCCGCGGCGTGCTAGTCTCGCCTCATGCTCCTCGACGATCTGCTCGAGCGCCGGCTGGTCGTCCTCTCCGGCAAGGGCGGCGTCGGCAAGAGCGTGGTGGGGACGGCCCTGGCCCTGGCCGCGCGCGCGCGGGGCAAGCGCATCTTATTTATAGAGGTGGACGCGCCGCTGCCGGCCAGCCGGTACCTGGGCGAGCCCCCCGTCGGCGCCCGCGAGACCGAGGTCCGGCCCGGGCTGTCGATGGTCAACCTCGTGCCCAGCGAGGTGATGGACGAGTACGTCAGCGAGACCGTCCGCGTGGACCTGTTGGCGCGCAAGATCCTCGCCAGCCCCGTCTACCGGCGGTTCTTCGCCGCCGCCCCCGGCCTGCCCGAGCTGATGGTGCTGGGCAAGATCATGGTCCTCGAGGAGGAGCGGACGGGCTGGCCGCGGCGGCCGAAGTACGACCTCATCATCGTGGACGCGCCCTCCACCGGCCACGGCCTCGCGTTCCTGCGGGTGCCGCTGGCGGCCTCGAACGCGGTGCCGGTGGGGCCGGTGGGAAAGAACGCGCGGAAGATCCTCTCGCTCCTGCGCGACCCGAAGAAGACCGCCCTCGCGATCGTGGCCCTGCCCGAGGAGATGGCGGTGGTCGAGGCCCTCGAGTTCGACCGCATGGCCCGGGCCGAGGTGGGGATGAAGGCGTGCGCGTTCTTCCTCAACGGGTGCCACGAGCGCCGGTTCACGGGGGCGCAGGAGGCGGAGATCCTGCGGCGCGTGGCCGAGGACGAGGACGGACGGCTCGCCCCCGGGGTGACCCTGCAGGCGGCGCTGGCCGCCGGCCGGCGCCACATCCGGCGCCGGAGGCTGACCCAGTTCTACCGCAAGCGGCTGGAGCAGGCGGTGGACGCGCCGGTGGTGTCGCTGCCGCTGCTCTTCACCGACCGCATCGACGAGGCCGCGCTCCAGACCCTGGTCGAGCGCCTCGAGGCGGCGTGAGCGTCTCTCCCCTGCAGGCGCTCGCGCGCGCGCTCGACGAGCGGCGGGTGCTGGTGGTGTGCGGATCGGGGGGCGTGGGCAAGACCACGACCGCGGCTGCCCTGGCCGTGCAGGGGGCCATCCGCGGCCGCCGCGTGCTCGTCTGCACGATCGACCCCTCCCGCCGTCTGGCCACCAGCCTCGGCCTGGACCGCCTGCCGGACAAGCCGCGCGCCCTCGACCTCGACAAGGTGGCCCCGGACCGCGACCCCGGCGGCGCGCTCTGGGCCATGACCCTCGACACCAAGCGGACCTTCGACGCCCTGGTGGGCAAGTACGCGGAGTCGGAGGCGGCGCGCCGCCGGATCCTGGACAACCGGTTCTACCGCCAGGTCTCGGCCGCTCTGGCCGGCAGCCACGAATACATGGCCATGGAGAAGCTCCTGGAGCTGAGCGCGGACGAGCGCTTCGACCTCGTCATCCTGGACACTCCGCCCACCCGCCACGCCCTCGACTTCCTGGAGGCGCCGGGCCGGCTGATGGGGTTCCTCGACACCGGGATCCTGCGCTGGTTCCTCAAGCCCTACTTCGTGGCCGGACGGCTCACCCTCAAGGTCGCCACGCGGACGGGCGCCCTGGCCTTGAGGCTCGCGGACAGCGTGCTCGGCCTGCAGTTCCTGCAGGACCTCTCCGAGTTCTTCCTGGCCTTCGACGGGATGTACGCCGGGTTCAAGGAGCGCGCGGGCCGCGTCCACGAGCTGCTGCGCAGTCCCGAGGCCGGGTTCGTGCTCGTGGCCAGCCCGGCGCCTCTCACCCTGGACGAGGCGGTCTTCTTCCACGAGCGGCTCGAGGAGGGCGGGATGCCCTTCGTGGGCTTCGTGGTCAACCGTGTGCATCCAGATCCGGCCCAGGGCTTTCCGGCCACCCGGGCCGCCGCGGACGTCGACGACGACCTGGCGGAAGCGCTGGTCGAGGTCTTCCAGGACCAGCGGCGGCTGGCCCGGATCGATCGGCGCAGCCTGGAGCGCCTGGAGGGGCTGACGGGCGAGGACGCCATCCTGGTCCCGGAGTTCGAGGCCGACGTGCACGACCTCCGCGAGCTGAAGGAGACGGGGGACGTGATCTTCGGGACGGGCTCCGGCCGGCGCGGGCGCGGCCGCGCGCGGACGGCGCGACGCGCCGCCGCCGGGGAAGAAGGACGATGAGGATCATCCTCTACTCCGGCAAGGGCGGCGTGGGCAAGACCAGCCTGTCCGCGGCCACCGCCGTGCGGTCCGCCCAGCTCGGCAAGCGCACGCTGGTCGTCTCCACCGACGCCGCCCACAGCCTGGCCGACGCCCTCCAGGTCCCGGTGGGCAGCGCCCCTACCCGCGTCGCCCCCAACCTCGACGCGCTCGAGATCGACGTCAACCGCGAGCTGAGCGCGCACTGGGGCGTGATCCAGGACTTCATCACGCGGTTCATGACCTTCCAGGGCGTCAACGACGTCGTGGCGGAGGAGCTGGCCATCTTCCCCGGGATGGACGAGCTGTTCAGCCTGCTCAAGGTGAAGGGCTACGCCGAGCGCAAGGCCTACGACGTGATCGTGATCGACACCGCCCCCACCGGCGAGACCATCCGCATGCTGGCCGTGCCCGAGGTCCTGAACTTCTACCTCAAGCGCGTCTTCCCCATCCAGCGCACCGTGCTGCGGACGGTCCGCCCGGTGGCCCGGCGCATGAGCGCCATGCCGATCCCCTCCGACGACATGCTGGTGGCGGTGCAGTCCATCCTGCGCCAGCTCGAATCGATGGGCCCGCTCCTCCAGGACGCGAAGCAGACCTCCATCCGCATCGTCCTCAACCCGGAGCGGATGGTGATCAACGAGTCCCAGCGGCTCTACACCTACCTCAGCCTCTTCGGCTTCCCCGTCGACGCCGTGGTGGCCAACCGCGTGCTGCCTCCGGAGGCGCGCTCGGAGTACTTCGACCGCTGGTTCGACATCCAGGCCGGCCACCTCCTGCACGCGCGCAAGGCCTTCGATCCCCTCCCCATCTTCGAGGCGCGCCTGTTCGACCGCGAGATGGTGGGCCTCGAGCTGCTCGAGGCCTTCGCCCACGAGGTCTTCGCGGACGACGATCCCACCGCCGTCTTCTGCCAGGAGAAGCCGATCGAGGTGAAGAAGGAGGCCGGGGGCTACGCGCTCTACCTGCGCCTGCCCTTCGCGGAGAAGGACAAGATCCAGGTCCTCACCCATGGCGAGGAGTTGATCGTCCAGGTGGATAATCAGCGCCGCACCCTGCTGCTGCCGCGGTCGCTGGCCTCGCGCAAGCTGACCGGCGCCGTCTTCGAGGAGCACCGGCTGCGGGTGGGCTTCGGAGAGAAGGAGGACGATGGCCGAGCGTGAGGAGGGCGCAAGCGGCGAGGCCGAGAAGCCACGCGGCCGGCAGATGAAGGCGTGCTGCCTGGTGTCGGAGATGCTCGAGGAGGCGGGGCTCGACCGCCGCAAGGCGCGCGCCCTGAAGCGGCAGGTCCTGGAGGGCCTCATCCTCCTCTGCCGCTGGCAGCTCGAGCGCATGGGGCCGGAGGCGGACGCGCCACGGCCGCGGCGCGGACCACGGAAGGTCCCCGTCCAGTAGCCGCCTCGCCCGCGTCGCCCTGGCTCCCGCGTCCGGCGAAAGAGGCCTCGGGAGCGCGTGCTACACTCCGCCCCGAGTCCTTCCCGGAGACCCGATGGACGAGCCGGCGGGCATCCGCATGCTGGTCGTGGAAGACGACGAGTCCCTCTCCGAGGTCCTCTGCGAGGAGTTGCGCGCGCACGGACACATGGCGGTGGCCGCGCAGACGATGGCGCGGGGGCTCGAGGAGCTCAAGCACTCGGAGTTCGACGTGGCCCTGGTCGACCTCGCCCTCGTGGACGGGAGCGGCATCGACCTCCTGAAGCGCATCGCCGAGGAAGGGATGGCCACGGAGGCCATCGTCCTCACCGACGGCGCCAGCATCGACACCGCCCTCCAGGCCATGAAGCTCGGGGCCTACGACTACCTGACCAAGCCCGCGCGCGTCGAGGAGCTGGAGGTCCTGGTGGCCAAGGCCGCCGAGAAGGCGCGGTTGAGCCGCGAGAACGCGCACCTCCGGCGCCGGCTCGAGAAGCACTGCCCGCCCGAAGTCATCGTCACCGACGACCCCGGCATGCACGAGCTGCTGGCCACCATCGACCGCGTCGCGTCTTCCGACCTGCCCGTACTCATCCAGGGCGAGAGGGGGACGGGCAAGGAGCTGGTCGCCCGCGCCCTGCATCGAATGAGCGCGCGCAACTCCCATCCCTTCGTGGCCGTCGACTGCCGGGCCGTCCCCGAGAACCTGCTGGAGAGCGAGCTGTTCGGCCACGAGAAGGGCGCCTTCACGGGGGCGGTGGTCCGCAAGCCCGGCCTGCTCGAGGTGGCGGACAAGGGCGTGCTCTTCCTGGAGGAGGTCGGCGACCTCCCGCCCGCGGTGCAGGTGAAGCTCCTGCGCGCGATCGAGGCCCGCGAGCACGTCCGCGTCGGCGGCACGCGGCCGGTGCGCACGGACGTGCGGCTGGTCTCCGCAACGCACCGGAACGTCAAGAAGGAGATGCAGGAGGGCCGGCTGCACGAGGACCTGTACTACCGGCTCAACGGGGTCACCCTCAAGCTGCCACCGTTGCGCGAGCGCAAGGCGGACGTCCACCTCCTCGCCCGCCACTTCCTGGACCGCGTCGCCCCGAGGAAGAAGCTGACCTCACGCGCGGTCGAGGCCCTGCAGGCCTACGCCTGGCCCGGCAACGTGAGCGAGCTGCACATGGTGATCCAGCGGGCGGCCATCCTGGCCGCGACGGACACCCTCGACGCCGCCGACCTGCCCCTCGACGTGCGCGACCCGAACTGGCGACAGGCGGCCGTGAAGACCGGGCTGAGCCTGGCGGAGATGGAGCGCGAGTACATCGAGACGGTCCTCCGCCAGCACGACGGCCATCGCGGCAAGACCGCGCGCGCCCTCGGCATCGACCCCAAGACCCTCTACAACAAGCTCGGCCCCGAGCGCCCGCGGACCCGGAAGGCGACGACGACGTAGGGGCCCGACGACTACTTCTTGGAGGACGGCATCACGGTCAGCTCGTTGTGCACCGTGAAGCCGTCGGCCTTGTCGCGCGCGATCCGCCCCGCGGCCGTCTTCTGGGCGGCGGTGGGCACGGTGCCGCGGAGGTAGAGCGTCTTCGTGTTCTTGTCGACGTCCACGTCGATGTGGCTCGCGTCGACGGTCTTGTCGGCGAGCAGGGCCGCCGTCACGTCGAGGTGCTGCTTGGTCGCGTCGACCACCTGACCCGTCTTGTCGGCGCCCTCCTTGACCTTCTTCTCGACGTCCTTGGCCACCGGCTTGGCGTCGTCCTTGGCGCCCCTGGCCCCCTCCTTGACCTTCTCCCCCGCCTTCTCGGCCCCCGCGCGCGCCTTGTCCACGACGTCGCCGGTGGCGGGAGACGGGGATGCGTACTGCGGATCCCCCGAGTTGTTGGCGGTGCGCGCGGTCTCGGTGCAGGCGACCAGCAGGCCGGCCAGGCCGGCAACGGCAAGCGATGCAGTCAGATATGCCTTCATATGTCCCTCCTGACTTATATTATCCAGCCTATACCAGTGGACGTTGGGATGTCAGGAGGGGAGGTACGAAAGGTCTCAGCGTCGGGCCCCATGCCTCCGGCCCTTGGCCCTCCGCTACTTGATGGCGCGCAAGGCCCGACGGGCGTCGAAGCCGATGGCGTACGGGCAGAGGATGCTCGTCCGGCGAGGCTCGCCGGCGCTCGTCACCGTGTAGGCGGTGAGGCGGAAGTAGTGGTCGTCGGTGGTCCCCGAGAGGGAGCCGTCGTCGTTGTAGTTCCAGGCCACCTCGCGGAGCCGGTCGTTGATGCTGACGATGACGTAGACGTTCTCCGAGGTCATGCCCTCGAGGTCCGTGTCGCTGGGCCGGCTGGCCGCGCGGCTGTAGCCCCACATCGTGTGGGAGTGGAAATCGCCGATGACGGAAAGCTGCGGGATATTGCGGAGGAACCGCTCGATCCGGCGGTGCGCGCGCGGGTTGCTGACCACCCCGCGGTGCTTGCGTCCGGCGCTCTGGAAAGGCAGGGCGTGCTCGACGATGTACATCTCCTCCGGCCCGCGGCGGTCCCGGTAGCCGATCAGCAGGCCGAAGCACTCCCGCTTGTAGACCTCCACCGCGGAGATCAGGAGACCCCAGAACGCGTTCTGTGAGATGTAGGCGATCATCGTCGTGGCCCGGGGGCGAGGGGTAGCCTGAACGTCAGTTCGATTCTAGGTACCGCCTTCGGCCGCTGTCAAACGCCCCGGGATGAGTTGACTTAACCCCTTTCATCAGAGTAGTTTGCATTCATGAGTCGTTTGCATTCATGAGCATGACAGCCCGGACGCGGGCGAGGGTCCTGGTGGGATGTGCTCTCCTGGGCGCGGTCGTCGCGGGCCCCCGCCCGGCCGCCGCCGGCGACATCACCGCCTTCTTCACCCAGCCCGCCCCCACGGACATCTGGGGACGGGGCTATGGCGCGGCGATCTCCTCGACGTGGTTCACGGCCCTGAGCTTCGAGGCCGAAGCCGCCCGCCTGCCCGGCGACTCCAGTGATATCTCGATGACCAGCTTCACGGGGTCCGCCCTTCTGGCGCCCCCCCTCGGGATCTTCACGCCCTACGGCGGACTCGGCGTGGGGGTCTTCCGGCAGTCGGTAGGATCGCTCAGCGACACCGGAACGCTCAAGGCCTTCGTCCTGGGAGCCAAGGTCAAGCTCGGGCTGGTCGTGATCAAGGGCGAGTACCGGAGGCTCGGCCTCTCGGGGACGCCGCCGCGCAGCATGACCGCGCGCATCTCCGTCGGAGCCGGCATCTCGTTCTAGATGCTAAACTCGGCCCACCGTGGTCTTCTTCAACTACACCACGATGCAGATGACGGCCAAGATCGTGTACTACGGTCCTGGCCTTTGCGGCAAGACCACCAACCTCCAGGCCATCCACCTGCGCACGGCGCCGCAGTCCCGCGGGGAGATGGTCAGCCTGGAGACGGAGACGGACCGGACGCTGTTCTTCGACCTCCTCCCCCTCGAGGTGGGGGTGATCGGAGGGATGAAGGTCCGCCTGCAGCTCTACACCGTGCCCGGGCAGGTCTTCTACAACGCCACCCGCAAGCTCGTGCTCAAGGGCGTCGACGGCGTGGTGTTCGTGGCGGACAGCCAGACCGCCGCCCTCGACGCCAACATGGAGTCGCTGGGCAACCTAAAGACCAACCTGACCGAGCTCGGAATCGGCCCCGACCAGGTGCCGATCGTCTTCCAGTACAACAAGCGCGACATCCGCAACATCCTGCCCGTCGACGCGCTGCAGAAGGAGCTCAACCCGGAGGGGGCGCGCCACTTCGAGGCGGCCGCCCTCCACGGGATCGGCGTCTTCGAGACCCTCAAGGAGATCTCGAAGGTCGCCATCAGCGCCGTGCGCAAGAAGCTCTCGGGCGACGAGACGCGCCCTCCCATCGTCGCCTCCGCCGGCGTGCTGCCGACGCTCGAGTCGCTCGGTCCGCCCGCCACCGAGGCCACGGCCTCCCCGGCCAGCGCGATCGAGGCCCTTCTCGACGGTGGGGCGGTGGAGTTCGCCCAGGAGGACACTGCCAAGCACGTCGTCCCCGTGAAGACGAACTCCGAGGTGGACATCCACCGCGAGCTGGAGAACCTGCGCGCGATGACCGCCGGACCCACCAAGACGGGCCCCATCACCCGCGGGCCCGCCGGCGGGCGGGAGATCGAGAGGCGGCTCAAGGACATGCTCCGCGCCGACCCGTCCGTGCGCCAGCAGGTGAAGCGCAAGGCGGCCATCGAGGTCCCCGGCGAGCTGCTGCGGGGGGCGCAGGCGGTGAAGGTCCAGCTCTCCTTCACCACCAAGGACGGCCAGGAGGTGGTGCACGAGGCCACCGCCATCGGGTTGCCCAAGAACAGCCGTCTGGGACAGCTCGCGCTTCAGCTCGAGATCGACGTCAAGGCGAAGGGCTGAGCTAGCGCTTCGGAGACGCCTTGGGGGCGGCCGGCTTCGTGGCCGCCGGAGAGGCCTTCGCGCCGGGAGCCGGAGACGCGCTTGGAGCGGGGCTGGCCGCCACTCCCATCGGGGGCAGCGACACCGGCCCCGCGTCCACCACGCCGGGCACGTTGCCGAGCTTGTCCGCCTCCCCCACGAAGAGGTGGTAGACCATCAGGCCCAGCTCGCGGTCGTCGGTCGCGTTGACGCCCTTGAGCTTCGGGACGAAGGACTGGTTCATCGAGAGGCGGAGGTCGACCCATTCCTGGTCGCCGAGGTCGGCCGCCTTGACCCGGATCTTCTTGAGGAAGACCTCGGAGTTCTCGATGGGGACGACCAGGCCGGCCTTGCTCCCCACCGCCACCGTGAGCACGGGCGGCTGGTCGAACGCCTTGTAGTTCGTGTCCGCCTCCAGGTACACGATGACGTCCTTCTTCGGGTTCTTGAAGGAGACGATCGCGTCCTTCTTGGTCCAGGTGCGCTCGAGGCTCGGGTTCTGGGCCGACGACTCCGGGTTGTGCCAGCCCTCCTTGTAGACGGGGAAGATGTTCTCCGTCTGCGGGAGCAGCTCCATCTTGGCCACGGAGTACTCGTGCAGGCCGGCGTCCTCTCCCTTGAGGGCCACGCGGTCCCGATCGTTGAACAGGCCCACGCGCACGTCGACGTCACCGACGTAGGGGTAGATCGGGATGAACTGGGTCAGCGTGTAGCTGTAGGTCTTGCCCGGCTCCCAGGTGCTGGGGGGCGGCGTGGGCAGGTGCGACTCGGCGAAGAGGATGACCTTGTGCGAGTCGAGGAAATGGACGAAGGCGCGATAGTCCTTGCTGAGCTTCTTCGCGGTCGGCTCCGCCGTCCAGGTGTAGGTGATCTCGACGGCGCTGCCGAGGGGCGCGCGGGGGCGGTTGAACGTGATCGACGGCTTGATGTCGTTGACCTCGGCGGGCTTCCGCCGCTGGCAACCCACGATGAGCGCGGCGCCCACCAGCACCAGCGCGACCGCCTTGCCCTGTCCACGTCTCTCCATCATCACGCTCCCTCTCTCAATGCCAGAACGTCCGACGATACAGGAGCGGCGCGCGGAGTGTCAACCCATGTCCTTCCTTATCACGAAGATCGCCTGCCGGAAGCGCGGCCCCATGGAGGGGAGCGATCGTGTGAGCCACATGTCCACGCGGTCGGCCATGCGCAGCAGGGCATTGTCGGGGCGCGCGAAGAGGAACGAGGAGACCAGGCCGAGCGGGAACGACAGGTAGTTGATGGGGAGGATCTCGAGGGCAGGGAACGCGCGCGCCAGCCACTGCACGTCCCCCTTGTCGAAGGGCTTCTCGTCCGCGGTCTGCGCGGAGGGCGCCACCGCGTGGAAGAGCCGGATGAGCAGGCTCGACCCGAGTGGCTCCATGAAGACCATCCGCCCGCCCGGGCTCAGGTTCTCCGCATAGAGGCGCTCGAGGACGGTGCGGTAGTCCAGGTGGTGGAGGATGGCGCGGCCGTAGACGAGGTCGAACGTCCCCGCCCGCGGCTCCGCGGCATCGGCCCGCGCGAACTCCAGCCGCCCCGGGACCGCCCTCTCCCGGGCACGGGCGATGAACGTCTCCGCGATGTCGATCCCGAGCACGTAGCCGGCGCCCGCCGAGAGCAGCTCCTCGGCGTGCGTGCCGTCGCCGCATCCGATCTCGAGCACCCGCCGCCCGCGGATGCCATCGGTGGCGAGGTCGTGGAAGGCCTTCTCGTGGCGCCGCGTGTTCGGGCTCTCGAACACGTGCTTGAAGCGGACGTGCCACCCGTGGGAGCGCTCGAACACCCCTTGCTCGTCGTAGGCCGCCTTCTCGCGCTCGGCTCGGGTCACGGCAGCCCCGAAGCGTAGTCGATCTGGCGTAGGATTGCTCCGCGGCGCCACCCGGCCGCGGGAGAGGGCGCGATGACCATGGAAGCGCTGGGGATGGTCGAGACGAGGGGCCTCATCGGCGCGATCGAGGCCGCCGACGCGATGGTCAAGACCGCGAACGTCGTGCTCGTCGGCAAGGACTACATCGGCTCCGGGTACGTCACCGTGCACGTGCGCGGGGACGTCGGCGCGGTCAAGGCGGCGACGGACGCGGGGGCGGCGGCGGCGCGCCGCGTGGGCGAGCTCGTGTCCGTGCACGTCATCCCCCGGCCGCACGAGGAAGTCGAGAAGATCCTTCCGCAGCTCCCGCCGGCCGCCCCGCCTTCCGGCGGGACCGGCCGCAAGTCCGGCGGATAATCCGCGCGTCCGGCCATGGCCAGCCCCGTCCACGACAAGGACCTCCTCTCCATCCAGCAGGCGCGCTCCCTTGCCGCCGCCGCGCGCGAGGCGCAGAAGGTCTTGAAGGAGCTCTCCCAGGAGCAGGTGGACCGGATCGTCGAGGCGATGGCCACCGCCGCGCGCGGCGAAGCGGAGCGCCTGGCCCGGATGGCCCACGAGGAGACGGGCTTCGGCAACGTCAAGGACAAGACCCTCAAGAACCTCTTCTCCGCGGTGGACGTCTACGAGTACATCCGGCCCCTGCGCACGGTCGGCATCCTGCGCGAGGACAAGGAGCGGCGCGTCGTGGAGATCGCGGAGCCGATGGGCGTGGTGGCGGCGGTGATCCCCTCCACCAACCCGACCTCGACCGCGATCCACAACGCCCTCATCTCCATCAAGGCGCGCAACGCCTGCGTCATGAGCCCGCACCCGTCGGCGCGGAACTGCATCCTGGAGACGATGCGCGTGATGCACGGGCCGGCGGTGGCGGCCGGCCTGCCCAAGGACGCGCTCTCCTGCATGACCGAGGTGACCCTCGAGGGGACCCAGGAGCTGATGCGCTGCCGGGACACCGGCGTGATCCTGGCCACCGGGGGGATCGGCCTCGTGCGCGCGGCCTACTCCTCGGGCAAGCCCGCCTACGGCGTGGGCCCCGGCAACGTCCCCGCCTACATCCACCAGAGCGCGGACGTGCCCAAGGCGGTGCGCGACGTCATCACCGGCAAGACCTTCGACTACGGCACGCTCTGCTCGTCCGAGCAGTCGATCGTCTGCGACGAGGCGATCAAGGACCAGGTCATCGCGGAGGCGAAGAAGAACGGCGGGTACTTCCTGAGCGACGCGGAAGCGGCGGCGGTGGCGCGGGTGGTGGTGACGCCGCAGCGCCTGGCCAACCCGGAGATCGTCGGGAAGCCGGCCACGTACATCGCGGAGAAGGCCGGCGTGAAGGTCCCGCCGGAGACGCGCGCCCTCGTCGCGCCCCTGGCCGGGGTCGGCCGCGACTTCCCGCTCTCGATCGAGAAGCTCTCGCCCGTGCTCGCGTTCTACGTGGTGAAGGATTGGCACGAGGGCTGCGAGCGCGTCCTCCAGCTCCTGCGCTACGGCGGCACCGGCCACACGATGGCGATCCACAGCCGCGACGACGCCGTGATCCGCGAGTTCGCCCTGAAGAAGCCCGTGTTCCGCATCGTGGCCAACTCGCAGTCCTCGATGGGCGCCACCGGCTACACCACCGGCCTCGCCCCCTCGATGAGCCTGGGCTGTGGGGCCTACGCCGGCAACATCACCTCCGACAACATCACGCCCTTGCACCTCATCAACGTCAAGCGCCTGGCCTACGAGCTGCCGCGGGAGCTGCGGCCGGCGGCGGGCCTGGCGTCAGGCCCTGCCGCCGGCAAGCTCCCGGAGAGGATCGCGGCGTTCGTGGCGGAGAAGGTCGGGGGAAGCAACAGCGGCGGCAACGTCGGCGGCAACGTCACCCCCTCGGGTCCTGCGTCGGCGCCTTCGGCGCCTCCGCTACAGGATTTCGCTTCCGAAGACGACGTGAGGCAGGCCATCCGGGACGGGCGGACGATCCTGCTCAAACGGGGGGCGATCGTCACCCCGTCCGCCCGCGACCTGGCCGCCGGCAAGAACGTCCTCGTCGAAGAACGATAACCCCACCCCCCCGGGGCTTGCGCCCGCCCTGCGGGCGGGCGCGACATGTGTTAGGATCCGCAGGTTCTTTCCGACCGTCGGTTGCCGTTTTGTGCCGAGGGAGAGGGGCTTTACGGTGTCCAGGGGCCGGAAGTGGATGAGCATGGCGTGCCTTGCCATGGGCATGTCTCTGTCCGCCTGCGCCCACGGCCGCGCCGCCAAGACCGCCGTCCCCACCGCCCCCGCCGCGGCGAGCGATCCCACGCCGCGCATCATCGCGGAGGCGGACGGCCACCTGGCGGCGGGCATGGCCGAGATCAAGCAGGGCCACCTCCGGGCCGCGCGCGAGGAGTTCGACAAGGCGGTCGATCTCTATCTGGGTGCCCCCGGCGGCGCCTACGGCACGCCCGCGCTGGCCGAGGCCTACCGCCGGACGCTGGAGGCGATCCAGGCCCGCGAGCTCGAGGCCCTCGCCGCCGGTGACGGCTTCACGGAGACGACCCCGGAGCCCGCCGCCATCGACGACGTCGCCGACCTCCCCGTCGGCACCCTCGCCCCCAGCGAGGACTCGCGCAAGCTGGCCGAGGAGGTGCTCGCCCAGGAGTCGAACGACCTCACCATCGAGCTCAACGACGAGGTCCTCTCCTGCATCGACCTCTACCAGGGCCCGCTGCGCGACTGGTTCACGGGCGCGCTCGCACGCGGCGGCCGGTACCTGCCGCAGATCCGTGAAGTGTTCGCCTCCGAGGGCGTGCCCAAGGACCTGGCCTACGTGGCCCTGGTCGAGAGCGCCTTCAAGACGAGCGCGCTCTCGCGGGCCAAGGCCAAGGGGATGTGGCAGTTCGTGGCCGGGACCGGCCGGCGCTACGGCCTCAGCCAGGACTGGTGGGTGGACGAGCGGTCGAACCCCGAGAAGGCCACCCGGGCCGCCGCGCGCTACCTCAAGGAGCTTCACGACATGTTCGGGGACTGGAACCTGGCCCTGGCCGGCTACAACTGGGGCGAGGGCCGGATCCAGCAATGGGTGGAGCGGACGGGCGCGCAGGATTTCTGGGCGCTGGCCGCCGCCGCCCGCATGCCCCGCGAGACCCGCAACTACGTGCCCATGATCCACGCCGCGATCCTGGTGGCGAAGGCGCCCGAGAAGTACGGCTTCGAGGTCACGCCCGAGCCCGCGCTGACGTACGAGTCGGTGCCGGTGGCGGGCGCGGTGGACCTGCGCGTGATCGCGGAGTGCGCGGGGACGGGGCTCGACTCCCTGCAGATGCTCAACCCCGAGCTGAGGCGGCTGGCTACTCCCGCCAACCGCACGTTCGACGTGAAGGTGCCCGAGGGGCGGGCCTCCGGCGTCCGCCAGTGCCTGGACAAGCTCCCCCCCGAGAAGCGCGTCACCTTCCGCACCCACACCGTGGCCCGCGGGCAGACGCTGGCCTCGGTGGCGCGGATGTACGGAACCAGGGTCTCCGACATCGCGTCCGCCAACGCCATCGACGCCAGCCACGCCAGGCGCCTGGCCAAGGGGACGGAGCTGATCATCCCGATCCCGCGGGCCTCGGTGCCGCCGCCGCGGCGGGCCGGCGGCTCCTCGGAGGCGGCGGCGACCCTGGCCACCGCGGACCGGACGCGCGTCCAGTACCGCGTGAAGCCCGGCGACACGCTGACCGCGATCGCCGCGCGCTACGGCACGACCGTCCAGGAGCTGATGTCCTGGAACAACCTCAGCGGCTCGCTGCTGGCGGCGGGGAACCTGCTGACCGTCTACACCCGGCCCTGATCGTTTACATCTAAGCGATTTCGTTCCGGAACGTCCGGACCTTCCTCGACCGGCTGAGGTCCTAGACTCCGGGCCGCGTCGGACCTCTCCCGCCGGCGCGCAACACTCTCCCACTGCCGTTCCATCGCTCGCGGGCGAAGACGTCCCGCGCCGAGCTGGAGGTGTGCGCGAATGCTGGCAACCTCGTTGACGGCCGCCGTGCTCGGCGTCGAGGCGCATCTCGTGCGCGTCGAGGCCGACACCGCGTCCGGGTTCCCGAAGTTCACGATGCTCGGCCTGGCCGACTCCTCGATCAAGGAGAGCGAGGGCCGGATCCGGGCCGCCCTGCGCAACTGCGGATACGAGTTCAAGTGGGACCGCCGCATCACGGTGAGCATGGCCCCGGCGAGCCTCCGGAAGATGGGCTCCTCGTACGACCTCGCCACCGCCGTCGGCCTGCTCGCCGCCGACGGCACCGTCGAGCCCGGCCGCCTGTCCGACGTCCTCCTGGTGGGCGAGCTGGCCCTGGACGGCGCCCTGCGCCCGGTGACGGGCGTGCTGCCGATGATGCTGATGGCGCGGCGTCACGGCCTGCGGGCGGCGGTCGTGCCCGCCGCCAACGCCGCCGAGGCGGCGATCGTCGAGGGCATCGACGTGCATCCGGCGGGCTCCCTGCCGGAGGCGGTGAGCGTGGCGGGGTCGGCACCGCGGCCGGCCGTTGCGCTCTCGGCGGTGCCACGCGTGCCGGGCGGAGCGCTCCCGGACATGGCGGACGTGCGCGGACAGCCGGTCGCCCGCCGGGCGCTGGAGATCGCGGCCGCGGGCGGGCACAACCTCGTCTTCGTCGGCCCGCCCGGGTCCGGGAAGACGATGCTGGCGCGGCGGGTGCCCGGCATCCTGCCGCCGCTCACGCTCGAAGAGGCGGTCGAGACGACCGCCATCTACTCCGCCTGGGGCGCCCGGCTCGACGGGCTGCTGGGCGACCGGCCGTTCCGCAGCCCCCATCACACGACCAGTGACGCCGCGCTGGTGGGCGGCGGGTCGATCCCGAGGCCGGGCGAGGTCAGCCTCGCCCACAACGGCATCCTGTTCCTGGACGAGCTGCCGGAGTTCCGGCGGAACGTCCTGGAGGCCCTGCGCCAGCCGCTCGAGGAGCGCACGGTGACGATCGCGCGCAGCCGGGGCACGCTGCGGCTGCCCGCCCGGTTCCAACTGGTGGCGGCCATGAACCCCTGCCCGTGCGGGCTGAGGGGACATGGCGCCTGCGGCTGCACGCCCACCGCCGTCCGATCCTATCGGTCCCGCATCTCGGGCCCCCTCCTCGACCGCGTCGACCTGCAGGTCGAGGTCGCCCCGGTCAGCTACCAGGAGATGACCGGGCCGCCCGGCGAGGCGAGCGCGCGGGTCGCCGCGCGCGTGGAATCGGCCCGGCGCCGCCAGCGCGAGCGCCATCCGCGCACCGGCGTCTCCCTCAATTCCGACCTCGCCCCGCGGGCCCTCCGCGAGGTGGCGGCGCCGGACGCGGAGGGAGAGGCGCTGCTGCGGGCGGCGATGGAGCATTTCGGGCTGTCCGCCCGCGGCCACGACCGCGCGCTCAGGGTGGCGCGCACGCTGGCCGATTTGGAGGGATCGCCGGCCGTGGGCGCCTCCCATGTGGCCGAAGCACTCCAGTTCCGGAGCCTCGGGCCCGCCCGGGAATGAGGGTGTTTCCCTGCCCAGCGACGCGGCTCACAAATCCTCCAGAATCTGCGTTTTTGGGGTTGACGCCTTCCGGAACCGTGTGCTAGCGTCCGGACCTTGTTGTGGGTGGGGGGCCTCAGGCGTCCCGTCCCTTGTAGTGGCTGGCCCACGGGTGGGTCAAGTACCTCCGGAGGGGAGATGGCCAACGAGTTCTACACCCTGATCGTCGTGCCTCACGCAAAGGCACGCTTCCGGAAGTTCCAGGTCTCCGTCCGGCTGACGAAGTGGGTCCTGGGCACCGCGGCCACCCTCGCCGTCGTCTTCTCCGGCACCTTCGTCCACTACGCGCGCGTCGCCGCCGAAGTCTACGAGCTCCGCTCGCTCCGCGCGGAGAACAAGGCCCTGCTGACCAAGACGCAGGAGTACGAGCTCTCCGCCGGCAAGCTGCAGGCCAAGGTCCAGACGCTCCAGAACATGGTCAACAAGCTGGGCGTCATGGCCGGCCTGGAGCACAGCCTGCCCGAAGCCGGCTCCGCCGGCGTGGGCGGCGCCACGAGCATGGACTCCGGGCCGCCGCGGCTCGATCCGGCCGCGCTGGCGGACATGGATCGCAGCCTCACCCGGCTGACCGACAAGTCGGCGCAGCTCGAGGAGTTCTACCGCGACCAGACCGTGCTCCTCTCGTCGACGCCGTCCGTGTGGCCGGTCCGCGGATACCTCTCCGCGACCTTCGGGAACCGCATCGACCCCTTCACGGCCCAGAAGGACTTCCATCCCGGCATCGACATCTCGACGCCGATCGGGACGAAGGTCCAGGCGCCGGCGGACGGGATCGTGATCTCGACCGGCGCCTCCGGGGGCTACGGCAACGCGCTCGTCATCGACCATGGATACGGCATCGTCACGCGGTACGGCCACCTCGAGAGCTTCGCGGTCAAGCCGGGCCAGCGAGTCAAGCGCGGCGACGTCATCGCCTACGTGGGCAGCACCGGCCGCTCCACCGGCCCCCACCTCCACTACGAGGTCTGGGTCCGCGACCAGGCGCAGAACCCCATCCACTTCATCCTCGACGAGTACCGCACCTTCGGTTGAGTCGCCGAAGGCAAGGCCCTTCACCCCGCCGCCCGCGTCGCGGTTGACCCTCCGCGACTCCGCCTGATATCCTGACCGATCACTGGTTTCGCTGGCGTGCGAGCCACGAGCAGCCAGGCGCCGATTCACTCGGCGCCTCAGCGGCAGGGGGTAGCGCGAAGCGCGCAGGGGGTTGCGTCCATCCGCGGGACTGGTGCAACCCCCTGGTCTAACGAATGATCAATACCATCCTCACCAAGATCATCGGCACCAAGAACGAGCGGGAGCTCAAGGCCATCCGTCCGGTCATCCAGCGGATCATCAGCCTCGAGCCCTCGGTCGTGGGCCTCTCGGATGCGCAGCTCCAGGCCAAGACCGGGGAGTTCCGCCGCCGGCTCGGGGGTGGGGGCGAAGGCGGGGACGGTGGCGGAGGGGAGACCCTCGACAGCCTCCTCCCCGAGGCCTTCGCGGTCGTGCGCGAGGCGGGGCGCCGCGTGCTCAACATGCGGCACTTCGACGTCCAGCTCATCGGCGGCCTGACCCTGCACCGCGGGATGATCGCGGAGATGAAGACGGGCGAGGGCAAGACCCTCGTGGCCACCCTCGCCGCCTACCTCAACGCCCTGCCCGGCAAGGGCGTGCACGTCGTCACCGTCAACGACTACCTGGCCAAGCGCGACAGCGAGTGGATGGGACGGATCTTCCGCTTCCTCGGCCTCACCGTGGGCGTGATCCAGCACCACCTCGACGACGCCGCGCGGCAGATCGCCTACAACGCGGACATCACCTACGGGACCAACAACGAGTTCGGCTTCGACTACCTCCGCGACAACATGAAGTTCGAGCTGGCCAGCTACGTCCAGCGCGGGCATCACTTCGCGGTCGTGGACGAGGTGGACTCGATCCTCATCGACGAGGCCCGCACCCCGCTGATCATCAGCGGGCCGGCCGAGGAGTCCACCGACAAGTACTACCGGATCAACTCGATCATCCCCAAGCTCAACCCCGGGGCCCGCATCAGCGGCGACCGCAAGGCGGAGGAGCGGGCGGAGCTCGAGAAGACGGGCGACTACATCGTCGACGAGAAGGCCAAGACGGTCACCCTGACCGAGATGGGGATGGCCCACGTGGAGAAGCTCCTGGCCGTGACCAACCTCTGGGACCCCTCCAACATGGACATCCTCCACCACGTGAACCAGGGCCTGCGCGCGCACACCCTGTTCCAGCGCGACGTGGACTACGTGGTCAACGACGGGCAGGTCGTCATCGTGGACGAGTTCACCGGCCGCCTGATGCCGGGCCGGCGCTGGTCGGACGGGCTCCACCAGGCGGTGGAGGCCAAGGAGAAGGTGAAGATCGAGCGCGAGAACCAGACCCTCGCCACCATCACCTTCCAGAACTACTTCCGCATGTACGGCAAGCTCTCCGGCATGACGGGGACGGCGGAGACGGAGGCCCCCGAGTTCGACAAGATCTACAAGCTCGAGGTCCTGGCCATCCCCACCAACCGGCCCCTCATCCGGGTCGAGAACCCGGACGTGGTCTTCCGCACCGAGCGCGAGAAGTTCGAGGCGGTGATGGAGGAGATCGAGGAGCTCAACACGGTCGGGCGGCCGGTCCTGGTCGGCACCATCTCGATCGAGAAGTCGGAGCACCTCTCGGGGCTGCTCAAGAAGAAGGGCATCAGGCACGTCGTCCTCAACGCGAAGTACCACGAGCGCGAGGCGGAGATCGTGGCCCAGGCCGGCCGCTTCGGGGCGGTCACCATCGCCACCAACATGGCCGGCCGCGGCACCGACATCATCCTGGGCGGCGTGCCCGACCACCGGGTCAAGGCCAAGCTCGTCGAGCAGAAGGTCGACCCCGAGCTCTGCTCCCCCGAGGAGAAGAGGCTCACCCTCGATCTGGTCCAGGAAGAGATGGCGCGCGAGTTCAAGAAGACGTTCGCGGAGAAGAAGATCGCGCCCGAGGAGCGGCATCTCCTGGCCAAGCGCTACGTCGGGATCCTGGCCGCTTTCGCCCCCGACCATCCGTCGGTGCTCGTCAGCGACGGGTTCTCGGCGGACTTCCCCGCCCTCGCCGCCTACCTCACGGTGGCCAAGGCCCTGCCCCGGCCCACCAAGGAGAAGATCTCGAAGAGCTTCTATCCCCAGGGCGAGGAGCCGGTGGACTTCCTGGCCGCGCACCCGTTGAAGGCCGACCTCGACCGCATCGCGCTGGCTCCGGAGTTCCCCCGCATCGAGGAGTTCCTGGACACGAGCGAACGCGAGCGGGTGGTGGCCCTGGGCGGCCTGCACATCCTGGCCACCGAGCGCCACGAGGCCCGGCGCATCGACAACCAGCTCCGAGGCCGCGCCGGCCGCCAGGGCGATCCCGGATCGTCGCGCTTCTACCTCTCGCTCGAAGACGACCTCATGCGCATCTTCGGCTCCGACCGCATCAGCGGCCTCATGCTGAAGCTGGGCATGGAGGAGGGCGTGCCCATCGAGCACGGCATGGTCACCAAGTCCATCGAGCGCGCCCAGAAGCAGGTGGAGGCCCAGAACTTCGCCGTCCGCAAGCACCTCCTCGAGTACGACGACGTGATGAACAAGCAGCGCAAGGCCGTCTACGACATGCGCCGCATGATCCTGGAGGGCAAGAACACCCGCGAGTACATCCTGAACCTGGCCACGGAAGTGCGGGACTGGTACCTCGACTCCTACACGAGCGGCGACGACCCCGACAAGTGGAACCTGGAGGGGCTGCGCGTCGCGCTCAAGGAGACCTACGGCCTCGACCTGTCCCTCGACGACATCAAGGCCATGGGCCGCGCGGAGATGGAGGAGGCGTTCGCGGCCCGGATCCTGGCCAAGTACGAGGAGAAGGAGCGGCAGGTCGGACCCGAGCTGATGCTCTTCCACGAGCGCATGCTCATGCTGCAGATCGTGGACACGCAGTGGAAGGACCACCTCTATTCCCTCGACCACCTCAAGGAGGGCATCGGCCTGCGCGGCTACGGCCAGCGCGACCCGCTCGTCGAGTACAAGAAAGAGTCGTTCGCGATGTTCCAGGCCCTCATGGACCGCATCGACGAGGAGATCCTGCGCTGGGTGTTCCTGTATCAGGCGGTGGCGCCCCCCCAGCCGGAGGAGGAGGGTGGAGAGGGTGGAGGATCGACGCCGCCGCCTTCCGAACTGAGCGGCCGCGGACGAGGTTCCCAGGGGACGCCGATCGCCGCGCGCGCCGCGGAGCCGCGGCGCACGCAACATGAGCCCGAGCTCGCCTTGGCGGGCGCGCGCCCGATGCCGCGCAACCTGACCTTCAACAACCCGGGCGAGCTCCTGTCCGGGTCACGTTCCGCGCTGGGAGCGGCCGAGCCCGAGGAAGCCCACGGCGGCAACGACGCGGCCGTCGAGACGGTGCGCCGTGAGGGCAAGAAGGTCGGCCGCAACGATCCCTGCCCCTGCGGCAGCGGGAAGAAGTACAAGAAATGCCACGGCGCATGATTGAGCGGGCCATGGAGGGCTGATGCTTGACGACAGGATCCCGGAGGCGCTGACTTTCGACGACGTGCTGCTCGTCCCGCAGCGCTCCGAGGTCCTGCCGTCCGAAGTCGACATCTCCACCCGCCTCACGCGCACCATCTCCCTGCGCACGCCCATCATCTCCGCGGCCATGGACACGGTCACGGAGGCGCCCCTGGCCATCGCCATGGCCCAGGAAGGCGGGATGGGGATCATCCACAAGAACATGACCATCGAGGCGCAGGCGGCGGAGGTGGACAAGGTCAAGCGCTCGGAATCGGGGATGATCGTCGATCCCGTGACCGTGGCCCCCACCCAGCGCGTGGCCGAAGCCCTCGACGTGATGGCCAAGTTCCGTATCAGCGGGGTGCCCGTCACCGTCGGCACCAAGCTGGTCGGGATCCTCACCAACCGCGACCTCCGGTTCGAGACGCGCACGAACCTGCCCGTCTCCGACCTGATGACCAAGGACGATCTGATCACGGTGCCCGTCGGCACCACCCTGGAGCAGGCCAAGGAGATCCTCCACCGGCACAAGGTCGAGAAGCTGCTGGTGGTGGACCGCGACTACAACCTCAAGGGCCTGATCACGGTCAAGGACATCCAGAAGCAGATCAAGTACCCGTTCGCGGCCAAGGACTCGCTGGGGCGGCTGCGAGTGGGCGCGGCCGTGGGCGTCACCGCGGACGTGCTCGACCGCGCGGCCGCGCTCGTCGAGGAGAAGGTGGACGTCATCGTGATCGACACCGCGCACGGCCACACCACGCGGGTGCTGCGCACGATCGAGGAGGTCAAGAAGCGCTTCCCGGAGACGGAGGTCGTGGCCGGCAACGTCGGCACCTACGAGGGGGCGGCCGAGCTGATCGCGGCGGGCGTCTCCGCGGTGAAGGTCGGCATGGGGCCGGGCTCGATCTGCACCACCCGCGTGGTCTCGGGGGCGGGCATGCCCCAGATCACCGCCATCGCGGAGGCGGCGCGGGCGGCGGCCAAGGCGGACGTGCCGATCATCGCCGACGGCGGCATCAAGTTCTCGGGCGACGTGGTGAAGGCGCTGGCCGCGGGGGCCTCGTCCGTGATGATCGGGTCGCTCTTCGCGGGCACGGACGAGAGCCCGGGCGAGCTGATCCTGCGCCAGGGCCGCTCGTTCAAGAGCTATCGCGGCATGGGCTCCATCGGGGCCATGAAGGAAGGCTCGAAGGACCGTTACTTCCAGGAGTTCGAGGGCAACTCGCAGAAGCTGGTGCCGGAAGGCATCGAGGGCATGGTGCCCTACAAGGGCCCGCTCTCCGCAATGGTGTCCCAGCTCGTGGGAGGCATCCGCGCCGGCATGGGCTACTGCGGGGTGGGCACCATCCGGGACCTCCAGTCCAAGGCGCGTTTCGTCCGCCTCTCCAGCGCCGGGCTGAAGGAGAGCCACGTCCACGACGTCATCATCACGAAGGAAGCTCCCAATTACCGCCTGGAGTAGGCCGCGGGCGCGTGCCCTGGGCCTGCTGGCGCTGAGCGTGGCCACGGCGGCGACGGGAGGATGCCGCGGCCGGCGCGAGGAGCCGCTGCTGACCTACTTCAACCCCGAGCACGCGCTGACCCTGCGCTACCCGTCGAGCTGGAAGGCGGAGCAGGCGCAGCAGGACGGGGTCTGGTACCGCTACTTCCTGGCCCCGCCCGCGGGGCCGGAGCGCAAGCCGGCGGTCTCGGTGACGCTGATCGCGGGGCCGCTGGGCGTCGGCATCGACCAGTACGCCCAGACCTACCTGGCCGGCAACACCGTGCAGTCCTCGCGCGAGGAGATGCGCCAGGGCGCGCGCGGCAAGTTCTACGTGTTCGTGTCGCCGGAAGGCAAGACGCGGTCGGCCCTGCTTCTGCTCGAGGAGCAGGCGGAGGCGCGGATCGGCCTGCCCCCGACGCCCACCCCGCGGCCGCGCCCGAGCGCCTCCCCCGTCGCCGCCGGCACGTCCAGCCTGACCGTCCGGCCCTCGCCGACACCGATCCCGACCCCGGAAGCGCCGCCGCCCTCGGAGACGCCCACCGCGTGGGTCTACGGCCTCTACGCCCAGGGCGAGGCGAGCGCCTTCGACGCGCAGCTCCCGCTGGTCGAGGAGATGGCGAAGAGCCTCACCCTGGAGCGCCCGGCGCAGTACGTCGAGGAGAAGAGCGACAAGTTCGCCTTCTCCCTGCGGGTGCCGCCGTCCTGGCGCTCCACCCGGTCCTTTTCCAGCGGCGGCACCTTCCTGAGCCAGTACACGAGCCCCGCCCTGGGGGCCGACAAGCAGCAGACCGTGCACGCCTCGCTCACCCTCACCGCGGAGCCCGCCCCCGGCGACGGCACCCTGGACGCGTACTACCAGGCCACGATGACCAAGCTCGGCGACACCGTGGCCGCGCTCAACCACTCCCACTGGCGCGACGGGTACGTCGACCTGCTCCATTCCGAGACCCCGGTCGCGGTCACGCGCGGCAAGCGCTTCTATCGCGTGGCGGACGGCCGCGGCTACACGCTGGCCTGCGACGCCCGCGACGACGTGTTCCCGCGCGCCTCCCGGTGGTGTGACATGATCGCGGCCACGCTCAAGGTCGGGCCGGAGGTGAACGCGCGGTGACGACCGTGCTCAGCCGCCTCGGCAGCGCGCTCGGCCGCCTCGTGCACGGCGGCGACACCGCCGAGATGCGCGTCGGACCGGGCGGCCCCACCGGCGACATCGCCGTCCCTCGCGAAGGTGACGGCGTATGGGAGGTCCGGACGGTCCAGGGCCGCCCCTGCCTCTCCCCCGACGACCGGTCCTACTACCTCTACTTCGTCCTCCCCCCGGAGCTGCGGGCGCGCGCGAAATCGGGGCTGTGGGTCGAGGTCGAGTACCTCGGCGACCGGTTCGGGCAGTTCCGCGTGCAGTACGCATCCGCCGACCGCGCCGCCGAGCACGAGGGCCTCTACAAGGCCTCCGAGCAGCGCTGGGACGGCGAGGGCGCGGGGCGGCGGCGCCTCCGCCGCGCCCTGTTCCCGCTGCCCGACTTCGATCCCAGCCGGACGCAGAACCAGGGGGCGTCCTTCCGGGTCGAGTTCCGCCGCGAGGTCCTCGTGACACGGGTGAGAGCCTCCCTGGCCCCCCCCGCGGACGCGGAGGCCTTCGGCCGGGTCGCCCCGCGGCCGGACCTGCGCAAGATGCCGGGCCGCTTCTACCCCATCAACTACCTGTTCATCGAGATCACGAACGCCTGCAACTTCAAGTGCACCTGGTGCCCGGACGACATCATGGGCCGGCGCCGCGGGTTCATGAAGAAGGAGAAAGTGTTCCGCATCCTCGACGAGATCGCGGCCAAGCGGAGCTGGCTGGGTCCGCTCTACCCGGTCAAGCTCCACCAGATGGGCGAGCCGTTCCTCCATCCCGACCTGCCCGCCATCGTGGAGCGCGCGGAGAGCCGCGGGATCGGCATCGAGCTCAACACCAACTGCGGCCTGATCACGCCCGAGAACATCGAGGCCCTCTACCGCGGCGGCCTGACCAACCTGATCCTCTCCTACCAGACCCCCGACGCCGGCTCGTTCAAGACGCGGAAGGCCCCGCGCATCGCCTTCGAGGCCTATCGCGACAAGGTGCGGCTGGCCGTGGAGCGCAAGGTGGCGCTGGGCGCGCGCACCCACCTCGAGATCGACATCATGAACACGAAGTACGCGGACTCGTACCGGATCGTGAGCGAGGACGAGCAGGCCCTGGCCTTCCTCCAGGACTGGGTCGCGTTCGCGCAGTCGCTCGAGCAGAAGCACGGCCTGGTCCCGCGCGCCCACGACTGGGAGCAGCTCCGCTCCCGCCATTTCCTCGACCAGGACGAGAACGGCAGCCGCTACGAGCTCCTCGACGGCGTCAACCTGATCTGGAAGCGCTGCCACTCCTGGGGCAACGTGATCGGGGAGCACCAGGTCGACGCGGAGGCGGCCGTCCAGCTCGCCCTCGGGGGCTCGGCGGGGCCGGGCAGCGGGGCGCCCGCCCACACCGCCGCCCTCACCCGGGAGACCTACTGCCCCGCCCCCTACGACCAGTTCGTCATCCAGTGGAACGGCGACGTGGTGTCCTGCTGCACGGACTACGAAGGGCACACCAAGACCGCGAACGTCTTCGCGACCTCGATCGAGCAGGTCTGGAAGAGCGAGACCCTCCGCCAGCGCAAGCAGGACATGCTCGACGGCAAGCTCCTCGACGTCTGCGCCCGGTGCATGGGGCTGAAGTAGAGGTCACTCCCGCCAAAGCGGCATCTTCGCCGCGATCTCGCTCTCCCCGATCTCCGCGCAGACCTCCTCCAGCTCGGCCCGCCGCGAGCCGCGCCAGCGCAGGTCGTCCAGGGTCTCCGTGAGGGGCACGTCCGTGCGCAGCCGGGCCAGGCTCCGGTAGAGGAACGCGTCCGCGCGGCGGTCGCGCAGGCGCTGGGCCACCGTGGACGCGCCCCGCACCGGCACCCCCCAGGTGCCGTCCTGATCGGGGATGTCCTCCAGGCGCCGGTATCGCGAGAGCACGGCCGCGGCCGTGCGCGCGCCCCACCCCGGCAGTCCGGGGTACCCGTCGGCGCTGTCGCCCACCAGGGCCAGCCAGTCGGGGATGGACTCGGGGAGGACGCCGAACTTGGCCTTGACCGCGCCCTCGTCGAGCACGATCCGGCGGCGGCGGTCGAGCATCACCACGCGCGTGCCGCGCACGCACTGGGCGAGGTCCTTGTCCGGCGTGCAGATCACGACCTGCTCGACCTCCGGCGCCTCCCCCCAGCGCGCGGCGCCGGTGGCCAGGGCGTCGTCCGCCTCGAACTCCACCATCGACCACACCACGAGCCCGAGGGCGTGGGTGGCCCGCTCCGCCAGCTCGAACTGCGCGAGCAGCTCGCGGGGCACGCCCGCGCTCGTCTTGTAGCCGTCGTAGAGGCGGTTGCGGAACGACTCGATGACGTGGTCGAAGGCGCAGGCCACGTGGGTGACCTCGGGCGAGGCGAGCAGCCCCACCAGCGAGCGCAGCAGGCCGCGGGTCGCCCCCACCGCGCGGCCGTCGGGAGCGGTGGCGGGAGGCGCGCCGACATGGGCGCGGACGAGCTCGTAGGTCCCGTCGA
>JBGPBV010000094.1:0-26682 GCA_041481445.1 Vicinamibacteria bacterium
CGCTCCGAAACCGGCGGCAAGTCGCCTTGTCGTCATGCCGGCCAGCGACATGAAGTGGACTGATCTCGGCCCCGGCGCCCCGGGAGTCAAGGTTGCAGATCTGTGGGGCAACCATGCGAGCGGCGCGTTCGGCGCGCTGTTCAAGCTGCCGGCGGGATTCGCAGCTCCGCTCCATACGCACACCTATGACATGAAGGTCGTGATCATCTCGGGGACCTACATCCAGGTCCCGGAGGGAAAGCCCGAATTCCGGCTGGGACCCGGCTCCTACTTCCTGCAGCCCGGCGGGAACTACCGCCACACGACCACTTGCGACAAGGCCTCCGACTGCGTGTTCCTCGTCGAAAGCAAGGGACCGTTCGATCTCAAGCCTGTCGATGCGGAAAAGGGGCCCACGAAGTAGCGAGGCACATGAGAGTTTCGTCTTGGACCGTCAGACCTCATGAAGCGCCGACGCGTTCTCGTCATGACTCTTGGAGCCGCATCAATTGCGCTCGTGGGCACCAGCCTCTACCTGCTCTTTCCACGTCGAGTAGCCAGAGGCTTCTCGGCCGCGGGCGTCTCTAGCGTCATCCTGCGGGCATCGTCAGCCGAATCCGCTCAGGTCAGCTACCATCCTCAGGGCTCCGAGATTCTCGTCTCCGGCCTACCCGCGGGTGGCGCTCGTGGCTATCACTCCGGTTCCTGGTGGTGGCGTGAGACGCCAGCTCGAAGCTGGGGCCTGGACTTCGTTGCCAGACAGTTCGGCAGCGTCCTCGTCATCTCCACCCAGAACGAGATCAGCTTCATGCACCACCAGTACCATCTTGACGCCATTGCCCTCGGGGTTCCTGAGGGCGTCCTTGTGCGCCGCGTTCCGCGGCAGCTCTCCGGAGAAGGCGCTCCAGATCTCCGTGCGCCCTGAGCCGGTTCGACGGACTATCGAGTGAATTGAGGCGGTGAAGACCTCCTGGCGGGCCGTGTCGGCGTTGCTCCTGCTGGCGTCCTGTAGCCCGAGGGACCGTTACGTCAAGCGCCCAGTGACTCAAGCAGAGGTTGTCGGTGACTGGGGGCCCTCAGCGGCCGTGGACGCCTGGACGCCCTCATCGCATGAAGAGGACACATTCGTTGGATTGCAGCGCCTGGTACTGCGGAGCAAGGGTTCCTGTCGCGTTCTCACTCCGGCCACGCGGTCTGGAGACGACGCGCCCTGGCGGAACCCGCTCGACGCCATACCCGGCCGCGAGTCCCGCACTTCTCCCCGACCGTCCTGTTCGTGGAGGCTCGGCGCCACCCGGTATGTGCCCGTGGACTCGATGCCAGACCAGGCCATTCTGGTTCCGGCGGTGCTGCTGTGGATAACCAACGGCGGGTGGGACTCCGGAGAAGTCGTCTTCTACCTGGACGAGAGGGCAGACACTCTCGTCTTGTGGCACAAGGCCAAAGATGCGTACTACCGCGATAGGGTCATCCTCGTCAGGAGGAAGCAGTCAGGGGACATCTCATGAACGGGCCAGGAGAGGGGGAGCAGGGGTCGGCATATGACCGCCGGCTCTTGCTGGGCGGCGCGAAGCGGAACGCGGTCCTGGACCTCTGGGAGGTCCAGCGATACGGCATCGACAGCTTTGGCGATGCCGACTACATCTCCATCTACGGCATGCGACCTGCCGAATGGTATGCGAAGGGTGTCCGACTGCTCGGCCGAACTGCGGTCGAGTGCACGCGAGATGAGTTGGGGGATGCGATCGGCAAGGACGTTGCTGTCACTGCCGCCGCTGCCGCGGCTACCGCCCGCTCATTCGTAGTCGACCCTTTCGCCGGCTCAGGCAACACGCTGTATTGGCTGCGGCGGCACCTGCCGCGCGCGCGGGCGCGAGGATTTGAGCTGGATGCCACGGTGTCTCGCCTCACTCAGCGGAATCTCGAAGCCCTCGCGGTGCCCATCGACATCCTGAACACCGACTACCGGTCCGGCCTGGCCGAGACATCGGTGGAGGCGGATGAGTTGCTGATCACCTTCATCGCACCGCCATGGGGTGAAGCGCTCGACAGGGTCTCCGGCCTCGACTTGCGGCGTACCACGCCACCAATCACCGAGGTCGTGGACGTCCTGCTCCGCGAGTTCAGGGAGCACCGGCTCCTCTGCGCGGTCCAGGTTCACGAGACCATCCATATTGGCTCCCTGGCCGATTTGAAAGCCCGTTTCGACTGGTCGGCGCTGCGAATCTATGGCCTGAACGCGCCAGGTGAGAACCACGGCATTCTGCTCGGAACCAAGGGATGGATTCCGACGGACGGCGGCCGCGGCCGACACTCGCTCGGGCGTCCGGCCGAGAGCGCCTGAAACGACCGGGGTCCCCGGACAGGCGGCGGATCGCGGTTTCGTCGCACAATCCGGGACATGCCCGGCCGCGACGTCCGCGATCTGCTGCTGGCGCGCCATCTCGAGCCCCAGCGCGCGGCCGAGATGCTCCGCCCGTACGGCTTCCAGGACCCCCTGGCCGCCGATCGCGAGCTCCAGGCGATCGCCGAGGACCCCGACGCCCGCCGGCGCCTGGCCGCGATCCTGCCCGCGCTGCTCGAAGGGCTGGGCGCGTCCGCCGACCCGGACGGCGCGCTCGGCAGGCTGGAGCGGTTCTTCCGGGCGGCGGGCGGGGCGATGCTGTCCCATCTCGCCGCCGATCCCCGCATGATCGACGTGCTCACCGTGGCCTTCGGGGCCAGCCCGTTCATGGCCGAGATCCTCACCCGCCATCCGGCCTGGCTCTACTGGCTCTCCGAGCCCGACGTCCTGGACCGGGCGCGCACCCGGGAGGAGACGGGCCGCGAGGTCGCGGCCGCCCTGGGCCCGCTGCGGAGCGAGGAGAGCCGGCGCGATGCCCTGCGCATCGCCAAGCGCCGCGAGATCCTGCACATCGGCGTGCGCGACCTCCTGCGCCGGGCCACGGTCGAACAGACCGTGGCCGCGCTGTCCGTGCTGGCCGACACGCTGATCGAGGCCGCCGCGGAGGTCGCGGAGGATGCGCTCCGGAAGAGCCTCGGCCTGCGTCCGGCGGTACGGCCGGAGGCGGGCGAGGCGAGGCGCGGGCAGGGCCGCCGCGGCTTCACCGTCCTCGGCCTGGGCAAGCTCGGCGGCGAGGAGCTCAACTTCAGCTCCGACGTCGACCTCGTCTATCTCTACGATTCCGACGACGGCGGCGCGCCCGGCGGGCCTCCCCTGCACGCGCGCGGCGACTACTTCCAGGCCCTGGCCCGCCGCCTCACCGACGTGCTGGGAGCCGTCACCGCCGAAGGGCAGGTCTATCGCGTCGACTTGCGCCTGCGCCCGGACGGACGCGCGGGGGCGGTGGCCGGCTCCCTCCCCTCGATGGAGGAGTACTACCGGACGCGCGGCGCGACCTGGGAGCGGCTGGCCCTGCTCAAGGCGCGGCCGGTGGCGGGCGACGCCGCCCTCGGGCGCCGGTTCTCCGCGCGCATGGCCGCCTTCGTCTTCCGCCGCGGGTTCGATCGCCCGGCCCTCGACGAGATCCGGCGCGTGAAGCGCCAGTTGGACGGCCGGATCGCCGAGCGCTCGGAGAGCCACCGTCACGTCAAGCTCGGAGTGGGAGGGATCCGCGAGATCGAGTTCGCCTGCCAGGTCCTCCAGGTCCGGTTCGGCGGCCGCCGGGCCCGCCTGCGCCCGCGGGGCACGCTGCCCGCGCTGGCCGCGCTGCGCGAGGCGGGCCTCCTCCCCGCCGAGGAGCACGACGCGCTGGCCCGCGCCTACGTGTTCCTGCGGGACGTGGAGAACAAGCTGCAGATCGTCGCCGACACGCAGGTGCACGCCCTGCCGCAGGCGCCCGAGGAGATGCGGGCCTGCGCCCTCCGCCTGGGCTACCGCGACGGCCACGGCCGCTCCGCCGAGGACGCGCTCACCTCCGACTACCGCGCGCACACCGGCGCCGCCCATCGCATCTTCGAGGACGTGCTGGCCGGCCCCCGGCTCCTCTGAGCGCCGCCGGCGCCGCTCAGCCGAAGCGGGCGAGGAAGAACGAGTGGACGCGATCGCGGTGGCCGCGCACGTCCGCGCCCAGGAGCTCCGCCGCCGTCGCCCCCGTGCCCGGATATTCGAGGCGGCGGGCCAGCGAGCGCAGCTCCTCCGAGCCCTCCGGAGGAAGGAGCAGGTCGCGCGCGTTGCCCCGCACCATCCGCAGCCCGTCCGCGGCGCGCCTCCAGAAGACGTAGGCCTCGTCCAGCCGGCGGTGCTCCGCCTCGGAGAGGATACCCTTCGCGCGCAGGCCGTCCAGCGCCTCTTGCGTCGAAGGCGTGCGCAGCTCCGGGTGGGCACGGCCGTGCTGGATCTGCAGGTACTGCGCGGCGTACTCGACCTCGATCAGCCCGCCCGGGCTGTACTTCACGTTGAAGCGCCCGGAGGGAACCAGCTCGCGGGCCTGGCGGTCGCGCAGGTGCAGCGCGTCCGCGCGGTCCCAGGGCAGGCCGCTCCAGACGAAGGCGTCGCGCTGGGCCATCACCGCCCGCCCCAGGCCCGCGTCCCCCGCCACCGGGCGCAGCTTGATCAGGGCCTGGCGCTCGAAGGGGGCGGCGCCGCCGTCCGGCCGGTAGTAGTCGCGGATCGCCTCCAGCGGGCTGGCCAGCGCCCCTCCGCCTCCGAAGGGGCGCAGCCGCAGGTCGACGTGGAAGATCCCCTCCTCGCGGGCGTCGATGACTCCCACCAGCGCGCGCACCAGCTCGTCGAAGAACACGCCGCTCGGAATGCCGGTCCGATCGGTGCGGGCGTCCGGTCCGTCGTAGACGACGAGCATCTCAAGGTCGGAGGCGTAACCCATCTCGCCCCCGCCGAACTTGCCCAGGCCGAAGATCGCCACCGGCGACTCGCCCCCCGACGGCAGGCGGGGCCAGCCGTGCTTCTCCTCGAGCCCCGCGCGGGCGAGCGCCAGCGCCTCCTCCACCACCGCCTCCGCCAGCTCGCCCAGCGCCCGGGAGAAACCCTCGAGCGTGAGCGCGGGGTCGAGGAGGTGCTTCATGTCCACGATCAGGAGCTGCTCGTCCTTGAAGTCGTTGAGGAGGCGCTTGCGGTCGTCGGGCGAGGCGCCCGCCGCCACCCGCGCGCGCAGCTCGCGGCGCCAGGCGCCGCCGGACGGCAGCTCGCGGCTCCTCCAGCCGCCGAGGACGGGCGCGAGGTGCTCGAGCTGCAGTCGCAGGAAGTCCTCCCACAGGAACTCGCTCGAGCCGAGGAGGCGGGCCAGCTCGCGCAGCCCTTCCGGCCGGGTCAAGGTGGCGAGGGCGGAGGGCGCACCCGCCATGGCTTCGTCCAGGAGCTGGTCGAAGTAGCGCAGGGCCCGCGCGGGGTCGGGGGCCCAGGGCAGGAGGTGGGTGAACTGCTTGATGAGCGCGACGGCCAGCCGGAGGGCCTGGCGGTCCGCCGCCGCCTCGATCTTCCCGCCGTCGCGATGCGCGATCCAGAAGCGGTCCCGCGCCTCGCCGCCCACGCTCTCGATGCGCACCTCGTGCACGTAGATGGCGCGCATGGCGAGGGCGTTGGCGAGGGCATACAGGAACCCCGGGGTGTCGCGGCCGCGCACGTCCATCACCGTCCAGCTCGAGGAGTCCTCGCCACCGAGCGTGATCTCGAGGGGGGCGAGGGCCTCGCCCCCCGGCCGGGCGGAGTCCCACGAGGCGGCCAGCGACTCGACCAGCCGGCGATTGAGCGCCTGCCGCGCGTCGTCCGCGCGGCCGGCCTCGCACAGCGCGAGCAGCTCGAGGAGGTCCTTCTCCAGGGCCGCCGCGTCCGGCTCGGCCGCGCCTGGCGCCGGCCGCACGCGGAACACGTCCACGATCGTGCGCGCGCCCGCCGGGGCCGGCCGGCGGCGCGGGCGCACGCGGCCCGCACGGCTTCGCGGCGGTACGGGCTCCATCGCGGGCTCGACGGCCGGTCCCACGAACGTATGAACGTGCCCGGACTCGATGCCGAGGCGGTGGACGGCCAGGAGCCCGCAGAGGAGCGAGAACTCGCCGAAGTAGTCCCGTGCCACCACCGTCACGTCGGAGCGGCCGCCCTCCCGCGGCGTCACCCGGACCCGCGCCGGCCGCGACGGGCCCAGCGCGGCGGCCATGCGGACGTGGGCGGCCACGTCCGCCGGCGCCTCCCGCGCGAAGTAGAGGGGATCCAGGCCGGCGACGAACGCGTCCAGCAGCTTCGGGTCCCAGGGGACGGGATCGGACGCGAGGGCGGCGCGGATGGCCTCGACGGCCTCGGGGGGAGGACCGGCCACCCCGCGACTATATCCCGGCCGCCAAGGCCGTATCCTTCTCCTCGCGTGGCCCCGAGCAAGGCGGAGAAGCTCGTCGTGGAGGCGGGCGGGCGGGAGGTCGCCATCTCCAACCCGCACAAGGTCTACTTCCCCGAGAAGGGCATCACCAAGATCGAGGTCGTGCGCTACTACCTGGCGGTGGCCGAGGGCGCGCTCCGAGGCGCGGGCGGCCGCCCCAACGTGCTCGTCCGTTACGCGGACGGGATCCACGGCGAGTTCTTCTACCAGAAGCGCGCGCCCGCCTCGCGGCCGGACTGGATCGAGGTGGCGGCCCTCCGCTTCCCGTCCGGCCGCATCGCGGAAGAGGTGGTTCCGCGCGACGCGGCCACCCTGGCCTGGATGGTGAACCTCGGGTGCCTCGAGCTGCACCCGCATCCGGTGCGGACGGAGGACCTCGATCATCCGGACGAGCTGCGCGTCGACCTCGACCCCGTGCCGGGCGTGGAATGGCCGCAGCTGGTGGCGGTGGCGCGCGTCGTGCGCGAGGTCCTGTCCGACCTCGGCCTCGTGGGCTGGCCCAAGACCTCCGGCTCCCGGGGCATCCACGTGAACGTGCGCATCCACCCGCGCTGGTCGTTCACCCAGGTCCGGCGGGCTGCCCTCGCCCTGGCGCGCGAGGTCGAGCGCCGCGCTCCCACCCTGGCCACCAGCCACTGGTGGAAGGAGGAGCGGCACGGCGTCTTCCTCGACTACAACCAGAACGCGAAGGACCGGACGGTGGCCAGCGCGTACTCCGTGCGACCGAAGCCGGACGCGCGCGTCTCCGCTCCCCTGACCTGGGAAGAGCTCGAGGCCTGCCGGCCGGAGGACTTCACGCTGCGGACCATGCCGGCGCGGTTCGCCGCCTTCGGCGATCGCCACGCCGCGATCGACGCGCACCCGTGCTCGCTGGAGCGCGTTCTCGAGCTGTCCGCGCGGCAGGAGTCGGAAGGGCAGGGGGACGCCCCCTGGCCCCCGCACTACGTCAAGCAGGCGGGCGAGCCGCCGCGCGTCGCCCCCTCACGGAAGAAGGGCGCCTCCCCCACCGGCCGGCGCGTGTCCACCAAGCCCCTCCTCGAAATCGGGCGCGCGCGCGCCAAGGCGGAGGCCCTGGCCGGCCTGGAGAGATGGAAGGCCCGCCATCCGGAGGCGGCCGCGCACCTCCAGCCCGCCGACGTCCTCGTGGACGCGATGCGCGGGCGCTACACGACCTGGACCCGCGTGCGCGTCAACCTCGAGCACGTGCCCGAGGAGCGGCGGCCGGAGCCGGAGCCGCCCGATCCCGACGACGTGCCGGGATGGGGCGGTCCGCCCCGAAAGCGCCGCCCCCCGGAGGACTGAGCCGCCTCAGCGCAACCGGTCGGCGTGGGCGCGCACGAACTGCTCGAAGGAGACGGGATCGCGGCCCGTGATGTCCTTCACGCTCGGCGTGACCTGGCTCATCTTGCCTTCGGAGATGTGGCGGTCGAGGTCGACCAGGGCCTCCGCGTATGCGGGCGGCGTGCCCGCGCCCAGGGCGCCCTGCTTGAACTGCTCAGGGGAGATCGCGACGTATCTCACCGGCTTGCCGAGGACGCGCGAGAGCACGGCCGCGAATTGCGTGTAGGTGAGGGCGGCGGGGCCGGTCAGCTCGTAGGCCTTGCCCTCGTGCCCGGGCCCGGTGAGCACGCGCGCGGCACAGGCACCGATGTCGGCGGCGTCGATGGTGCTGACCGCGCCGTCGCCGGCCGAGGAATAGAAGGCGCCCTGCGACCGGATCGTCCCCGCCATGTAGTTGAGGACGTTCTGCATGAAGTTGTTGGGGCGGAGGAAGGTCCAGACCAGGCCCGAGCCCTCGATGTGCTTCTCCACCGCGCGATGCCAGCGGCCGAAGATGAAGCCCTCCTTGTCCGCGCCGAACGCGGAGAGCTTGACCACGTGCTTCACGCCCGCCCTCTTCGCCTCGTCCACGACGTTCTTCTCCGGCGCCACGGCGCTGGACAGGAGGAACAGCGTGTCCACCCCCTGCAGGGCCGGCCGGATCGTCTCCGGCTTGTCGTAGTCGAGGGCGACGGAGTCCACGCCCCTGGGCACGTTCTGGGGGCGCGTGCGGTAGCCCGCGCGCACCTTGGCCCCGGCGGCTCCCAGCGCCTTCACGACCTCGCTCCCGACCGTACCGCTCGCTCCCGTCACCAGGATCATGAATTTGTCTCCTTGCTGATAAGGTAACGCCGGCCGGGTCGAATCCATGCCCATCCGCGAGGACGACCGCCGCCGCCTGGACGAGCAGGGCTACGTGTGCCTGGAGGCGTTCATCGCTCCGGAGCGCCGCCGGCGGCTCACCGACCGCATCGACGACCTGTTCGCGGAGGAGGGGGAGGCGGCGGGGGCGGAGTTCCGGCAAGAGCCGGGAGCGCGCCGGCTGGCCAACCTCGTCGACAAGGGGGACGTGTTCGTGGACTGCATCCTCGACCCGGTCGTCCTCGAGCACGTCGCGTACGTGGTCGGACGTCCCAAGCTGAGCAGCCTCAACGCGCGCTCCGCGAGCCCGCACAGCGCGGAGAGGCAACCGCTGCACGTCGACGCCGGCGCCCTGCCCGACGAGCACGGCTACTGGGTGTGCAACACCGTCTGGTTGCTGGACGACTTCACCGCGGACAACGGCGCCCTGCGCGTGGTACCCGGCTCCCACCGCTGGGGCCGCCGCCCCCCGGAAGCGCTGGCCGACCCCCAGGGGGCGCACCCGGACGAGGTGCTCGTCACCGGGCGCGCCGGCGACCTCGTGGTCATGAACTCGCACCTCTGGCACGGCGGCACCGCCAACCGGACGGACCGGCGGCGGCTCGCCCTGCACGCGTTCTATTGCCGGTGGGACAAGCCCCAGCAGCAGTACCAGAAGGCGCTCCTGCGGCCGCAAACCGTGGCCCGGCTGTCGCCGGAGGCCCGCGCCCTGCTCGCCCTGGACGACCCCGGCAACGACGCGATGAGCGCAGAGGGCGGGAAGAGCGGCTTCATGAAGTAGCGCCGATGGCGCGGAGAGGGACCGCCCGTCGCGTGCTCACGCCCCGCGTCCCGTCCCGCCGCGGCGGGCCACGCGATTCCGCCCCGCCTCCTTCGCCGCGTACATCGCCGCGTCCGTCTCCCGGATCCACGAGTCCACGGAGTCTTCCGGCCGAAGGCCGGCCACGCCGATGCTGGCGGTGACAACGTGGCCGTCGAGGAGGGACGACTCCGCGATGGCGGCGCGGATCGCCTCCGCCACCCCCGCCGCGTCCTCTTCCGCGGTGCCGGGCAGGAGGAGGACGAACTCCTCTCCACCCATGCGGAAGAGGAGGTCGAGGCTGCGGGCGCGGCTGCGCACGGCGGCCACGATCCCCTTGAGGACGGCGTCGCCCGCCTTGTGGCCACGCTCGTCGTTGATCCGCTTGAAGTGGTCGACGTCGATGAGGAGGAGGGTGGACGGCGAGCCGTGGCGCCGCAGGACCTCGGGCGCGTCCGCCAGGCGCGTCTCCATGTGGCGGCGATTGAAGGCGCCGGTCAGGGGGTCGGTGATGGCCTGCTCGACCAGGCGGCGCTGCAGCTCGCCGATGATGTTCTGGATGGCCTCCACGATGAAGCCGGTGAGGGTCAGGGAGACGACGAAGCGCACGGTGATGCGCATGGTCAGGTAGCGGTAGACCATCGCGGTGGCGATCAGGAGCAGCCCCCCGCTGCAGAGCCGGGCCGTCGTCCGCGGCATCACGAAATAGAAGAAGAGGAGGACCGGGTAGCACCAGAACGCGCCGATCACGCCCTGGGTGGCCAGGGAGAGCGCGATGGTGGTCGCGATGGGCACGAGGAGGAGGGGATAGGGGATGGGAGGCCGGCGACCCCGGCGGACGGCCAGCCCGTCCACGACGAAGGTGGCGACCACGCAGACGATCGCGATCCCGAGGGCGACGCGGCCCTTGAGGAAGTCGTTCACCGCGAAGGGGACGATGAAGACCACGGCCAGGATGGAGAGCGCATACATCACGCGCCCACGCTCCCGGGCCAGCGGGTCGAGGGGATCGTCTTCCGGCGCCTCCGCCTCGGGGGTGCTCATGTCCCGGCGCGGCCGAACAGCTCGGCCAGCTCGGCCGGCGGCGTCACCTCGAGCTGGTCGTAGCGGCACTCCTCCGGCTTCTTGTCTTCTCGCCAGCGGAGGAAGGTGGTGCCGTGGCGGAAGCGGTCCCCCTGCAGGTGGTCGTACTTGACCTCGCAGACCCGCTCGATGCGCAGCGGCTCCCACGACAGGTCCTTGCCCTGGCTCCACCGGCTCTGGCCGCCGGGCCTGCGCGTGAAGCCGTCCATCGCTTCCGCCCACTCCCGCCAGGGATGGCCCAGGAGCGCGTCCTTGCGCAGCGGCTCCAGCTCCGCCACGAGCTGGCGCCGCCGCTGGGTGGTGAAGGAGGCGGTGACGCCGACGTGATGCAGGTGGGCACGGGCGTCGTAGAGGCCGAGGAGCAGCGAGCCGACCAGCTCCCCCGGACCGTTCTTGTGCCAGCGGAAGCCGGCCACCACGCAGTCCGCGGTGCGCGCGTGCTTGACCTTGAGCATCGCGCGCTTGCCCGGCTGGTAGGTGGTGTCCTCGTGCTTGGCGATGACCCCGTCGAGCCCCGCTCCCTCGAAGCGATGGAACCATTGCCCGGCCAGGCCGCGGTCGCGGGTACAGGGCGTGAGGTGGACGGGGGGCGCGGCGCGCGCGAGGGCCTTCTCCAGCCGCGCGCGGCGCTCGGACTGCGGGCGCTCGCGCAGGTCGTCGTCCCCCTCCGCCAGCAGGTCGAAGGCGACGAAGGAGGCGGGCGTCTCCGCGGCCAGCTTCGCGGCGCGGGAAGCGGCCGGATGCAGGCGGAGCTGGAGGGCGTCGAAGTCGAGGCCGTGCGCGCTCGCGATCACGATCTCGCCGTCGACCACGCAGCGAGGGGGCAGGCTCTGGCGCAGGGCGGGCGGGAGCTCCGGGAAGTAGCGGTCCAGCGGCTTCAGGTCGCGGCTCTGCATGAAGACGCGCTCGCCCTCGCGGAAGACGATGGCGCGGAAGCCGTCCCACTTGGGCTCGAAGAGCCAGCCCTCTCCGTCCGGCAGCGCGTCCGTGAGCTTGGCCAGCATGGGCTCGAGGGGCGGCTGGATCACGCGCGCCTCGCGATCAGGCGGAGCGCCCGCGGCGCACCGCGATCCGGCTCTCGGCGGAGGACCAGCCGGCGTCGAACGCGTACCCGGGCCCGTCGAGGTCGATCACGAGGGGGGCGTGGTCGGACGGGATGGGCTTGCCCTTGCGCGCCTCGCGGTCGATCTCCGCCCACACCGTGCGCGCGCGCAGCGGCTCGGAGACGAGCAGGTGGTCGATGCGCATGCCGAAGTTCTTGTGGAAGTTCCCCGCCCGGTAGTCCCACCAGGTGTAGCGCCCCGGCTCCGCGTGATGCAGGCGATAGGCGTCGGTGAGCCCCCAGCGGCACAGGCGCGCGAAGGCCTCGCGCTCCCGCGCGGACACGTGGGTGCCGCCGTGGCAGGCCCGCGCGTCCCAGACGTCGGTGTCGGTGGGAGCGACGTTGAAGTCCCCGCCCATCACGAGCGGATCACCCGGCGCGGCCGCGCCCTCCAGCCACCCGGCCAGATGGTCGAACCAGGCGAGCTTGGCCTCGTAGAACGGCGAGCCGAGCACGCGCCCGTTGGGGGCGTAGAGGCACACCACGCGGAGGCCGCCGCAGAGGGCCGAGATCATGCGGGCCTCCGCCAAGGGGTCCTCGTCGAAGACGTCCTCCGCCTTCGCCGGAGCCGGCGGCGTGCCGAAGTTCGTGACCACGGACTCGATCCCGCAGCGGCTGGCGATGGCCACTCCGTTCCGGCCGCCTTCGCCGTGATGGGCGAGCGCGTACCCGAGGTCGCCGAACACCCGGACGGGAGCGTCGCCGTCCGGGAGCTTGGTCTCCTGCATGAGGAGGACGTCCGGGCGGGCCCGCCCCAGCCACCAGGTGACCTTCTCCAGGCGGGCCTTGAGCGAGTTCACGTTCCAGGTGGCGATCCTGAGCGGCATCACGACATAGCCTACCCCGTCCGCAGAATTGACGTTCCCGGACGGCGACCCTATCCTTTTCCCGGCCGCACCCTTGCCCCGCAAGCCCGCCGTGCGGTCTCCCGACCCGAGCACCTCCAGTGCCGCCACCCCGCCGACGGCGGCCGCGGATTGGACGCGCCTGAAGGACCTGCTGGCCGCGGCCTTGAGCCTGGAGGCGGGCCGCCGGGCCGCCTTCGTCGAGGAGAGCTGCAAGGACGACCTCGCGCTCAAGAGCAACCTGCAGGAGCTCCTGGCCGCGCACGAGGAGGCCGGCGATTTCCTCGAGTCCTCCACCCAGGTGGGGCGGGTGGCGGCCGACGTCCTCGGGGGCGAGCCGCGCGGGCCGGCCCTGGCCGCGGTCTCTCCCCCCGGCGCTCGCCGCACGCGCTGGCAGTGGGTGGCCGCCCTCCTCGCCCTGGCCGTCGCCGGGGGCGCTCTCGTCGTCCGCGCCCGCTCCCTGCCCGGGGAGTCCTCCACGGGCGCGGCGAGCATCCGCTCGCTGGCCGTCCTGCCCCTCGCCGACGCCGCGGGCGCGGAGGGGGAGGAGTACCTCTCCGACGGCCTCACCGAGGGGCTCATCGCGGAGATGGCGCGCATCCCGGGACTGCGCGTGATCTCACGGGCGTCGGTGGTCGCGTTCCGGGACGTGCGCCAGTCCCGGCCGGAGATCGCGGGACGGCTGGGCGTGGACGCCCTGGTGGACGGATCGTTGCGACGCTCGGGCGCGCAGGTGCAGGTCGTCCTCCGGCTCCTGCGCGGCTCCACCGGGGAGACGCTCTGGACGGCCACCTACGATCGTCCCCTGCGCGAGGCGGCCGAGCTCGAGCACGACGCGGCGGGCGCCCTCGCCACCGAGCTCGCCCTGGCCGCGTCTCCCCGCGGCGATCGCGCGCGCGCGCACCCGCAGAGCGTCGAGGCCTACGAGGCCTATCTCCGCGGGCGGTACTACTGGAACCTGCGGACGACGGAGGCGGCGCCCAAGGCCATCGACCAGTTCAACCAGGCCCTCGCCCTGGACCCGCTCTACGCGCAGGCCTACGCCGGCCTGGCCGATACCTACCTGATGATGGGCGACCTGCTGTACGTGATGTCGCCGCGGGACGCCTTCGCGCGCGCGGAGGCGGCCGCCCTGCGCGCGGTGGACCTCGACCCCTCGCGCGCCGAGCCCTACGCCACGCTCGGCCACCTGCGGATGCACGCCTGGCAATGGCCGGCGGCCGAGCAGGCCTTCCAGCGCGCGATCGCCCTCAACCCCGGCTACGCCAGCGCCCATCAGTGGCGGGCCTACAACCTGGCCTCCCTGGGCCGGATGACGGAGGCGGTCGAGGCCATCGAGAGGGCGCAGCAGCTCGACCCCCTCTCGCTGATCATCAACGCGGACCACGCGCAGGTCCTCTACTTCGCCGGCCGCGACGCCGAGGCGGTCGCGCAGTGCGGGAAGACCCTGCAGATGGGCGCGTACTTCGCGGAGGCGCTGCGCGTGCGGTTCCTGGCCCGGCTGCGGGAGGGCCGCCGAGAAGAGGCGCGCGCCGACCTCGAGGCCTACCGGCGCCTGCCCGACGGCGGGCCCGGAGGCAGCGTGGGCTACGCCTACGCCGTGCTCGGCCGGCGCAAGGAGGCGCTGGCCGTGCTCGACGAGCTGAAGAAGCAGTCGCCGCGCGTCATTCCCGCCTACGACTTCGCCGCCGTGTACGCCGGGCTCGGCGAGGCCGACGAGGCCTTCCGATGGCTGGACAAGGCGCTGAGCAACCAGGACCCCGAGAGCATGATCCTGCCCGTCGATCCGAGGCTCGACCGGCTGCGCGCGGACCCACGCTTCCGCTCGCTGCTGGTGCGCATGGGTGTTCCCGCACGCTGAATCTCCAGGACCGCCGTCACGTGAACGACTTGCCGCAGACGCGGCCGGAACTGGAGGGCGGGCACAACACGACGGCGGTGGTGGCGGCGATCCCCGCGTAGTCACCTCGCGTTGCGGCGGCAGGCCGCGCCGTGCCAGGATCCTCCTCCTCGCCGATGGGGAGGTCCTGCATGCGCATACGGCGCGTCCTTGCCGCCGCTCTCGTCCTGCCGTTGTCCCTGGTTGCCCTCGTCCCGCCGCCGGCCGTCGCCGAGACGAAGCCTCCGGTCAAGGCCGCCGATCCCGCGGCTCGGCTCCAGGGTTTCGACGCCTACATGGAGAAGGTCCTCAAGGACTGGAACGTCCCCGGGATCGGCGTGGCCGTGGTGGCCAGGGACAAGGTCGTGTTCGCCAAGGGCTACGGCTACCGCGACTACGGCCAGAAGCTCCCCTTCACCACGCGCACGGTGGTGCCGATCGCCTCCAACACGAAGCTGTTCACGGCCACCGCCGCCGGCCTCCTCGTCGAGGAGGGCAAGCTGGACTGGGACCGGCCGGTGCGCGAGTTCGTGCCGTCCATCCAGTTCTACAACGACGCCCTCAACGCCACCGTGAGCATCCGCGACATGCTCTCGCACCGCACGGGCATCACGCGCCACGACCTCATCTGGTACAAGTCGGACTTCACGCGCAAGGAGCTCTTCGAGCGCCTCAAGTACCTCGAGCCCACCCAGCCGATGCGCCAGACCTTCCTCTACAACAACCTGATGTACGCGGGGGCGGGCTACGTGATCGAGCTGCTCTCCGGCAAGAGGTGGGAGGACTTCGTGCGCGAGCGGCTGCTGGGCCCCCTCGGCATGGCCAGCACCGTGTTCTCGATCGAGGACCTCGAGAAGGCGCCCGAGCACGGCGTGCCGTTCACGGAGCGCCGCGACTCCTTCGAGCTCTACTCCATCCCCTACTACAGCGAAGCCGAGGGCGTGGGTCCGGCCGGCTCCATGAACTCGAGCCTCGAGGACATGTCGCGGTGGGTCGTGGCCCAGCTCAACCAGGGCCAGATCGACGGCCGGGCGGTGATCCCGCCCGCGGTGATCAAGGCCACCATGGCGCCCGCCCTGGCCATGCCCAACGCCGCCCTGGAGGCGCGCGGGTACGGCGAGCTGCTCAACGCCGCCTACGGCACCGGCCGCTGGACCGCCTCCTACCGCGGCCACCTCATCTCGTACCACGGCGGCGACATCAACGGCTTCCACTCCCAGGTCTCCGTCATGCCCTACGACGGCCTCGGCGTGGTGGTGCTGGTGATCGGCGACCACGACGCGCCCCTCTACAACACCGTCTCCTACAACGTGTACGAGCGGATGCTGGGCCTGGACCAGACGCCCTGGAGCGAGCGGCTCCTCGCCATACGGCTCAAGGGCAAGGAGGCGGGCAAGCAGGCCCGGGCCAAGGCCGGCGCCGGCCGCGTGGAGGGCACGAAGCCCTCACACGCGCTCGACGACTACACCGGCGAGTTCGAGCATCCCGCCTACGGCCTGGTCACGATCGCGAAGAAGGACGACGGCCTCCTCTTCGAGTTCCACAAGATCAAGCTGCCTCTCGCCCACTTCCACTACGACCGCTTCGACACCCCGGACGACGAGGAAGACGGCCAATGGTCCGTGAACTTCGGGACGAGCCCCCAGGGCGAGATCGACCGGGCCCTCATCTCCCTCGACGAGGCCGAGGTCACGTTCACCCGCCGCGTCGCCCGCGAGCTCACGCTCCCGGAGACGCTACGGCCGTACGCGGGGACGTACCTCTCGCCCACCGGCGCGAAGTTCGAGGTCGTGCTGCGCGAAGGGGGAACTCTCGGCCTCCAGTTCGCGGGTCAGCCCTTCCGGCCCCTCGTCCCCTGGAGGCCGCGCCGGTTCCACGTCAAGGAGTTCGCGGACGTGATCGTCGAGTTCGTGGTGGGCGCGGACGGCAAGGTGACGGGCCTGAAGCAGATCGACCCCTCGGGAGAGTTCGTGTCTACCCGCCCGTAGGCGCTTCCCCCGCCCGGCGTTCATCCACGCGAGCTTGTCGTTCGTGACGGCCGCCTCAGCCGCCGAAGAGCGGGAGCTGGCCTTTCGGCCGCGGCGGCTCCGGCTCGCCCCCGCCCGGCGGGGCCGCGGGCGGGTCGACGTCGAAGACGGCGGTGACGGGGCCGTGGTCGCTGGTGCCGAACTCGCGGGCGACCGAGCAGCCGCGAGCCGCCTCCGCCAGAAGGGGGCCGGCCAGGATGTAATCGAGACGCCACCCGATGTTGCGCTCACGGTTCTGGCGCCAGGGCGCCCACCACGTGAAGAGCCGCTCGTTCTCGGGGTCGAACCGCCGCAGGAGGTCGCCGAGGCCGTGGCCGATGACGCGGGCGAGGAGGGCCTGCTCTTCCGGCGTCTGCCCGGTCTCCGTGGGCTTGCGCAGCTTGGGGTGGACGTCGCGGGGCTCGAGGGCGACGTTGAGGTCGCCACACACGAGGAGCGGGCGCCCCGACGCGAGCATCTCGGCCACGAAGCCGTCGAGCGCCTCCAGGAAGCGGACCTTGGCCGGGAAATCGCGGTTGCCGTTGGGGACGTAGACGGAGGCGATCAACCACTCGCCGATCTCGGCGGTGACGATGCGGGTCTCCACGTCGAAGGGCGGATGGACGAAGCGGGGCGGACGGGGGAAGGCGGCCCGCCGCAGGTGGAGGGCGACGCCGGAGTACCCCTTGTGCCCGTGCCAGTGGCACCAGTAGCCCTCGAGGTCGCCGACGATCGCGGGCACCGCCTCCTCCGAGGCCTTGATCTCCTGGAGGCAGAGGACGTCCGGCTGCTCGCGGCGGACCCATTCGAGCACCGCTTCCGCGCGGGCGCGGATCCCGTTGACGTTCCAGGTCGTGACTTTCATCGACGCACGAGCGTGCTAGTGTGTGCGCGGTGACTCGCCTCGAGCGCTACTCGATCCCCGCCACCGTCCACGGCCGTTGCCTCCTCGAAGTCCCGGCCTCTGCCGGCCCCCATCCTCTCGTCGTCGGCTTCCACGGCTACGGGGAGACGGCGGAGGTCCACGCCGAGCGCATGCGCCGCATCCCGGGAGCGGCCGAGTGCGTGCTCGCCTCCCTCCAGTCCCTGCACCTGTTCTATACGAAAGCGGGAGAGGTCGTGGGGTCGTGGATGACCAAGCAGGACCGCGAGCAGGCGGCCGCCGACAACGTGGCCTACGTCGCGGAGGCGGTCACGAGGATCAAGGAAGAGCTCGCGGTCGACGACCGCCTGGCCTACGTCGGCTTCTCGCAGGGAGTGGCCATGGCCTATCGCGCGGCGGCCTGGGCCGGCCACCCGTGCCGGGCGCTCGTCGCGATCGGGGGCGACATGCCGCCCGAGGTCGCGGCCGACCCGGCGGTCCGCTTCCCGTCCGTGCTCCTGACCCGCGGCGAGGGCGACGCCTTCTTCACGCGCGAGAAGATGGAGCGGGACGTCGAGTGCCTGCGGAGACGCGGCGCCGCCCCCCAGGCCGTGGTCTTCGACGGCGGGCACGAGTGGGCGGAGCCGGTGTTCGCGGCGGCCGGCGAGCTGATCGCGCGCGCGTTCGCGCGATCGCCCGCCGGCGGCTCCCGCTAGCCGCGGGGCGGCCGGGCCGTCTTCAGTGCAGCTCGCGGATCCGGACGTTGCGGAGGGAGAGCGTCCCCTCGTGGTCGCCCTGGATCGCGATGTAGCCCTTCTTGGCCCGCCCGTAGTTCGGCCAGTCCTTGAACTTGCTGGCCTTGACCTTGGCCTCCCAGTCCGGGCTCCAGAGCTCGTAGTCGACCACCTTCTGGCCGTTGAGCCAGTGCTCCACGTGCCCGCCCTTGGCCACGATCTTCGCGGTGTTCCACTCCCCCGCCGGCTTCACGACCCCCGCCGGCGGCGCGTAGAGGGCGTAGGCGGAGCCGGCGGCGGTGAGCCGGTTCTTGCCGTCGAGGTGGGCGGCGTCGTCGAGGAGCTGGTACTCCGGGGCGCTCCAGTAGATGTGGTCGTACTCCTCGGTCCCGCGGTAGAGGACCCCGGCGTTGCCTCCCGGCGCCAGCTTCCACTCGAACTCGAGCTCGAAGTCCCCGTACTGGTCCTTCGTCATGAGGTCGCTGCTCTTGCCCTCCTTGACGAGCACGCCGTCCACCGCCTTCCATCCCGCGGGGACGTCCGGCGACTTGTAGCCGCGCCAGCCCGCGGTGCTCTTGCCGTCGAAGAGGTTCCGCCAGCCGGCCGCGGAGGCCTTGGGGGCCGCCGCCTTGGCGTCCTCGGCGCGGGCGGCGACGGCGGGCAGGGCAGCTCCGACCAGGACGGCGACAAGGACGAGCCCGGCGCGTGCAGCTTCTCGGCTCATGTTCTCCTCGCGAAAAGGTTCAGGTGATCCGCTAGAGCCCCGCCGGAGCGGGTGCTCCCGGATTCTATGCCCTGAACCGCTCGCGCGGGCGGGGGCGCGTCAGTAGATGCGCAGGGCCAGGCGGGAGCTGACGCGGGCGGCCACCGGCGCATCCGCGGTGCGTGCGGGCTCGTAGCGCCAGCGCGAGAGCGCGCTCAGCACCACGTCCTGGTGCGCCTGGCTCAGGGTGGTCTTGATCTTCGGGTCGTGCACGCGCCCGTCCGTGCCCACGACGGCGTCGAACTCGACCTCGCTCTCCTGCCGCAGCCGTCCGGACGCGTCGCGCACGTACGGGTTGACGGAAAGGAGCACCTTCGGCCATTCCTTCACCTTGCGGCCGAGGCCGGCCTCGGGGGCGGCGGCCAGGACGTCGGGGCTGGCGACGTCCTTGATGGCGGCGGCGTCCGCGGGCCGGTCGAACGAGACGCCCTTGGCGCGCAGGTACTCCTCCGGCGTCTGCAGGACCGCGTCCACGCGCGCGGCGACGTCGGTCGAAGCCGCGGAAACGCCGGCCACCAGGAGCTGGATGGTGGGCTGGACGGTCCGGCAGTGCGGCTCCTTACCGGACACGGCCGGACGGCCGACCGTCTCCAGCGACAGCATGGCTCCGCGCTTCTCGAAGCCGGCCGCGCGCACGCGCACGGCCATGTCGCAGTCGCCGGTCAGCCGGTCCTTGGCCCCGACCGTGATGCTCTTCTCGTCCGCGCGGGCGCGCAGGACGCGGACGTCGCCGACGTACGGCCGCAGGGGATCGGGTCCCGCCGGGACGGTTCCGGCGCCCTTCGGGCCCGCGGACCGGCAGCCGGCGGCCAGGAGGACGAGGGCGAGCGCGCGCGGAAGGGATCGCTTCATGGGGACGCTCCTCTTTGGAACGCGGAGCATAGGCCCAGGGGGCGGCGCCGCGGGTGAGCCGGCGCACCCCGCCCCCCGTCCCGCGTGCATCGTCTTGCTGGCCGGGGACTTCGAGGGGCGGCCTCAGGCCGTCGCGGGGTCCCGGATCGGCGTGTCGATGCGATGGTCCTTGGTCTCGTGGAGGAAGAGCCCACCGACCACGAGCGTCATGAGGCTGACCACGATCGGATAGGCCAGGCCGGTGTAGATCGCGCTCTCCCCGAAGCGGGCGCGCACCGACGGCGAGGTGGTGAGCGCGGTGGCGATCAGCGGGAGGAACCCTCCGAACCAGCCGTTCCCGATGTGGTACGGGAGCGACATCGACGTGTAGCGGATCGAGGTCGGGAAGAGCTCGACGAGGAAGGCCGCGATGGGCCCGTACACCATCGTCACGTACACCATCTGGAGGAACAGGAGCGCCACCAGGCCGGCGGCGCGCGCCGGGGAGAGCGCGGTCACCGCCGGCGCCATCTCCGGGTTCGCGAGCGCCTTCATCGCGTGGTAGATCGGCACGTAGGTGAGCGCGGCCAGCAGGCATCCGGCCAGCATGATCCTCTTGCGGCCGACGCGGTCGGAGAGGGCGCCGAAGACGAGGAACAGCGGCGTCCCCAGGGCGAGGGCGGCCGCCACCAGCGCATACGAGAGGCGCCAGTCCAGGTTCAGCGGCCTCTGGAGGAACGTGAGGGCGTAGAACTGGCCCGTGTACCAGATGACGCCCTGGCCGGCGGTGGCCCCGAACAGCGCGAGCAGCACGTACTTGCGGTTGAGGGAATGGCCGAAGCTCTCCTTGAGCGGGTTCCGGGAGAGGCGGCCCTCGCTCTTGAGGCGCGCGAACAGCGGCGACTCGCTCATCCGGAGCCGGATGTAGAGCGAGACGGCCAGCAGGACGAACGAGAGCAGGAAGGGCACGCGCCAGCCGAAGGCCTTGAACCGCGCCGCCCCGTAGCCCAGCCGGCAGACGGCGATGACGCCCAGGGAGAGGAAGAACCCGAGCGTCGCCGTGGTCTGGATGAAGCTCGTGTAGAAGCCGCGGCGGCCGTCCGGCACGTGCTCGGCCACGTAGGTGGCGGCGCCGCCGTACTCGCCGCCCAGGGCCAGCCCCTGGATGAGGCGCAGCGTCACCAGGATCGTGGGGGCGAGGAGGCCGACGCTCGCGTAGGTGGGAAGGAAGCCGATGCACGCGGTCGAGAGGCCCATGGTGGTCATGGTGACCACGAACGTGTACTTGCGGCCGACGAGGTCGCCCACGCGTCCGAACACGACCGCGCCCAGCGGGCGCACGCCGAAGCCGGCGCCGAAGGTGGCCAGGCTGGCCAGGAGGGACGCCCGCTCGTTGCCGGGCGGGAAGAACAGGTCGCCGAAGAACACGGCAAGCGTGCCGTAGAGGTAGAAGTCGTACCACTCGAAGAGGGTCCCCAGGCTCGAGGCCACGATGACGCGGCGGAGGTTCGCGGGCGTCCCGGGGTCGGGGACGGCGGGCGCGGGGAGAGCCATGAGGTGCGGACGGTCCCACACGTCGCTGTCGCCGTCAACGGGTGCGGCCTCGAAGGCACGACTTGACGCCGGGCCCGCCGGTGATCGATCGTGGCCGTGTGGGCGCCCTGCGCGTGATCGGCGGCGCGGTCCTGGGCCTGGTCGCGTTGGCCGCTCTCGCTCTCCTCCTGCCGTCCCTCAAGGAAGGCTACGGGCGGGAGGAGCTCGGGCAATTCGCCGCCATCGCGATCGGCCTGGCCGTCCTCGCCGCCGGCTGGTGGCTCCTGAACCGCGAGGGGCATCGCGGCGCGGCCGCCACCGGCGTGGCCCTGCTCGCCGTGCCGCTCCTCATATACGCCGGCCTGGCCGCCCAGATCGCGGTCAACGGCTGGCGCGCGCGCCGGCTCGCCCGTACCGTACGGGTCGCCGCGATCCGGCAGACCGATCTTCGCTGGCCGGGGATCGCGGAGCCCGTGGGCGTACGCGTGGAGATCGAGCTCGATCAAGCCGTGGGCCTCGTCGGCAACCTGTTCGCCCCGAAAGTCGTCATGGGGGTGGACCCGCGGCCGACCGCGGACGACTACTTCTCGATCCAGTACCGCGAGGGGCCCGTGCTCACCGTGCCGCTGCTCGACCTGGAGGCGCAGCCTCCGCGGGACGTGCTCGCGCGTCCGGGACCGACGCGGCTGGTCTACGACCTCCTGCCGTCGACGGTGAGCCGGCGGGACGGGGAGATGGTCTGCCTCGAGACCGCCTTCGCCGAGGCCTCCCCGCGGGCCAGCCGGCAAGGCTCGCACCTCGGCGCCTCCTGGCTCTTCGCGGCGCCCGGGGGGATCATCGTGGACCTCAGCGCGCCGCTCACGGACGCGCTCCGGCGCATGAGCGCCCTCGAAGGACGGCCGGCGGCCTGGGACGCCATGATGCGCGCCGTGAGCCCGGACCGCCTGTCCCTCGCCGGCTACCAGCCGTGCGCGTCCTCCCGGCCCGGCGTGCGCGGACGCTGCGTCTGCCGCCCCGCGTAAAAAGATGTTCCGCCGTCGATTTCACGGCCGGCAGCCGCTATTATTCGTTTCCGGAGCAATTGTTGTCGAAGCAAGAATCTCTGGGCCGCCTCATCGCGGTGGCGCGCCGGCGGCTCAAGCAGACGGTGGGGCGCCGGGTGGCCGGCCACGGGCTGAGCGCGCAGCAGTTCTGGGTGCTGGTGCACCTCGACGAGGCGGACGAGCCGGCGTTGTGCGTCGTGTGCGACGCCCTGCGCATCGACGCCCCCACCGCCTCCCGCATCGTGGCCGCCCTCTCCCGCCGCGGCCTGGTGCGCGCGGGAGAGGACCCCGCCGACCGGCGCCGGGCTCGGCTGAAGCTGACCGCGGGGGGCCGTGCCCTCGCCCGCGAGCTGCAGCCGCTGGCCGCGGAGTTCCGCGCCGCGGTGGAGCGAGACCTCTCCCGCCGTGAGGCCCTCGAGCTGCGCCGCCTCCTGAAGAAGGTGATCGCGGGCCTCGACCGTTACGACGCCGAAGGAGCCACTTCATGAAGTCCCCCGCCCCCCTCGCCGCTCTCGCCCTCGCCGCCGCCGCCGGCGGCTGCTCGCGCTCCTCCGCGGCCGCCAACCGCGCCGCCAGCCCGCCCCCCGTCCCCGTGACGGTGGACCAGGCGCGCGTGGCCAGCGTGCCCGACCGCCTCGACGCCATCGGCTCCGTCGAGGCCTACGAGACGGTGTCGGTGAAGGCGCAGGCGGCGGGCCAGATCGTGGGCGTGCGGTTCGCGGAGGGCGCCGACGTGCGCGCGGGCGACCTCCTGTTCCAGATCGACGCGCGCCCGTACCAGGCCGCGCTGTCCCAGGCCCGGGCGACCCTGGCCCGCGACCAGGCCCAGGCCAGCAACGCGGCCGCCGACGCCGTCCGCGCCGATGCGTTGTTCAAGGAGGGCGTGCTCTCCAAGGAGCTTCACGACCAGTCGCTGGCCACCGACCAGTCGCAGCGCGCGACGGTGGCGGCAGACGAGGCGGCGGTGGAGAACGCGCGCCTCAACCTCGCCTACACGGAGATCCGGGCCCCGATCGGCGGGCGCACGGGCAGCGTGCTCGTGCACGAGGGCAACGTGGTCAAGGCGGTGGACGGCAGCGCGCTCGTCGTCATCAACCGCGTCGATCCCATCTACGTCAGCTTCGCCGTCCCCGAGAAGCATCTGGCCGCCATCCGCGCCGCCCAGGCGCGGCAGGCCCTCGGGGTCGAAGCCCTGGCCGCGGGCGACCCCGCGGCCCCTCCCGCCGGCCGCGTCACCTTCATCGACAACCAGGTGGACGCCACCAGCGGGACCATCCGCCTCAAGGCCACGTTCGCCAACGCGAGTGGACGCCTCTGGCCCGGCCAGTTCGTGACCGCGCGCCTCACGTTGGGCGAGCGCGAGGGCGTGGTGGTCGTGCCCGCCGGCGCCGTGCAGACGGGACAGCAGGGCAGCTACGCGTTCGTGGTCAAGCCCGACCACACGGTCGAGCAGCGCCCGATCGCGGCCGAGCCCGCCACGGACCAGGGCGCGATCGTGACGCGCGGCATCGCGGCGGGGGAGACGGTCGTCGTGGACGGACAGATGGCGCTCGTGCCCGGAGCGCGGGTGCAGGCCAGGGCGGCGGCGGGCGCGGCCGGAGAGCACCGGTGAGCATCGCCGAAGGCTTCATCCGGCGTCCCATCGCCACCACCCTGGTGATGGCGGCCATCCTCGTCTTCGGCCTCTTCGCCTACACGCAGCTCCCGGTGAGCGACCTGCCCAACGTGGACTTCCCCACGATCCAGGTCAGCGCGAGCCTCCCCGGAGCGAACCCGGACACGATGGCGGCGGCGGTGGCCACGCCGCTCGAGCGCCAGTTCTCGACCATCGCCGGCCTGGACAGCATGACCTCGGTGAACGCGCTCGGGCTGAGCAACATCACGCTGCAGTTCAACCTCGCCCGCGACATCGACGCCGCCGCCCAGGACGTCCAGGCCGCGATCGCCAAGGCGGCCCGCCAGCTCCCGCCCGACATGCCGGCGCCGCCCTCCTACCAGAAGGTGAACCCGGCCGACCAGCCGGTGCTCTTCCTGGCCCTGAGCTCCCCCACCCTGCCCCTGTCCAAGGTGGACGAGTACGCGGAGACGCTGCTGGCCCAGCGCATCTCGACGGTCAGCGGCGTGGCCCAGGTGACGGTGAACGGCTCGCAGAAGTACGCGGTGCGCCTGCAGCTCGACCCCCGCGCCCTGGCCGCGCGCCGCCTGGGCATCGACGAGGTCGTCGCCGCCGTCCAGAGCGCGAACGTGAACCTGCCCACGGGCAGCCTCAACGGCCGCGAGAACGCCCTGACCATCCAGGCCAACGGCCAGCTCACCAGCGCCGCCGCCTACGCGCCCCTGGTGGTGGCCTACCGCAACGGCGCTCCCGTGCGCCTGAGCGATCTCGGACGCGCGGTGGACGGGGTCGAGAACGACAAGATCGCGAGCTGGTTCAACGGCACCCGCGCCATCGTGCTCAGCATCCAGCGCCAGCCGGGGACGAACACGGTCGAGGTGGTGGACGCGGTCAAGGCCCTGCTGCCGTCGTTCAAGTCGCAGATGCCGGCCTCGGTGAGCCTCGAGGTCCTGATCGACCGGTCGCAGTCCATCCGCGAGTCGGTGGCGGACGTGAAGTTCACGCTGCTCCTGACCATCGCCCTGGTGGTGATGGTGATCTTCCTGTTCCTGCGCAACCTGTCCGCCACCGTGATCCCGAGCCTGGCCCTGCCCATGTCGATCGTGGGGACGTTCGCGGTGATGGCCCTGCTCGGCTACAGCCTGGACAACCTCTCGCTGATGGCGCTGACCCTGTCCGTCGGCTTCGTCGTCGACGACGCGATCGTCATGCTCGAGAACATCGTGCGCCACCTGGAGCAGGGGGAGCGGCCCCTGGAGGCGGCCCTGGCCGGCTCGCGCGAGATCGGCTTCACCATCGTCTCCATGACCATCTCGCTGGTGGCGGTGTTCCTGCCCGTCCTGTTCATGGGCGGCCTGCTCGGCCGCCTCCTGCACGAGTTCGCGGTCACCATCGCCGCCTCCATCCTGGTCTCCGGGTTCGTGTCGCTCAGCCTGACCCCCATGCTGTGCAGCCGCTTCCTCAAGGCCCCCGGCCACCAGCGGCACGGGCGGCTCTACCAGGCCTCCGAGCGTGTCTTCGAGGGCGCGCGCGCCCTCTACGACCGCTCGCTGCGCCGGGTGCTGGCCCACCCGCGCCTCACCCTCGCGGTGTCCCTGGCCACGGTCGTGCTGACGGGCTGGCTCTTCCACGTCATGCCGACGGGCTTCCTCCCCAGCGACGACCTGGGCCAGATCTTCGCCATCACGGAGGGCCCGCAGGGCATCTCCTTCGAGTCGATGGCCGAGCACCAGCAGGCGGTGGCGCGCATCATCGGGGCCGACCCCAACGTCGAGGCCTACATGTCGAGCATCGGGGCCAGCGGCCCCAACGCCACCGCCAACTCCGGCCGCGTCTTCGCCCGTCTCAAGCCGCGCTCGGAGCGCAGGCTCTCCGCGGACGAGGTCATCGAGGAGCTGCGGCCGAAGCTGGCCCAGGTCACCGGCATCCGCGCCTTCGTGCAGAACCCGCCCCCCATCCGCATCGGCGGCTCCCTCACCAAGAGCCTGTACCAGTTCACGCTCCAGGGCCCGGACACCGACGAGCTGTACCGCGTGGCCCCGCAGCTCGAGGCGAGGCTCAACGCCCTGCCCAGCCTGCAGGACGTCACCACCGACCTCCAGATCCGCAACCCGGAGCTGGACGTCGTGGTCGACCGTGACCGCGCGGTCGCCCTCGGCGTGACCGCCCAGCAGGTCGAGGACGCGCTCTTCACCGCCTTCGGCACCCGCCAGGTCTCGACCATCTACGCGCCCACCGACGAGTACCGCGTGATCATGGAGCTGCAGCCGGAGGACCAGCGCGATCCGAGCTCGCTGAGCAAGCTCTACATCCGGTCCTCGAGCGGCAACCTGGTCCCGCTCGAGGTCACGTCGAAGATGGTGCCCGGCGTCGGCGTCACGACCGTCAACCACGTCGGCCAGCTCCCGGCGGTGACGATCTCGTTCAACCTCAAGCCGGGGGTCGCGCTGAGCGAGGCGGTGGACGCCGTGCAGCGCGAGGCCCGCGAGGTCCTGCCGCCGTCGATCGCCACCAGCTTCCAGGGGGCGGCCCAGGCCTTCCAGTCCTCGTCGAAGGGGCTCGGCGCCCTGCTCGTCCTGGCCGTGCTCGTCATCTACATCGTGCTCGGCATCCTCTACGAGAGCTTCCTGCACCCGATCACGATCCTGTCCGGCCTGCCCTCCGCGGGCATGGGCGCGCTGCTCACCCTGATGGCCTTCGGCAAGGCCGTGGACATCTACGCGTTCGTCGGGATCATCATGCTCGTCGGCATCGTCAAGAAGAACGCGATCATGATGATCGACTTCGCGCTGGAGGCGCAGCGCAAGGAGGGCAAGCCGCCCGCCCAGGCCATCTACGAGGGCTGCCTGGTGCGCTTCCGCCCGATCATGATGACGACGCTGGCCGCCCTCATGGGCACCCTGCCCATCGCGGTCGGCTTCGGGGCGGGCGCGGAGTCACGGCGCGCGCTCGGCCTGGCCGTGGTCGGCGGCCTCCTCTTCTCGCAGCTCCTCACCCTCTACATCACGCCCGTGATCTACACGTACCTGGAGTCGTTCCACGGCTGGCTGCGCCGCCGCAAGCGGCCGGGCGGGATGCACGTCGCGCAGGAGACGGAG
>JBGPBV010000095.1:0-26402 GCA_041481445.1 Vicinamibacteria bacterium
CCGTCGTTCGCGCTGGCCGAGCTCGACCGCTTCCAGTCCAGCTCCACGACGTGCGGGCCGTCGCTGACGTCGAAGAAGCCGGTGTCGGCCTGGCTGTCGTCGTCCAGCCGCGCGCGGCCCATCACCGAATACACGCTGCCGAGCCGCTTGAGCACGATCGCGGCCAGGCGCCGGGTGGGCGCCTCCTCGAACGCGATGAAGATGCGCGTACGGTGGGCGCCTCCCGTCTCGCCGGGATCGAAGCCGTTCGTGTCCACGTAGAACCGCGCGCGATAGCGGTCTTCGTCCACCGGCGAGTCGTCCTGCACGTACAGACTCGCCGTATCGTCCACGGCCCCCTGTAGCCCGATGCTCGTGAACTTCATGGCCGCGATGGCCGACGGCGCGAGGTCTCCGCCGTCGGTGGCCGCGGAGGACCACGCGGAGAGAGTGCCCGACTCGAAGTCGTCGCGGAAGATCAGGTCGTCGGCGAAGCGCCGGCCGAACACGCCGCCACCGCTGCCGTCCTGCCCGGTGCTCATCCAGGCCACCACGAAACGTCCATCGGGCTGGACCGTCACCGCGGAGTATTTCTGGTCGCCGGTGGTGAAGACGTTCACCGGGAAGTCGCTCCCCTTCGGCGCTCCGGTGGCCGAGAAGGCGCGCGCGGAAATGCTGTAGCCGCCGCCGTCCACGTCGCCGGTCCAGGTCACCACGAAGTCCCCATTCGACCCCATCGACACGCGGGGAGCGAACTGGTCGCCCGTCGTGTACTGGTTGACCCGGAATTCCGATCCCTGGGCCACCCCCGCCGCCGAATAGCGCTGTCCGTACACGCCCAGCCCGCTGCCGTCCTCCTCATAGCTGGCCCAGACGACGAGGAAGGCGCCATCCGGGGCCATCGAGACCGAAGCCTGGAACTGTAGGCCCGTGACGTACGAGCCGACACGGAACTCGCCGCCCTGGGCCACACCGGCGGCGTTGTACCGTCGCGCGAAGATGCCGGACGTCCCGTCTCCGTCGCGGTAGCTTTGCCAGGCCACCACGAAATCGCCGGCGGCGTCCGCGGCTGCGGCCGGATAGATCTGGACGCCGGTGGTGTAGCTGTTCACGACGAACTCGCCGCCCTGCGCGACTCCGGAGGCATTGAACCTCCGGCCCAGGATCCCGGAAAGGCTCCCGTCCTCAAGATAGGAGGACCAGGCCACGACGAAATTGCCGGCGGCATCCGAGGCCACGGTCGATTGGAGCTGGCCACTGGTGGTGTAGGTGTTGACCTGGAGCTCGGACCCCGGCAACCCCGACGAGTCGTATCGCCGGGCGAAGATGCCAACTCCGTCGCCGTCCTGGCCGATGCTTTGCCACACGACAGCCATTCCCCCCGCGGCGTCGGAGGCCACGTACGGCGAGGTCTGGCTGCTCGTGGTGAAGGCGTTGACCCGGAATTCCGACGATCCCAGGGGGGCGCCCGAGGCCAGGTACTTCCGCGCATAGATCCCGGACTGGTCGCCGTCCTGGCCCAAGCTGTACCAGACCACCACGAAGTTGCCGGTGGAATCGGAGGCGATGGCCGGGAGATTCTGGGTGTTCGTCGTATACGAATTGACCTGGAATTCCGGTCCCAACGGCACCTGCGCCCAGCCGTTTCCGGCCAGGACGGTTCCGAGGCAACCCAAGGCCAAGAGCAGTCGTCTGCGCAAATCCGCCCCCGTTCAGTTCCCGATGTAGTTGAACCGCCGCGACTCGAATTCGTCCCAGTAGAGCGTGCCCGACGCGCCCGCCTTGACGCTCAGCGCGCCCATCCGGGCGAAGTCGACCGCGCTCTGGCTGTTGTCGAGATTCAGGAGGGTCGAGACGGAGACGCCGTCGATCCAGAGCTGGAAGGTCCCGTCGTTCGCCACGGGCCCGCTGGAGCGCTTCCACTCCAGCTCCACGAAGTGGGCGCCGGGGCTGATGTCGAAGAACCCGGTGTCGGCCTGAGTGTTGTCGTCGAGCCGCGCGCGGCCCATCACGGAGTACGCGCCGGCCGAACGCTTGAGCACGATCGCGGCCAGGCGTCGGGTCGGCCCCTCCTCGAAAGCGATGAAGACGCGCGTGCGGTGGGCTCCACTCGACTCGCCGGGATCGAAGCCGTTCGTGTCGAAGTAGAACCGCGCCCGGTAGCGGTCCTCGTCGGTGGGCGTGTCGTCCTGCACGAAAAGGCTGGCCGTGTCGTCGACCACGCCCTGCAGGCCGACGGTCGTGAACTTCAAGGCGGCCGCGCTCGAGAGGAGGAGGTCCCCGCCATCCGTGGCGGCGGACGACCAGTTCGACAGATCGCCGGACTCGAACCCGTCCCGGAAGATCAGGTCGGTGGCGAACCGCCGGCCGAAGACGCCGTTGAAGCTGCCGTCCTGCAGATTGCTCTCCCAGGCCGCGACGAAGCCGACCCCCGGCACGGGGGCCACCGCCGGATTGCCCTGGGTTCCGGTGGTGAACGCGTTCACCTGGAACTCGTTGCCTTCCGGCTGACCGGTGGAATCGTAGGCGCGCGCGCGGGCGCCGCGGTCGTCGCCGTCCTGTCCGGACCAGGCCACGACGAAGCGCCCGTCCGGTTGCATGGCGATGCGCGGGCGCTCCTGGGGCCCCGTCGTGTACTGGTTGACCCGGAACTCGGCTCCTTGAGGCACGCCCGCCGCGTTGTACCGCTTGGCGAAGATGCCTTGGAAGCTGTCGCCGTCCTGTGCGGTGCTTTCCCAGGCGACGATGAAGTTGCCACCGGCGTCCATGCCCACGGCCGTCGTGGCCTGGCTGTTCGTGGTGAAGGAGTTGACGCGGAACTCGGGGCCCTGGGGCAGGCCGGCCGCGTCGTACCGCTGACCGAACACGCCGTAGCCGCTGCCGTCCTGTGGCGAATACCACACGACGACGAAGTTCCCGGCCGGGTCCATCTCCACCTTGGGCCCAATCTGGGTGCCGGTGGTATAGGAGTTGACGCGGAACTCGGCTCCCTGGGGCGTTCCCCCCGCGTCGAAGCGCTGGGCGCGAATGACGAAGTCGGGGTCGTCCTGGCCGTAGCCCGTCCAGACCGCGACGAACTGGCCGGACGCGTTCATGGCCACGGCCGGGGCGAACTGACTGAGGGAAGTGTACGTGTTGACCTGGAATTCGGGGCCGGGTGTCCCGGCGGCGTCGTAACGCCGGCCGTAGACGCCGGATTGACTGCCGTCCTGACCACCCGCGCTCGTCCACAGGACCACCAAGCGGCCGGTGGGGTCGGACGCGACCGCCGGGTCCTGCTGACTCGAGGTGGTATAGGAGTTGACGCGGAACTCCGAGGAGCCCACCGGCGTCCCCGAGGCCAGGTACCGTCGCGCGAAGATGCCACTGCCGGAGCCGTCCTGGCCCAGGCTCGCCCAGACCACCACGAAGTTGCCCGCATGGTCCGTGGCGACGGCCGCGGGTGCCTGGGCGCCCGTCGTATAGGCGTTCACCCTGAACTCCGGCCCGATCGGGAGCTGGGCCCAGGCGTTCCCGGCCAGGAGGGTTCCGAGGCCGAGGGCCAGGATGAGACGCTTCGACATGACGACCTCCCTGGTCAGTTCCCGATGGAGTCGAGGCGCCGCGACTCGATCTCGTCCCGGAGAGCGCAGTCTGCACCCCCGCGGCCCATTTCGCTTGTGTCAGAGGGAAGGCAGCGATTGTGGGGTCCCGCCATCTCGGAGTCAACCGCGCTAACAACACGTGTCACGACCAGACACGTGTCACGACCAGGCCGGCGGCGGCATCTCAAGCGGTGGGAGAGCCGTTCCCTCCTGAAGGGCGGGTTCCATGAACGAGTTGAAGAACGACATCCTGCGGTGCATCGGCAACACCTCCCTGTTGCCCTTGCGCAAGGTCGCGCCCGCGAGCGGCGCCCGCATCCTGCTGAAGGTGGAAAGCGAGAATCCCACCGGCAGCATGAAGGACCGGATGGCCCTGGCCATGATCGAAGCGGCCGAGGCGGACGGACGTCTCAAGCCGGGCGGCTCGGTCGTCGAATACACCGGCGGCAGCACCGGCGTGTCCCTGTCCCTGGTCTGCGCCGTCAAGGGGTATCCCCTGCACATCGTGACCTCGGATGCCTTCGCGCGGGAGAAGCTCGATCACATGAGGGTCCTGGGAGCCCGGCTCGAGATCGTGCCGAGCGGGGGCGGCGGCATGACGGAGAAGCTCACCCGGGACATGGTCGAAGCCGCCCGCGTCATCGCCGAGGACACGGGAAGCTTCTGGACCGACCAGTTGAAGAACGAAGACCAGCTGGCCGCCTATCACGAGATGGCGGAGGAGATCTGGGCTCAGGCCGGCGGACGGATCGATGGCTTCGTCCAGAGCGTGGGAACCGCGGCGTCCCTCCGCGGCATCGGGGAAGGCCTACGCCGCCACGATGAACGGATCCGAATCGTCGCCGTGGAGCCCTCCGAGTCTCCGGTCCTGTCGGGCGGCCCGGCCGGTGCCCACAAGATCGATGGGGTCGGAGCCGGCTTCGTCGTGCCGCTCTGGCGAAAGGACGTCGCCGATCAGATCGAGCAGGTCTCCACGGAGGAGGCCGTCGCCATGGCCGGCCGGCTGGCCCGCGAGGAAGGACTCTTCGCGGGGACGTCCACCGGAGGCAACGTCATCGCCGCGTTGCGACTGGCCAAGCAGCTGGGACCTGGCGCGACCGTCGTCACCGTCATGTGCGATACGGGGATGAAGTACCTGAGCAAGCTGGCGCACTGACGGCGTCGGGAGTGGCGGAGAGGGTGGGATTCGAACCCACGATACCGTTGCCGGTATAACGGTTTTCGAGACCGTCCGCTTCAACCACTTGCGTACCTCTCCAGCGGACGCGGAATGGCCATTCTAGCTCAGACCTGCTCGCGCCGCGCGCGGAAGAAGTCGACGAGCAGCGTGCGCGCGTCCTCGGCCAGGACTCCCGGCACCACCTCGAAGCGATGGTTGAGGCGCAAGTCGGCGACGCGGAGGACGGACACGATCGCGCCCCCCTTGGGATCCTCCGCGCCGTACACGACGGTGCTCACCCGCGCGTGGACGATGGCCCCTACGCACATCAGGCAGGGCTCGACGGTGACGTAGAGGGTGGCGCCGGTCAGGCGATAGTTGGCGACGACGGCGGCGGCGCGGCGCAGGGCCACGACCTCGGCGTGGGCGGTGGGATCGACGGCGGAGATCGGCTGGTTGAACCCCGTCGCGATCACGAGGCCGTCGTGGACGACCACGGCGCCGATCGGGACCTCGCCCGCGGCCGCGGCCGCCTTCGCCTGGTCGAGCGCGGCCCTCATGAAGCGCTCGTGCGTGTCCGTCACCTGCGCCTCCGCAGCGGTCGCCCGGCCGGCGGCGCGGTCTGGGCCAGGTAGCCCGCGAGCGCCTCCAGGGCCATCCTCACCTTGGCCGGCTGGCGTGTCCGCGCCGGCATCAAGGCGTCCACGCTCAAGCTCGGCGCCGACCACTCGGAGAGGACCGGCACCAGGCGGCCGGCGGCCAGCTCGTCCGCGATCTCCGGCTCGGCCTGGAACGAGAGGCCGAGCCCGAGGAGCGTGAGCCGGCGGATGGCGAGCTGGTTGTTGCTCGTGACCCGCGGTTTCACCGTGACGCGGTGGCGCTCGCCGCCGGGGCCGGTCAAGACCTCCGCCGGATGGTGCCACGGCGGCAGGGCGAGGAGGTCGTGGCCGGGCAGGTCCTCGGGCGTGCGCGGCGTGCCGCGCCGCGCGAGGTAGGCCGGCGAGGCCACGAGCACGAGCCGCCAGTCGGCCAGATGGCGGCGCACGAGGCTGGAGCTCGGCAGGGGCCCCGAGATCGTCACGGCCAGATCGACGCGCTCCCGGACGAGGTCGATCGGCTCGTCCGTGACGAGCAGGCGCAGGGAGAGTGCGGGATGGGACTCGAGGAACGGGGCCAGGGCCTTCACGAGGTGTATGGCCGCGAATCCCACCGGCGCGCTGACGCGCAGCTCGCCCACCGGAGCCTCCTGGAGAGAGGCGAGGCGCTCGTGCGCGGAGCGGGCGGCCGCGACCATGGCCAGGCAGCCCTCGTAGAAGGCCTCTCCCGCCTCGGTCAGGGAGAGGCGGCGAGTCGTCCGGCGCAGGAGGGTCACCCCCGTCTGCTGCTCGAGGCGCCGGATCTGCTGGCTCACCGCGGAGGGAGTCAGGTCCAGCTCGCGGGAGGCGCGGCGGATGGAGCCGCTCTGCACCACCGCGACAAGGATCGCCATGCGCCGGTAGCGGTCCATTGTGAAGCCGACCTTAACACTGAACGTGCACGGACGCGGCTACCGCTCGGCGCGGCTCGCGCGTACTGTTGGGGGATTGATTCGGCGGCCACGGCCGCCCCTATCGGAGGCACTCATGCATACCAGGAGACTCAGCCGGCGGGAAGCGCTCGGCATGCTCGGGATCGCGGGCGCGGCCGCCTCCATCGGCTGCAGCGGCGACGGCACCACCAGCCCGACCTCGTCCTCGACCACCATCGGTGCGACCAACACCACGACCGGCGGCAGCGCGGCCTGCGCGACCACTCCCACGGAGACGATCGGACCCTACCCGTCCCTGACCAACTTCATCCGCAGCGACATCCGGGAGGGCAGGAGCGGCCTGCCGGTGACGCTCACGATCACCGTGGTCAACACGAGCAGCGCCTGCGGGCCGGTGGCGGGGGCGGCGGTGGACATCTGGCAGTGCGACGCCGAAGGACACTACTCCGAGTACGCGCAGGGCGGCTATGACGGGACGGGCCAGACCTTCCTGCGCGGCATCCAGATGACGGACGCGAGCGGGCGCGCCACCTTCACCACCATCTTCCCCGGCTGGTACCAGGGCCGGGCCACGCACATCCACGTCGAGGTCAAGGTCAACAACGTCGCGGTCAAGGTCACCCAGATCGCGTTCGCGGCGGACGTGACCTCGGCCGTGTACGCCCGGGGGGTGTACGCGGCGCGGGGACAGAACCCCACCTCCAACGGGAGCGACATGGTCTTCAGCGACGGCGTCTCCTCCGAGCTGGCCACCATCACCGGTGGAGACGCCACCAGCGGCTACAGCGCCGCCTTCACCGTCGCCGTCGCGCTCTAGGACCCGTCCCCCACGCCGGGCGGAGGCGCCCGCGCACATCCGCACGCGCCTCCGCCCCAAGCGGATTCCGCCGGGTATCATGGAAACAAGAAGGGCACACGAGCAGCGCCCCTGGAGGACCGTTGGCAGAGCCAGTGCCGGCGGCCATACCGGCCGTCGTGCCCGATCCCCGCGCCCAGACGTCCCGCCCGCGCATCCTCGTCGTGGAGGACGACGCGAAGACGCGGCGCGTGCTCGAGCTGTTGCTGAGCCCGCATTGGGGGGTGGAGACCGCGGGCGACGCCCGGGTGGCTCTGGAGGCGGTGAGCCAGAACCCCCCCGACCTCGTCCTCACCGACCTCGTCCTCCCCGGCATGGACGGCTTCGACTTCCTGCGCCAGCTCCGGGCGGAAGCGGGCGGCCGGACCCTGCCCGTGATCGTGATCTCCGGCCTCACGGAGGAGGCGGACCGGCTGCGCGCGCTGAAGGCGGGGGCCAACGACTACCTGATCAAGCCCTTCTCCGAGCGCGAGCTGCTCCTGCGCGTGACCACGCACCTCGAGATGGCGTTCCTCCGCCGCGAGGCCTCCCTCCGTGAGAACGAGGCCCAGCTCCGGGGCATCCTGGAAGGCGCGCTCGACGCCGTGGTGGGCATGGACGCGGGCGGCCTCGTCATCGACTGGAACCATCAGGCCCAGGCCATCTTCGGCTACACGCGCGAGGAGGCGGTGGGGCGGCGCCTCTCCGACCTCATCATCCCCCCCGAGCTCCGGGAGCGGCACGAGCGCGGCCTCGAGAAGTACCTGGAGACGGGGGAGGGCACGCTGCTCAACCGGCGCGTCGAGGTGGAGGGCCTGAAGAAGGACGGGACGCGCATACCCATCGAGCTCGCGATCACGGTCGTGAAGGGATGGGGCTTCTATCGCTTCAACGCCTTCGCCCGCGACATCTCCGACCGCCGCGCCGCCGAGGCCGAGCGCAACCGCCTGCTCGAGGAGGCGCGCGAGGCCAACCGCATGAAGGACGAGTTCCTGGCCATGCTCTCGCACGAGCTGCGCACGCCGCTGAGCGCGATCGTGGGCTGGGCGCACATGCTCCGCACCGGCGGCCTGGACGCGGCCACCGTCGCCCGCGCCATCGAGACCATCGACCGCAACGCGAAGGTCCAGAACCAGCTCATCGAGGACATCCTCGACGTCTCGCGCATCGTGGCCGGCAAGTTCCACCTGGACCTGCGGGCGGTCGACCTCGTGCGCGTCATCGAGTCCGCCTGCGACACCGTGTCGCCCACCGCCGCCGCCAAGGGGGTGGAGGTGCGGCCGGAGCTGGCCCCCGAGGTGCGGCCCTGCTGCCCCGCCATCGGCGATCCCGACCGCCTGCAGCAGGTGGTCTGGAACCTGCTCTCGAACGCGATCAAGTTCACGCCCAAGGGTGGCCGGGTGACGGTGGAGCTGCGGCGCCGCGACGCCTCCTCCGAGTTCGAGATCGTGGTGGGGGACACCGGCGCCGGCATCGCCCCCGACTTCCTCCCCCACATCTTCGAGCGCTTCCGCCAGGCGGGCACGGGGACGCGCCGCCACGGCGGGCTCGGCCTCGGGCTCTCCATCGTGCGCCACATCGTCGAGAGCCACGGGGGCAACGTGTCGGCGACGAGCGCGGGGGAGGGCGAGGGCTCCGCGTTCACCGTGCGCCTCCCCATCATGGACGCGGCGGAAGAGGCCCAGCGCGTGCCGCCGATCCTGCGCGAGGAGGCCGGCCTGGACCAGGCGCCGCGCCTGGACGGCGTCCGCGTCCTCGTGGTCGAGGACGAGGCGGACGCGCGCCACCTGCTGGCGGCCGTCCTCCAGAAGCGCGGGGCGCGCGTCTACATGGCCGCCACCGGCGCGGAGGCGCTGGAGGTGCTGCAGCGCGAGCGGCCGGACGTCCTCCTGAGCGACATCGCGCTCCAGGACCAGGACGGCTACGAGCTCATCAAGAGCGTGCGGAGGCTTCCCCCGGACCGGGGCGGGCGCATCCCCGCCGCCGCCCTGACCGGGTACGGCCGGCTCGAGGACCGCATGCGCGCGCTCTCCGCCGGGTTCCAGCTCCACGCGGCCAAGCCGGTCGAGCCCGCGGAGCTGGTGGCGGTCGTGGCCAGCCTGGCCGGCAAGAGCACGCGCTGAGCGCGGAACCGCGTCGCTGCCGTTTGTGACGGCCCGCCCGGCTGTGGTTTGATCCCTGCGCGATGCGCGCGCGGAGGCGACCCCTGCTCGGGGCCGGGCTGGGCCTCGCCGGGGCCGGGCTCCTCTTGCTCCACACGGGGCGGGTCCGGGCGGAAACCGACTTCACGGACATGCTCGCCTATCGCCGCCTGTGGAGCGACTGGACGCTCGGCGTCGTCTACTACCTCGACGCCACCCGTCCGATGGCGGAGGCGAAGGAGGCGTCGCGGCCCTGGCCGGAATGGAGCGAGACCATCCAGGCCTACCGCGAGATCCTCATCGCCAAGGTCGTCCAGGACCGCCTCTCGCCCCTGCGGTTCTGGAGGACGACGCGGATCGAGCCGTTCGTCCGCAATCGCGGCCGGCCCGGCGCCGACGCCGCGGACGATCCCGGACGCGCTCTCCTGCTGGGATGGGGGTTCCGGATGGTCGGGGGTCCGGCGCCGTTCCTGATCCTCTGGCTGGGCACGCTCATTGCCGCGCCCGTTCTCGTGTGGACGGCGGTCGAGCTGTCGATCCTCGGCCGCGCCACGGCGGCGGCGGTCTTCCTCGGGCTGGTCGTTTCCTCCCTGTTCGTCGTCGAGGTCCTGTCCCTGGCGCGGTCGGCGGTGGCCTTCCATCTCGTGAGCCTGCTGCTGGTGGTCCCGATCGCCGCCTGGGCCGTGCTGTCGCCCGGTCCCACCGCGCGGGGTCTCGTCGGGCGGGCGGCCGCCGCCGGGCTCGTGTTCGGCCTGTGCGCGCTGTGCCGCAGCAGCGCGCTCTTCATGCTGCCCGCGTTCCTGCTCGCGATCGGCGTGGCGGCCTGGCGCAGCGCGCGCCGCTCCCGCGCCGCCGCGGCCACCGGCGCGGTGGCCCTGGCCGTCTTCCTCGCGCCGTATGCCGCCCTCCGCCAGCCGCAACACCATGACGTGTGGGCGGCCGTGTGGGAGGGACTGGGCGACTTCGACCGCACGAAGGGTCACGCCTGGTCGGACGACGTGGCCGAGCAGGTCGTGCGCGCGGCGGGCGGGGACGCGCGGACCAGCGCGACCGGCCAGGCGATCCTGCGCGATCTCGTCCTCCGCGACGTCCGCGAGGATCCCGTGTGGTACGTGGGGATCCTCGCCCGGCGAGCGATGGCCGTGGTCAGCCAGAGCAAGCTCTGGCCGCGCGCGAGCACGGACGGTCTCTGGATGGCGCGAGGCCGGTCGTTCAACGAGGGGTTCCTGGACAAGTACTACACGTACACGACCACGGCCGACTTCCTGGGCTGGGGCGAGCGGAGGGTCGAGCTGCCGGTGGGGCTCATGGTCGCGCCGGGCGTCCTGGTCCTTGCCTTCGCCCTCGGCGGCAGCCGCGATCGGGCGCCGACGCTCGCGGCCGCGGCCCTGGGCGAGGCGGCGGCGTGGGCGCGGCCCGCCCTGCCGGTGCTGGCCGCGGTCGCGCTCGCGGCCCTGCCTGCGCCCGTCTTGGTGACCACCGCGGGAGCGGTCGAGCCGCAGGCGTTCGTCGTCGTGTATCTCCTGGCCGCCGCCTTCGCCGCGGAAGCGTTCGGCCGCGCGGTACTCCTGCTCGTCCGCTCGCGTCATGCCGGCCAGCCCGCGGTGGCCACGACCGCACGCGGGTGAAGGCGCGGGCGCTCGTCGCCGTCCTCCTCCTGGCCGCCGCCGTCCGCGCGCCCTTCTGGGCCTTCGCCGGCCGGGCCTCCCTGGACGGCGACACCGCGATCGTCGGCCTCATGGCCCGCCACCCGACCCGCGGCACCACGCTTTGGGGGCAGCCGTACGGTTCCCCTCTCGACGGGTGGCTGGCCGCGCCCTTCGTGGCGGCGCTCGGACCGACTCCGACCGCCGTCCGCATCCCCTATGCGCTGCTCGCCCTGGCCCTGGTGGCGGCCGCGTACGGAATCGCCGAGCGCGCCCGCGCCGGCGCCGGCCGGCCCGCCGCGCTGCTCCTGGCCTGCCCTCCCGCCTACGCGCTGCTGCTGTCGTCCCTGCCGCCGCCTCTCTATCCGACCACGCTCGCGCTGCTGGGTCTGCTGCTGCTGCTCGCGCTGGAGGCCGCGACGGCCCTGGGCGAAGGGCGCGCGCCGTCGCGCGGGCAGGGCGCGGCCATCGGCCTCGTGGCCGGGCTGGCCGCGTGGACGCACCTTATGTCGCTGGCGACGGTGGCGGCGGTGGCGGTGGTGCTCGCCCTCCGCGCCCGCCGCGTCCCGCGCGCGCTCGGCCGCCTGGGCTGGACGGCGTCCGCTTTCGCGGTGGCCAGCGCGCCGTGGTGGGTGCGCGCGCTCGGCGATCCCTCCGCGACCGCGGTCCTGGGCCTCGCCCGCGAGGGCGAGCCGCTGCTGGCGCACGCGGCCGCGGTCGCACGCCGGATGCACGAGCCGCTGTCCGGCCTTCTCGGGGCCTGGTGCCCCCTCACCGCGGACGAGGCGGAGCGCACGGTCCGTGCCCCGCTGGCCGTGGCCCTCCTCGCGCCCGCGGCCTGGCTGGGCCTCGCCGCCCTGGGACTGCGCGCGACGAGGCACACGGCCGTCGCCGCGCTGATGGCGGGGACGGTCATCCTGACGGTGGCCGCCTACCCCTTCCCCATCCGCTCCGACGAGCACACGCTCCGCTTCCTCACTCCGGCGCTCCTGCCCCTGGCCGTGCTCGCGGCGCTGGGCGCCGTACGCCTGGCCGGGCCCCGGCGCGCATGGATGGTCGTGGCGCCGCTGTGCGCGGCACAGCTCTGGACGGGCGCGCGGCTGATCGAGGGCTGGCGGCGCGCGGGGCCGGAGGCCCTCGTGCCCGACTGCGCGCCCGTCCTCGACGCGCTGGCCGGCCGCGGCGTCACCCGCGCGTACGCCTCGTATCACACCGCCTATTGCCTGACCTACACGAGCGGCGAGTCGCTGATCGCGTCGCCACCCTGGAACGAGCGGTTCTACGGCTACCCGATGCCGTACCTGGACGAGGTCCGCTTCGATCCCCGCGCGGCCTGGGTGCTCGTCCCCGGTACCGATTTCGAGCTGCCGGCGCCGCGCACCTTCGAGTCCAAGCTCGACGGCATCGGCGGCCGGAGCACGCCGCTCCGCGCCGGCGCGGCGCGGATCTATCTGGACTTCGTGCCGCCGTTCGGTCCGCGGGCCGCGCCCGGTCTGGTCTCCGGGCCGGCGGGCGACGCCGACGTCGCCACCCGCGTGGTCGAGCCTGCCACGGGGCCGGCCACGTTCGCTCTCGCGCGGCCGACATCCGCGGCCGGGATCACCCTGCTCGCCGGCCCGTCCGATCCGGGGCTGCCGCGGGCCCTGGACCTCGAGGTGTCGTCCGACGGCTCGAGCTTCGAGAGGATCGGCCGCCGGCGGCGCGGCCGCGAGACGGTGGACCTCGCCTGGATCAACGGCCATCCGCAGTTCCTCATCGACTCCCTCGCCTTCTCGGTCCCGCTGGACGGGCGCACGATCGTGGCCGTCCGCGTGTCCCCGACCGAGCCCGGACCATGGGCGCCCGCCGAGGTCCTCGTCCACCCCGCGGGAGGGCCAGGCCAGCCGTGGCCATCGGCGGACGTGCGCGGGGCGTGGGCCGAGCGCCGGGCGGCCCTCGCCTCCGAGCGTGATCCCGCGAGCGCGAGCTGGCTGTATCGCTCGCTGCTCGCCCTGCGCCACCGCTGAGGCGTCGGCCCGGCGCGGCGGAAGAAACTACAACGCGGCCGCGGAGGGACGCGGCCGGCGAGCGCTTTAGGCCACGAGTCGAACGCGGCACGGAAGTTGCTAGATCTTCCTCAACGAGACGGAGGCGCGGCACCCGCCCTCCATTTCAAGGAGGCAACATGCTCTGGACGATCATCGCGATCCTTTTTGCACTTTGGCTGCTCGGGTTGGTCGCGCACGTCGGCGGCGGCCTCATCCACCTGCTGCTCGTGGTGGCTCTGGTCGTCTTCGTCGTGAACCTGCTCACCGGACGGCGCACCGTCATCTGAGTCGGGACGAGCCGCCGCAACCCCGGCGGGGGGCTGCCGCCGGGGACGCCAGAGGCGTGCGTCAGACGGACTAGTTCTCGCCCCCGCCCTTCTTGGGCTTCTTCGCCCCCTGCGAGATCTCGTCCGCCAGCGCGGCCAGGCGCGCGGAGAGGGCGGACGCGACCTCGGGGCGCGAGGGCAGGAGATCGGTCGTCTCCGCCGGGTCCCCCTGCAGGTCGTAGAGCGTGTCCACGAGGTCCCAGTATCCCGGGCGGAGGAATTTCCAACGGCCGGAGCGCAGCGAGACGGCGGCGCCGAAGTAGTAGCCGAGCAGCTCGCGCGAGCCGTCCGTGCCCGGCCCGGGCAGGCGGGAGACCTCGCCGGCCAGGAGCGGCGTCAGGTCCGCTCCGTAGTACTTCCGGGTCGGGCTGAGCTGCCCCTGGGCCATCGCCACCACCGTGGGGAACACGTCGAGGCTCATCGTCGGCTCGCTCACCACTCGCCCGGCCGGATAGCGGCCCGGCCACCACACGATGGCGGGCACGCGCACGCCCCCTTCGTAGGGGGTGTTCTTGCCGGCCCGGAACGGCCCCGCCGAGCCCGCCTCGTCGCCCTGCGAGAGCCAGGGGCCGTTGTCGCTCGTGAAGAACACCATCGTGCTGCGCTCGGCGGTGCCGCGGTCCCGGACCGCCTTCATGACCTCGCCGACGGTCCAGTCCAGCTCCTCGACCACGTCGCCGTACAGCCCTCCGGCCGACTTGCCCACGAACTCCGCGGACGGCTCCAGCGGCACGTGGGGCGAGCGGTGCGCGAGATAGAGGAAGAACGGCCGGTCCCGCGCGGCGCCGCGGATGATCGAGACCGCCTCCGTCGTGTAGGCCTTGGTGATCTGGTCCAGGCCAGGCGGGTCGCGCACGAGGCTGGTGCCGCGCAGGAGCAGGAAAGTCTGGTCGCCGTTGCTGATGCCGAAGTAGGAGTCGAACCCGTGGTTCGTGGGGAGGTATTGGAGAGTGCTGCCGAGGTGCCACTTGCCGACGGCGGCCGTAGCGTAGCCCCGTTCGCGGAGGGCCTCGGCGAGCGTGATCTCGTCGTCGTCGATCCCGTCCGTGATCCCCTCCGTGGGCGAGCCCGACGGGAGGTTGCCCACGAGGCCCGTGCGCGGCGGGTAGAGGCCGGTCAGGAGGGCCCCGCGCGACGGCGTGCACAGGGCGGAGGGCACGCGGAAATCGGTCAGGCGGACCCCCTCGGCGGCGAGACGGTCCAGGTTGGGCGTCTTGATCAGCTTGGCGCCGTAGGAGCCGAGGTCGCCGTAGCCCATGTCGTCGGCCAGGATGATCACGACGTTCGGCGGGCCCGGGGGCGGCGTCGGGGAGGCCACGGCGGCGACGGGGGCGGGAGGCGAAGCCGGAGAGCTTCCGCCGCAGGCGATGGTGAGGCCGGCCAGGGCCGCGCCGAGCACGCGGGCAGGTCGTAGTCCCATGAGGTCCGAACCCCGATCGTAGCGGATCGGCGGCCGGCTGTCGCCTCGGCGGGCTCGATGCACGCCCCGGCTCGCAGCGCGCACGCAGCCGTGCTACCTTCACGGCGACACCGGGCAAGTCCCTCGAAACACGGACGGTTGGGTATGAGCGCCGCCGGCTGGTTCTACGTCCAGGACGACAAGCGGCTCGGACCCGTGGGCGTGGAGCACATCGTCCATCTGGTCATGACGACGGCGCTGCCGCCGAGCGCCCTCGTGTGGCGCCAGGGACTGCCGGAGTGGACGGAAGCCGAACGCGTCCCCGAGATCGCGGCCCTCCTGCCGCCGCCTCTTCCGCCGGGCAAGCAGCCGTCGCCCGTCGAGCACGAGCCGCCCCCCCTCCCGAAGAAGGGTCCCGCCCCGTCTCCCGCGGGGGCCGCCCCTCCGGCGTCGACGGTGGACACGGGACCCATCCCGGCCCCGGCCGCGCCCGAGCCGGGGGTGGTGGTGGCCGGTGCGGCGAACCCCAAGATTGAGGAGCTGCGCGAGCGTCTCGAGAAGGCGCCCAACCCGCGGCTGTACGGACAGCTCGCGGAGGAGCTGCGCAAGGCGGGCGACTTCGCGGGGGCGGTCCGCGTGTGCCGCGACGGGTTCGAGCACGGCGCGTCGTATCCGTCCTTGCGCCTGACCCTGGGCCGCGCGCTGCTCGAGAGCGGCGACTTGTCGGGGGCGCGGATGCAGCTGGAAGCGCTGCTCCAGGACGCTCCCGACAACATCCTGGCCGAGCGCTTCCTCGGCGAGTGCCTGGAGGGCCTCGGCGATCGCGCGGGGGCGCGCGCGCAGTACCTCAAGGCGCTCGCCCTGGCCCCCGGCGATCCCCAGCTCGTCGCGCGGATTCGCGCGCTGCACGGCCAGGACTCGTCGCCGGCGGCTCCGCACGGCCACGATTCGCCGCCGGCCGTCGTCCCCGCGAGCGATCCGCTGGCGGTCGATGCTTCCCCGCCCGCGGTTTCGTCGCCGGCCGGGGACGATCCCCTGGCCGGGATGCTCGACGATGCGCCGCCGGCGGCACGGGCCGCCGCCGCCGCCCCGAGCGCGCTCGAGGCGCCGGACATCGAGGTCGACGTGGACGCGCCTCCCCCGCCGCCCGCCAGCGATCCCAGGCCGATCCCGCTCGTGCCCGTCGAGGAGACCTTCGAGATCGAGCGCGCGAACGACATCGCGGCCGGCACCACGCCGGAGCGGCGAGGAGGTCCCGGCGCGAAGCGCAAGGCGGGAGCGGACGAGCGCGGCGGCAAGGGGCCCAGCAAGGGCCCGGCCCCGACGCCAGTGTTCACGGACTTCCCCGCCGACCTGCCTTCGGATCCGATTCCGGCTCTTGCCGATGCCGTCGCGACCGCCGAGGCCCACCCCGCGCCGGCCGCCGTCGCCGCCGCACCCGCCGCTCCCGCCGGCGGCCCGCCGCCGCTGCCGCCACGCGTGCGGGCCAGCTCGCGGCCGACGCCGACGGCCATGAGCACCGCCGAGGGGCCGCCGGAGATCCTCTCCGCGCCCGTGGCCGTTCCCGACGTGAGCATCGCGTGGCCGACCGGCCGCCTGGCCGATCACGAGTTCGCCGACCTCATCCGCGAGGTCTACGGCCGCGACTGGACGGGACTGCTCACCCTCAACCACATGGGGATCGAGAAGAGCGTGCGGGTGCAGAACGGCCGCCTCGTGTTCGCCTTCTCCTCCGCCCGCGACGACCGCCTGGGCGAGCTCCTCTTGCGGCGCGGCCGCATCACCCTGCACCAGTACGTCGAGGCCAGCCGCGCCATGCGCAAGGGCATCCGGCTCGGCACCGTGCTCGTCGAGCAGGGCGCGCTCGACGCGCGCGAGCTGGTCAAGGCCGTCATGGACCATACCCAGGAGATCATCTTCTCCGCCTTCCAGTGGACGGAGGGCCTGTACCACTTCACGGAGGGCGAGGCCTCCAGCGAGCCCATCACGCTGAAGCTGAGCACCCCCGACGTCATCCTGGAGGGCGTCCGGCGGATCGAGTCCTGGAGCCGGATCGAGCGCGCGGTGGGCTCGGTGGAGACACGCTACTCGCGGGCGCGCACCTACGAGAAGGTGCTGGGGGAGATGACGCTGTCCCTCGAGAAGCTCTCGATCCTGACCGGCCTGGACCTGGAGCAGGACGTGGGCACCATCTGCCGCAACTCGACCCTCTCCCACTTCGAGGTCTGCCGCACCCTCTGGGCCTTCCGCGTCATCGGCGTCGTGCAGCGTCTGGCCTGATCAGAGCCCGTCGAGCGAGCGCACGATGGGATGGCCGCCCGCGGGCGCCTCGCCCGCGGGCGCCTCGCCCGCGCGCACGCACAGCGCCGTGACGAGGCCGGCCGCGCGTGCGGCGTCGAGCTCGGCGGCCACGTCCGACACGAACAGCATCGACGGCGGCGCCGCCCGCAGTGCCTCCGCGATGCGCTGGTAGCTCTCCGCCTCGCGTTTGGGCCCGGTGGTGGTGTCGAAGTAGCCGTGGATGAGCGGCGTGAGGTCTCCTTCCGGCGTGTGCGCGAACAGGAGCCGCTGGGCGAGCACGCTCCCGGAGGAGAAGATGGCCACCGACCCGCCGCGGGCCCGGACGCGCTCCAGGGCCGGCCGCACGTCCGGGTAGACGTGCGAGACCAGGGCGCCCGAGCGATAGCCCTCCTCCCAGATGCGGCCCTGAAGCGACTTCAGGGCGGTCGACTTGCGGTCGCGGTCCATCAGCCAGGACGCGTAGGCGACCGCGGCGTCTTCGTCCTCTCCCCACGCCGGCGCGGGCCCCGTCTCGCGGGCGCGCTCCGCGGCGAGGGCGGCCCGATCGGCGGCGGCGTCCGCGCGGCCGAGGAACGCGGCGAGGCGCGCGCGCGCGAACGGGAAGAGGACGTCGTACACGTAGGACACGGACGTGGTCGTGCCTTCGACGTCGAGGAGCAGGACGCGGACGCGCGAAGGGTCGATCAAGCCCCGGCGGGGAGGTACGACGGCCCCAGGCACACCGGCTGGTAGCCCCCGTCCACGCCGCTGTCGGTGTAGCGCGGGGTCCAGCCCGAGGCGTCCTGGAACAGGCGGATGGCGCGGATGTCCTTCTCGGCGCAGAGGTCGAACCAGTGACGGGTCCCCCGCGGCACGCGGATGAGGTCGCCCGGAGCCACCTCGATGGCCATCACCGGCGCGCCCTTGGGATGGATGTGGAACACGCCGCGGCCGCGCAGGATGAACCGGACCTCGTCCTCGTCGTGCCAGTGCTCGCGGCTGAACTTCGCGAGCATGGCGTCCAGGTTGGGGGTGGCCGCGGAGACGTCGATCACGTCCGCGGTCACGTACCCGCCCGCCTTCTTGAGGCGGTCGATCTCGGCCGCGTAGGCGGCGAGCACGGCCTCCGCGCTCGCGCCGTCCGGCACGGCGTGCGCGGGCTGCCACCGCTCGTAGTCGATGCCCACGCGCGCGAGCGCGGCGCGAACCTCGTCGTGCCCGGTGATCGTGCGTCCTTCGTCTGGGATCCTCACGAGAGCCATGCTGTCCTCCCGGCCCCTTGCGCCCGAAGGGACATTCTAGGTCTTGCCGCCCAGGCCCACCACCTCCAGCAGGAACTCGAGGATCTCCAGGTGCCGGCTGAGCTCGTCGAGGTCGCGGCCCCAGGTGTAGAGGCCGTGCCGGCGGATGAGCAGGCCGTGCACTGGTGGGTGGCCGCGCAGGAGCGACTCCACCCGGGGCGCCTCCGCCGCCCAGTCCTGCGTGTTCTCGATGATCGGGAGCCATTCGCGGTGGTCGTGGGTGGTGACGCCGCTGAGCCCCTTGAGCATCTCGTACCCCTCGATGGCGAGGCCCCCCTCGTGGGCGGCCACGTCCGAGAGGAGCGTGCTCCACACGGAATGGGTATGGGAGACGGCGCGCGCGCCGCGGGCGCGCACGATGGCCAGGTGCAGGGGCGTCTCCGCCGAGGGGCGGCCGGCGCCGTCCACGGGCCGGCCCGCCTCGTCGATGGTGACCATGTGGCTCCCCTGCACCTCCCCCTTGTCCGCGCCGCTCGGAGTGATGACCAGGCGCAGGGGCTCGGTGGCGACGACAGCGCTGAAGTTGCCGCTGGTGCCGAACGTCCATCCACGTTGGTAGGCGCGGCGGACGAGGGCGGCGAGGCGGTCGGCGAGGGCGCGCGCGGGCTCGCTCGTCGTCTCGGGGGGCATGCGACTCTCCATTCTCGGAGCCGGCCCCGAAATGTCAATACAGAAGGTACGCCTCGCGCAGGCGGCGGAAGGCCTCCAGCCCCGGCCGCCACGAGCGGTCGATATCGTCGACGGAGGCGCCTCTCTCGATCGCCTCGCGCAGCGCGCCCGTGCCCGCGATCACGTCGAAGGGGTTCTTGTCGAAGACGTACTCGTAGGGCGGCTGCTTCCAGCGGAACTCGTCCGTGTGCATGTCGTGGGCCGTCTTGACCACCGCCACTCCCGTCTTCACGGGGAGGAACCGATCGCGATCGAGCACGTGGACCTGCACCCCGCCGCAGCTTCGGCCGGCGTGCTTCTGGAAGGTCGGCTGGAACACGGTCGGCCGGAAGTGGACGCCCGGCAGGTCGAGGGCGTTGAGCCGGCGCCCGTAGTCCTCGGCCTCGACGTAGGGCGCGCCGACCAGCTCGAACGGCCGCGTGGTGCCGCGGCCCTCGGACATCTGCGTGCCCTCGAGGTGGACGGCGCCCGGGAAGACGGTCGCCGTGTCCAGCGTCGGCATGTTCGGCGACGGGATCACCCACGGCGCGTCCCCCTCGTCCATCCACATCGCCCGCGTCCAGCCCTGCATGGGCACGACCTGGAGGTCGCAGCCGATCCCGAAGGCTTCGTTGAAGAGCCGGGCCAGCTCCCCGGCGGTCATGCCGTGCCGCGTCGGGATCGGGAACTGCCCCACGAAGGAGGCGAAGGCGGGTTCGAGCACGTTGCCCTCCACCGCCGTCCCCCCGATCGGGTTGGGCCGGTCGCAGACGATCACCCGCTTGCCGAGCGCGCGCGCCGCCCGCATGCAGTTGGCCATCGTGTACACGAAGGTGTAGATGCGGCAGCCCACGTCCTGGAGGTCCACCACGATGACGTCCGTCTCCGCGAGCATGCCCGCGGTCGGCTCGCGCGTCTCGCTGTAGAGCGAGTACACGGGGAGCCCGGTCGGGCCGTCCACGGCGTGCGCGGTCTCGACCATGTTGTCCTGGACGTCGCCGCGGATGCCGTGCTGGGGACCGAAGAGCGTCGTCAGCCGGACGTCGGGGTGCGCGTGGAGCAGGTCGGCGGCGTGGCGCAGGCGGTGATCGACGGTGGCCTGGTTGCAGACGAGGCCGACGCGCGCGCCCTCCAAGAGGTCCAGCCGCTCGGAGAGGAGCCGGTCCAGGCCCAGGACGACATGCGGTGTTGGCTTGCGGCCTGATGTCATGACGCGGTCCTCCGTCTCGGACTTCACGGTCCCTCCCGCCAGAGTACCCGGATCCCTCACGCCGGAGCCGTGCGCCGACCATTCGGCTCTACACTAGACCGCTCGTGATCCGATCCGCTCCCATCCTTGCGCTGGCCATCGCGGTGGGCCTGCCCACGATCGTCCTGGCCGCTCCCACCGCCGTCCGCCTCGGCGCCCTGTGGGACGGCAAGGGCCGGGTGTTGAAGGACGCGATCGTCGTCGTGGACGGCGAGCGCATCGTCAGCGTCGGAACGGAGACCTCCGCCATCCCCGCCGGGGCCGCCGTCATCGACCTGTCCCGCTACACGGGGATTCCCGGCCTCATCGACGTGCACACGCACATGACGTACGGACCCACTCCCGGCGGCGGCCGCGCGCCCGCCGTCAACATGGTGCTCGGTCAGCAAGCGGCACGGCGCACGCTCGAGGCCGGCGTCACCACCGTGCGCGACATGAACGCGACCGAGTACATGGACGTCGCGCTGCGTGACCTCATCAACACCGGCGCGGTGACGGGGCCGCGCATGTTCGTCGTCGGCTACGGCCTCCACATCACGCGGACGCGCACGGGCCTGCCCCCCACGCCGGGCACGGTGGACGGGCCGGAGGCGGCCATGCGCGTGGCCCGCGAGCAGATCGCGGCCGGCGCGGACTGGGTCAAGATGTTCGGCTCGAGCGGCAGCGGTCAGGACGTGACCGGTGTCCAGACCTTCACGTACGAGGAGATGAAGGCGGCCGTGGAGGCCACCCACACCCTCGGCAAGCGGATCGCCATCCATTCCTACGGCCCCTCCGGCGCGCGCGACGCCGTGCGCGCGGGCGCGGACTCCGTCGAGCACGCCACCGACATGGACGACGCCACCATCGCGGAGATGGTGCGGCGCGGGACCTTCTACGTGCCCACGATCGACCACAACCGCTACTACGCCGAGCACGGCGCCGAGTTCGGCTACGCCGCCGGCTACAAGGAGCGCCTCGAGGACTTCATCCGCTGCAACCTGGAGACGACGCGGCGGGCGGTGAAGGCGGGCGTGCGCATCGCGATGGGCTCGGACGCGATCTTCACGATGTTCGGCGAGAACACCCGCGAGCTGGGCTGGTTCGTGAAGGCGGGGATGACGCCGGAGCAGGCCCTGCGCACGGCCACGACCAATGCGGCCGTCCTGCTCGGTCAGGAGGGCGCGCTGGGCGTGGTCGCGCCTGGTGCCTACGCGGATCTGGTCGCGGTCCAGGGCGATCCTCTGGCGGATGTGGACGCCGCCATCCACGGCGTACGCTGGGTCATGAAGGGCGGCGTCGCGGTCGTCGACCGTAGAGCCGGAACAGCGAATCCAGGAGGACGGGAGTGAGACTCCGTGACGTAGTACGGCGAGCGGCGGTGGCGGCGGTTCTCCTCTCGAGCTCGGCCGTCTTCGCCCAGGACGCGAACGGCCCCGAGTTCGCGGTCAACACCTTTACGACGGGGTCTCAGGCGAACCCGGCTGTCGCCCAGGATGGAAGCGGGCACTTCATCGTGACCTGGGCGGGGTCCGGCAACGGCGAAGCCGACGGGGTGTTCGCCCGACGGTTCTCGTCGTCCGGCATCCCTCTCGGGCCCGAGTTCGCCGTGAACTCCGACACCACGGGAATCCAGGATGCACCGGGCATCGTCGTCAACCACGCGGGGGAGTTCGTCGTGACCTGGACCTCCATCGGGTCGGATAGCCGCCACCACTTCTTCGGGCGGCGCTTCGATGCCACCGGCGTTCCGATGGGCAGCGACTTCCCGATCAACACGGATACCGTCTCGCCCAGGTACAGCCGCATGGCCGGGGACGGGGCGGGCAACTTCATCGTGGTCTGGGAAGTCTTCGATTCGTTCGCGGCTCGGAGCGGCATCTTCGCCCGGCGCTACGACGTGACGACCGGCTTCGGCCCGGAGTTCATGGTCAGCTCCTACACCACCAACTTCCAGAACGACCCTGACGCCGCGATCGCCGCCGACGGCTCGTTCGTGGTGGCGTGGACCCAACCCCTCTCGATCCCCGGCTATCCACAAGAGGTCTTCGCGCGGCGCTTCGACGCCACGGGTGCGCCGCTCACGGGCGACGTGCTCGTGAGCGAATCCACCACCGGCAATCGGCATTGGCCCTCCCTCGCGTCCGAACAGGACGGGGCCTTCGTCGTGGTCTGGGACGACCAACTCGGCGACGGCGACGGCTATGGCATCCTTGCCCGCCGGTTCGACGCGGCGGGCAGCCCGATGGGCGGCACGTTCCTGGTGAATACCTACACCACATACGACCAGCGTCACCCTCGGGTCGCCATGGATTCCGCCGGGAAGTTCATGGTCACCTGGACGGACTACGGGGGTTCGGACGGTTCCGGCACCACCGTGAGTGAGCGGGAGTTCGATACCGCAGGCAATCCCGTCAGCTCCGAGTTCGTCGTGAACTCGTACACCACGGGCGTGCAATCCGGCGTGGCAGTCACCTCTGGGCGGAGAGGCCAGTTCGTGGTCACCTGGATGAGCTATCGGCAGGACGGCAACAACTTCGGGGTTTTCGGCCGGCGCTTCGGCGACCTGATCTTCGGGGACTCCTTCGAGTCCGGGGGACTCGCGGCGTGGTCCACGGCGTCGACCGACGGCGGCGACCTGTCGGTCACCCCGGACGCCGCCCTGGGCTCACCCGGCCTGGGCCTTCAGGCCGTCGTGAACGACACGACCGGCATCTACGTCGAAGACGACACGCCCGCCGACGAGGATCGCTACCGTGCCCGGTTCTACTTCGACACCCACGGCTTCGATCCGGGCGTGGCCCAGGGGCACGTCCGGACACGCATCTTCATCGGGTTCGAGGAGAACCCGACGCGCCGCCTCTTCGCCGTCGTGCTCCGGCTGCTCAACGGACAGTACGGCCTGATGGGGCGCGTCCGGCGGGACGACAACAGCCAGGCGGAGACCGGCTTCTTCCCGATCACGGACGGGCCGCACTCCGTGGAGATCGATTGGCGCCGATCGAGCGGGCAGGACGCGCCCGACGGGACGTTCGAGATGTGGATCGATGGGACTTCGGTCGCGACGCTGAGCGCACTGGACAACAGCATCAGCGCCGTGGACTTCGCGCGGATGGGGGCGATGAGCGTCAAGCAGGGCGCCAACGGCACCCTCTTCTTCGACGCGTTCGAGTCGCACCAGTACAGCGCGATCGGTCCGCTGCCCTAGGGCCGAGCCCGTACCCCCCGGATCTCGTCGCCGCCGTCCGCCAGGGACCACGTGTCCTGTCAGCCCTTATGAGCGCACGGCGGCCTGGTAACATGGCCGCCCGTTCCCTCCTCTTTGCTGACAGCCCCTTTCGGGCAGGAGAAAGAAATGACCCGTCATCGCCCCCGGGCTGCTTCCATGGTGTGGCGGATGCGTGCCTGGGCGCGCGCGGCGCTCTGGGGAGGGGCGCTCGTCGTCGGTGCGGCGGCGTCCGCATGGGCGCAGCCGACCGCCTTCACCTACCAGGGCCGGCTGACCGATGCGGGCCATCCTGCGAACGCCACCTACGACTTCCAGTTCCGCCTCTTCCCGACGGCGGCCGGCGGCGCGCCGGTGGGCCCGGCGCTGGCGGGACTCCTGGTGCCGGTGACCGACGGCCTGTTCACGGTGACCCTGGATTTCGGCGCCTCGCCCTTCGACGGCAGCGCGCGCTACCTCGAGGTCGGCGTGCGGCCCAACGGCAGCGCGTCGCCCTACACGATCCTCGCCCCGCGCCAGGAGATCACGTCCGCGCCCTACACGTTGCGCAGCGGATCGGCGGCGCTCGCCGACGCGGCCACCAGCGCCGCGGACTCCGGCCGACTGGGCGGCGTGCTGGCCGCGCAGTACGTGGTCACCACCGACCCGCGCCTCACCGACGCGCGTTCGCCCACGGCGGGAAGCGCGAACTACGTGCAGAACGCGACGACGCCGCAGGCCGCGACCAGCTTCAACGTGTCCGGCGATGGGACCGTCGGGGGGACGGTCGTGGCCAACGTCGTGAACGCGGCGCAGCGTTACGACATCGCCGGTGGCCGCGTGCTGGGCACGGACGGCACCTTCAACCTCTTCGTGGGCGCCAGCGCCGGCACCGCCGCGACCACAGGCTCGGAAAACACGTTCGTGGGCGCGCGGGCCGGCCAGGCCACCACCGTGGGCAACAAGAACACGTTCGTGGGCAGCGCGGCCGGCATGAACAACACGGGCGTGCAGAACGTGTTCGTGGGCGACGCCGCCGGCCTGGGCAACACGACCGGCCTCAACAACACCTACGTCGGGCTGCTGGCGGGGGCGGTCAACACGACCGCCAGCTCCAACTCGTTCTTCGGCGCCCTGGCCGGCGAGAACAACCTCGCCGGCGAGAACGCGTTCTTCGGCAACTCCGCCGGCCTGGCCAACACCACGGGGGACCAGAACAACTTCTTCGGCAGCCAGGCCGGCATCGCCAACATGACCGGCTTCGGAAACTCCTTCTACGGCACCCGGGCCGGAATGACCAACGTCACGGGCGCCAACAACTCCTTCTTCGGCACCGACGCCGGGCACATGACCACCGGCAACGGCAACTCCTTCATCGGACGGTCGGCCGGCTACGCCACCACGACCGGGGGCTTCAACGTGTTCGCCGGCCTCGACTCCGGCCGCTTCAACACCACCGGCGCCGGCAACGCGTTCGTGGGCTGGCAAGCGGGCTACAACAACGCCAGCGGCGGCTTCAACACCTTCGTGGGCCTGCAAGCGGGAATGAACAACACCACCGGCGGCAGCAACACGTTCCTGGGGTTTGGCAGCGGCAACCCCGATGCGGCCACGCAGGTGACCCACTCGACGACGCTGGGGGCGGGCGCCGTCGTCACCACCAGCAACACGATCGTGATCGGCACCAGCGGCGACCTCGCCCGCGTGCCGGGCAGCCTCAACGTGTCCGGCGACGGGACCGTCGGGGGGACGGTCGCGGCCAACGTCGTGAACGCGGCGCAGCGTTACGACATCGCCGGTGGCCGCGTGCTGGGCACGGACGGCACGTTCAACCTCTTCGTGGGCGCCAGCGCTGGCACCGCCGTGACCACGGGCTCGGAGAACACCTTCGTGGGTGCGCGGGCCGGCCAGGCCACCGCCGACGGCAACAAGAACACGTTCGTGGGCAGCGCGGCCGGCATGAACAACACCGGCGTGCAGAACGTGTTCGTGGGCGAGGGCGCCGGATTCGCCAACACCACTGCCAGCAACAACACCTACGTCGGGCTGCTCGCGGGGGCCACCAACTCGACCGCCAGCTCCAACTCGTTCTTCGGGGCCCAGGCCGGTGAGAACAACGTCGCGAGCGAGAACGCGTTCTTCGGCAACTCCGCCGGCAAGGCCAACACCGCGGGGGACCAGAACAACTTCTTCGGCAGCCAGGCCGGCATCGCCAATACCACCGGCTTCGGGAACTCCTTCTACGGCACCCGGGCCGGACTGACCAACGTCACGGGGTCCAACAACTCCTTCTTCGGCACCGACGCCGGACGCACGACCACGGCCGGCGGCAACTCCTTTTTCGGACGGTCGTCGGGTTTCGCCACCACCACCGGGGCGAACAGCGTGTTCGTCGGCCTCGACTCCGGCCGCTTCAACACGAGCGGCGGCGGCAACGTGTTCGTGGGCACGCAAGCGGGCTTCAACAACACCACCGGCAGCAACAACACGTTCCTGGGGTTCCTCAGCGGCAACCCCGATACGGCCACCCAGGTCACGCATTCGACGGCGCTGGGGGCGGGCGCCGTCGTCACCACCAGCAACACGATCGTGATCGGTACCAGCGGTGACAACGCCCGCGTGCCAGGCACGCTCGACGTGATCACGCTGGACTCGAACGGCCAGGTCTCGATCTGCCAGACCGCGTCCCACCGCTTCGCGTTCTGCTCGTCCAGCCTGCGCTACAAGACGGACGTCGCACCCTACGCGGGCGGGCTCGACGTCGTCGCGCGGCTCCAGCCCATCTCCTTCTCGTGGAAGGACGGCGGCGCGCGCGACCTGGGCCTGGGCGCCGAGGACGTGGCCCCGGTCGAGCCGCTGCTCATCACGCGCAACGCGGCGGGCGAGGTCGAGGGCGTGAAGTACGACCGCGTGGCGGTGATCCTGTTGAATGCCGTCCGGCAACAGCAGGCGGAGATCGTGCGGCTGGCGCAGGAGCTGCGCGCGCTGCAGCACCGGCTGGACGCGGTGGCGGGCGGCCCCGCCCCGATGCGCTGACCGCGGTCAGCCGATTGGACGTGCGGGCCCCGCCGTCATGGGGTACCGGTCGATCCTGGCTCCAGCGGCCAGACGTCGTC
>JBGPBV010000096.1:0-25981 GCA_041481445.1 Vicinamibacteria bacterium
GGCGGCCCGGCGAGCCCGAAGAGGACGGCGAGGGCGGCCGGCAATCCCGCGGTAGGCATGGGTCCCTCCTCGCGAGGACGAACCTGCGGATGGACGACACGGTAGCGCGTTCGCGGCCGTGCTTCAAGGGCGGCGACCGTCACGGCGGAAAAAGAAAGGGGGGCGGGTCGCCCCGCCCCCCGGAACGAGCGGGCCGAGAGGCCCGCCCTACGTGTGCGACGAGGCTACCACTCGAACCGCGCGCCGATGCGGATCTGGCGCGGGGCCTGGTAGCTGGCGAACCCGGTCGCGTTGCTGATCGGTTGGCCGAAGTTGGGGTTGAGCGAGCCGAACGACGACTCCGTGAAGGTGTCGTAGTCCGTCGGCGAGCGGTGGTTGAACAGGTTGAACACGTCGGCCAGGAGCATGAACCGCTGGTTGCCGAACTTCATGGTGTAGTCGGCGTGGAGGTCGAACGCCGTCTCGAACGGCGACTTCTTCTGGAACTTGCCGCAGTCGCTGCAGTCGGCCACGCTGACCGTCTGGATACCGGCGCCACGAAGGGTCTCCGGGATCTCGCCGGCGTTGCTGTAGGACGGGTTGGCGGCGAGCGCGGTCAGCGGACGGCCGGAGCCGGCATTGAAGGCGGCACCGAGGTTGAAGTTGCTGAACGAGCGCGTGCCGTAGATCTTGACCTGGTGGGTGCGGTCGTTGGGCAGCTCGCCGCGGCCCAGGGTGTCGCCCAGGTAGCGGATGTCGCCGCGGAAGCCGAGCTGGGGTCCGCCAACGGCGGCGTAGCTCGGGTCGTTGGTCGGGTAGTCGAACAGCGACGTGATCGAGGGGTCGGACTGGCCGTTGTCGGAGCGGAAGAACCCCTCGAAGTTGCCCTTCAGCTTCGACCACCGGTAGGACGCCACCAGGCCCCAGTTGTCGGCGAACGTCTTGTTCATGGTGAGCTCGACCGCGTCGTAGATGTGCACCGGCGTCTCGAACGAGCACGGATAGCCCGGGTAGCAGGTGGTCGGGATCTGCGGGCCGATGTTCGTGATGAAGTACTCCACGTCGCCGGGGCTCGCGAGCAGGTTCTCCGCCGTCATCGAGAGCGTGCCCACGTCCTCGAGCACGCGCGGGATGGTGCGGTGGATGTAGCGGATGCCCAGGCTGACCGACCGCGCGACCTCGAACTCGAACCCGCCGAGGAACTCCTGCTGGTAGGTCGGCTTGGCGTCGGGGTCGAACGTCGCCGCGCCCAGGCCGGCGAGGATCAGGTGCTGGGTCTGGCCGCCGGCCAGCGTCCCGTTGGGGATCGGCCGGGTCAGGCCGGCGTCGAAGTAGTCCGCGCGGCTGAGGCCGGCATCCGCGGAGAGCGAGCGCGAGGCGAGGTCGTTGGGGATCTTGGAGAGGAACCGTCCCCAGCTCGCGTAGATCTTCGACTTGCCGTTGCCGAAGATGTCGTAGGTGGCGCCGATGCGCGGGCTCCAGTTGTTCGTGAACGACTTCGTGCACACGATCGCCTCGCCGGTGCCGTCGCCGGCGCCCGGACGGGAATCGTCGGCGTGGCAAAGGGGCGTGCCGCCGCCCACCAGGTTCTGGCGCTCCCAGCGCAGGCCGGGCCGGAAGGTCAGCTTCTTGCCGATTTGCCAGGTGTCCTGGGCGAAGAAGTCCAGGTAGTTCGCCGTCGTCTCCGGGACGGGGCCGAAGTTGCCGCGGGTGACGCGCCAGATCTTGCCGAACACGGGGTCGGCCAGGATGCTGATGCCGCTGGCGCCCGTGCGCGTCACGGTGCCGTTGGCCAGCGTGAAGGGCGGGCCGGTGCGGTCCTGGTCGCGCGCGAACGTGATGTCCTCGAAGCCGACGCCGTAGCGGAACTGGTGGTTGCCGCCGGCATCGAAGATGTGGGTCGACTTCAACTGGTACTGGAGGTTCTTGCCCGTGCCGCCCTTGTCGTAGAAGCCGATGCCGCCCTGCACGATGTTGGGCGTGACCGTGCGGTCGGTGACCTGCCACTCGTTCACCTGCGGCGTCTCGTCGATGGAGTTGGTGGAGCGGGCGAACGAGGCCTCGACCAGCCAGCTCCGGGTGATGATCCCGTCGTAGCGCAGGCTCTGCTGGTCGCCTCCGTAGGTCATCGAGCTGAATCGGGTGGGCAGGGCGGCGAGGAGGGCGTTGGCGCGCTGCGGGCCGTTCTCACCCTTCGAGGGGTCGCCGAAGGCGGAGAAGTCGAACCGGTGGTTCGAGTTGAGCTGCCAGCTCAGCTTGCCGGCATAGGAGTAGATCTTCCGCACGCGCTCCACCTCGCCCAGGCTGGCCAGGGGGAAGCTCGGCGGCGCGGTGAACTTGCGGTCCTGGAACTGGGGGTTGAAGGCGCCGAAGAAGAACAGCTTGTTCTTCATGATCGGGCCGCCCAGGCTCAGGCCGAAGTCCATGTTCTGGTCGCCCGCGATGTTGACGGTGCCGTTGGGCGTCTGGATCTGCTTGTAGTCCGAGGTGAACCCGTAGGGCCGGGCGTAGCCGTAGACCGCGCCGTGGAACGCGTTGGTGCCGCTCTGGGTCACGACGTTGACCACGCCGCCGGTGGACTGGCCGTACTCGGCCTCGAAGCCGCCGGTCTTGACCTGCGTCTCCTTGATGAAGTCGGTGGTGACGCCGGTGCCCAGCGAGCCGTACACGATCGAGTAGGTGCCGACGCCGCCGAAGCCGGTGTTGGAGATGTTGATGCCGTCCACGACGTAGTTGTTGTCGAGGCCGCTGGCCCCGCTGATGGACGGGTTGGCGCGGCCCACGTCCGAGCCGCTCACGCCGGCCACGAGGTAGAGCGTGTCCGTGAAGTTGCGGCCCACCGGCAGGCGCTTGAGCGTGTCGCTGTCGAGGACGCCGCCCGTCGTGGTCGAGTTGGTGTCGACCACGGGCGCGGCTCCCACGACCTCGACGACTTCCTGGACGCCTCCGACCTTCAGGCTCAGGGCGCCGAGTTCGAGTCGCTGCCCGAGTCGGACGTCGATGTTCTTCTGCTCGACGGGCGAGAAGCCGGCGAGCTCGACCCGGACCGCGTACTTGCCGGGCGTGAGGTAGGGCGCGAAGAACTTCCCGTTCGCGTCCGTGACGATCGTCTTGGGACCCTCGGGCGAGGTGATGGTGACCGTCGCGCCGGGGACCGGGGCGCCCTGGGCATCGACCACCGTTCCGGCGAGCGAGCCCGTCGTCGACTCCTGGGCCGAGGCGAGACCGAAGGTCGCCAGGACCAGCAGGAGAGTCCAAACGAGTTGACGTCTCATCAGTGTCTCACTCCTTTTGAATTCACAACGTCCGACGACAAAGCCTCTCAACGGGCGCGGCACCCGCATCCGAAGGGCCTGAGCGCGGCCTGAGGGCCGGATGAGGGGAGGAGGCGCCGTCCGCTCAGGTAGCAAGCGGTGCGCCACAAGCGCAGGAGTGAATCCTTAGATCTTAAATCACTATGATGCAACGAGTTCCATCGACACCAGGGACACCGGAACCTCCGGTCTGCCTCCAAATGGATGGATCACACCGTATGAGCTACGGATTATTGAACCGCGACCCTCAAACGTCTGACGGTGAACGCCCAGCGAGGACCCGCCGGCCCTACTCGACGGGCTCGAAACAGGCGCGGTGCGGCTGGCAGACGTGGGGGCTGCAGAGGACGTCGTCGGGTCCGAGGACCGTGGCCGTCCGCGAGCACCAGTACTGGCCGGTGGGAGAGGCCTCGCGCAGGTCGATGTGGTCGCGGCCGAGCACGTAGTACATCTTCGTCCGCAGCCGCCGGCAGACCGGCACCTCGCCGGTCGCGCGGTCCGCGCTCGTGGCTTCGGCGATCCCGTCGTCCATGCTCGCCTCCTGCTCGGCCGTCGTCCGGCTCTCCGTCTCGCGCGCGCTCACGAGGCCAGCGCCAGCAGCGTGCGCCGCACCAGCGTCTTCAGCAGCCCCACCTTGTAGCCGTTCTCGCTGAGCGGGGCCGCGCCCACGGTCGCCGCGCTCGCCGCCGCCTCCGCCGCCGCCGCATCGAGGGCCTTGCCCACCAGCGCCTGCTCGGCCCGCGCGGACCGCCAGGGCACGGGCCCCACCGCCCCGAGCACGATGCGGGCCTCCTTGACCACGCCCGCCTCCAGCCGCACCGCGGTGGCCGCCGACACGAGCGGCCAGTCGAAGGCCGCGCGTTCGCGCGCGTCGTCGTAGACGGAGCGCCAGCCCGTGGCCGCCGGCACGCGGATCTCCGTCAGCACCTCGCCGGGCTGGATCTGGTTCTCGCGCTCCGGGTCCTTGGTGGGCGGGACGAAGAAGTCGCCGATGGCGACCGTGCGCGGGCCCTTCTCCCCCTCGAGGACGAGCTGCGCACCGAACGCGACGAGGGGGACGGCGGCGTTCGAGGGATGCACCGCGTAGGACGGGCCGCCGCCGAAGATGCCGTGGTAGCGGTTCTCGCCGCCCACCGCGTAGCAGACGTCGCCGCCCTTCTTCAGGCACTTGTACGACTCCTGCCGGTAGTACCAGCAGCGCGGGCGCTGGAGCAGGTTCCCGCCGATGGTGGCCACGTTGCGGATCTGCGGCGAGGCCGCCTCCGCGCAGGCCTGGGCCAGCGCGCGGTGGGTCTGGCGCAGGCCGGGATGCGCGGCCACCTCGGCCAGCGTGGCCAGCGGCCCGATCTTGAGCGACCCGTCCGGCTGGGGCGCGATCTCGCGCAGGCCGGGAAGGGACTTGAGGTCCACGAGGCGCGGCGGCTCGAGGAGGTGCTCCTTGAGGTGGTCGAGGACGTCGATGCCGCCCGCCTTGAAGATGGCGCCCGGCCGCTCGGCCAGCATGGTGCGCGCCTCGGCCACGGACGAGGGACGAGCCAGCTCGAAGCTCTTCATCAGCCCCTCCTCGCCGAGGCCAGGTGGGCCAGGACGCGGTCCGGCGTCAGCGGCAGCGAGCGTATCCGCCCCCCCGTCGCGTTGTACACCGCGTTGGCGATCGCGGCCAGGGTGGGGACGATGGGCGGCTCGCCGATCCCGGCCGCGGAGGTGTTGTTCCCGGCGTTGGCGATCTCGGTCACGATCGGCACCGCCTCGAACATGTCCTTGCTCGAAAGGATCTTGTAGGCCTCCAGGTTGGGGTTGACCATGGTGCCGACGTTGCGGTCGAGGATGCGGTTCTCGAACAGGGCCCACGACACGCCCTGGATCATGGCCCCGATGATCTGGCTCTCCGTGGTCAGCATGTTGATGGGGAAGCCGCAGTCGTTGACGGAGACGACCTTCACGACCCGGACGTTGCCCGTCTCGACGTCGACCTCCACCTCCGCGAACTGCGTGCCCGCGAGGTCCTGGCGGTAGGTCTCGTACTGCTTCTTGCGCTCGGCCACCGCGCTGATGACCTCGTCCGGCATCTTCAGGGCGGCCTGGCGGAAGGCGACCTGCTTCGAGGGGCTGGCGGCCACGAAGATCTTGCCGCCGGCGGCGTCGAGGTCTTCCGGCTTCGCGCCCAGGAGGGGCGCCGCCAGCGCGAAGATCCGGCCACGCGCGTCGTGGGCGGCCAGGCGCACGGCGGGGCCCACCGAGTTCGTGGTGTTGCTGCCGCCGGAGCCCACGCCTTCCGGCCAGCGGGTGTCGCCCACGCGCACGGTCACGTCCTCGGGGCGCAGGCCCAGCTCCTCGGCCACGATCATCGCCATGGCGGTGCGGAAGCCGCTCCCGATGTCCTGCGAGCCCTGGAACAGCTCGACCGACCCGTCGCGGTGGACCTTCACCTCCGCGAACACGCCGCTGCCGCGGGCGAAGACGTACCAGTTGCCGTTGGCCATCCCGATCCCGCGCTTGCGGGGACCGGCGGTTCCGCCCGCCGTCTTGTTCCGGCGCTCCCACCCGATGGCCTTGGCCCCGAGGTCGTACTGGATCTTCCGGACCGGGCTCGACTCGTTCTTCTTCCGCAGCTCGAGCGGGTCCATCCCGAGCTTCTCCGCCAGCTCGTCCATCGCGGACTCCAGCGCGAACGCGCCCTGGGAATGGCCGGGGGCGCGCAGGGGCGCCGCCGGGCCCGCGTTGGTGAAGACGTCGTGCTCCTCGACCAGGCAGTTCGGGGTGTTCGCGTAGAGGTTCCCCGAGGGGCCTCCCGTGCCCGCGCCGCCGGCGACCCCGGCCGTCCCGAACGACCGATGGTGGATGGCGGTGAGGGTGCCGTCCTTCTTCGCGCCCAGGCGCACGGTCATGAGCGCGGCCGGCGCGTTGCCGGTGCAGAGGTGCTCCTCGCGCCGGTCGAGCATCAGCTTGACGGGCGCTCCCGCCTGCCTGGCCAGCTTGCAGGCCACGCCGGCGAAGTTCGTGCCCTCCGCGGAGGCGGCCAGCTTGGAGCCGAACCCGCCGCCCATGTGCTCGGTGATGACGGTGACGTTCTTGCGGTCGATGCCGAGGTACTCCGCCATGCCCTCGCGCACGGTGCCGATGCTCTGGGTCGAGGCCCATATCGTGAGCTGGTCGCCGTCCCACTTCGCGATGACGCCGTGCGTCTCCAGTGGCGCGTGGGTGTGCACGGGGACGTAGTAGGTGCCCTCCAGGGTGACTTCGGCCTCCGCCATCCCCTTGGCCACGTCCCCGCGCTGGCCCCCGCGGCGCGGCACGATCGGCCCGACCACGTTTCCCTTCACGGGCGTGGTCGGCTTGCCCGGGATCTGGTCCGCGTTGTAGACGGCCGGCGCGCCCTCCTCCATCGCCTTCTGGAGGTCGGTGACGAACGGCCGCTCGTCGTAGGTCACCTCGACCAGGCGCGCGGCGTCCTCCGCGACCTCCGGCGAGACCGCGGCCACCGCCGCCACGTCCTGGCCGGCGAAGCGGACCGCGCGCGCCTCGGTCGTCCAGACCGCCTTCACGCCGGGCAGCTTCTCCGCCTTCGACGTGTCGATCTTGACGATCTCGGCCGCGGGGACGCTGGCGCGCACCATGCGCCCCCAGAGCATGCCGGGGAGGGAGACGTCGAACGTGTACTTCGCGCGGCCCGTGACCTTCAGCGGGCCCTCCAGGCGCGGCTGCCGGCCCTTGACCACGCGCAGCTTCGAGTCCAGGTCCCAGGGCTTGATGTCGCCAAGGGCGGCGTGGACCTCGAGGGTCTGGGGCGCGCTGGCGTGGCCGGCCTTGACGACGTAGGTGACGGTGGGGGCGGGCGGCTTCGGAGAGGCTTCCTGTGTCATCTCAGGCCTTCCTTCCCGCCGCCGGGCGCGACGTCCGGGCCGCCTTGAGCACGGCCTCGAAGACCCGCGAGTACGTCCCGCAGCGGCAGAGGTTGCCGGCGAGGCCGTCCTTGACCTGCTCGAGCGTCGGGCTCGGGTTCTGGCGGAGCAGGGCCGTGGACGCCACCACGAAGCCGGGCGTGCAGAAGCCGCACTGCAGGGCGTCCGCCTCCACGAAGGCGGCCTGCACCGCGCTCATCTTCTCGGGGGTGCCCAGGCCTTCGACGGTCGTGACCTCGTGGCCGACGGCGTCCGCGGCCAGCATCAGGCAGGACACCACGGGCTTGCCGTCCAGCATCACGGTGCAGCCGCCGCAGGAGCCGCGGTCGCAGATCTCCTTGGAGCCGGTGAGGTCGAGGTGGTTGCGCAGCGCGCGCAGCAGCGTGACCCGCGGCTCGACCGTCACCGTGCGCACCGCGCCGTTCACCTTGAGCGCGAGCGGGACCGCCTCCGGGCCCAGGACCGACCCTCCGCCGGTGGCGGTGGTGGCTCCGATCAGGCTGGTGGCGGCGGCGCCCACGCCCGCGGTCTTGAGGAACACACGTCGCGACACCCCCGTGGTCGGGGTGTCGTCTTCGGCAGGAGGCTTGGCCATTTCGCGACCTCGCAGGCCGCGCCCGAAGGCGCGCTCTCAGGGGGACGTCCGCGATTCTCGATCCCGGTCCCCCCGCGGTCAAGGGCGGCCTCGTGATTTCATGTGAAGTCGTATGTCAATCACGGAACACCAAACGATTGACATTCGTCTGAGGCAATAGCTAGCCTCTTGCGATATGGCAACGCGCCCAGGGACCTCCCGCCTCGACCGCACCGACCGCGCCCTCCTCGTCGCCCTCTCGCGCGACGGGCGCCGTCCGGCCGCCGACCTGGCCAAGGAGCTGGGCCTCTCCCGCCAGGCGGTCACGGAGCGGATCCGCGAGCTGGAGCGCCACGGCGTCATCCGGGGCTACCGCGCCGACGTCGACCCCGCCGCCCTCGGCCTGGGCGTGCGCGCCCAGGTCCGCATCACGCTCGACGGCAAGGCCCCGCAGAAGGAGAAGGACGTGCTGCGCCGCCTGACCGGCAACCCGCTCGTCCGGTCGGTGCATCGGGTGAGCGGCGAGGACTGCTTCGTGGCCGACGTCATCTGCCGGCGCATCGAGGACGTCAACGCGCTGCTCCTCGAGCTCCAGTCCACGCGCGCCCTGCAGTCCTCGCGCACCGCCTTCGTCCTCGAGACCATCCTCGACAAGGGCACGCTCGGCCCCCTCCCGCCCGCGCTCGTGGCCGACGAGCCGGCGGAGACGCCCGCGCGCGCCCGGGAGTAGCCCGCTTGTCTCCCCGCCATCGCCGCCTGCTGCCGTGGCTCTCGCTCGGCGTCGTGTACGTCGTCTGGGGCTCGACCTACCTGGCCATCCGCGTGGCCGTGCGCGAGGTTCCGCCCCATGCCGCCGCCTGCCTCCGCTTCCTCGCGTCCGGCCTCGCCATGGCGGTGATCGCGCTGATCGTGGACCGCAAGCGCGCCTGGCCGACCTGGCGCCAGGTCGCCGACTACTCGCTGGTCGGGGTGCTGCTGCTCTCCGTGGCCAACGCGAGCGTCATGTGGGCGGAGAAGACGATCCCCAGCGGCATCGCCGCCCTCATCGTGGGCTCCACGCCCCTCTGGATGACCCTTCTCGACGGCCTTCGCGCCGGCGGCCAGCGCTGGACGGTGCGTGTCTGGGTGGGGACTCTCGTCGGCCTCGGGGGCGTGGCCCTGGTCGCGCGGCCGGAGGGCGGGCTCGGGTCCGGGCACTGGGGCGCGATCGTCGCCCTCCAGATGGCCACCATCGCCTGGACGGTGGGCTCTCTCTACGCGCAGTCCGTGCCGGCGCGGCTGTCGGTGTTCAGCGCCTCCGCCATCGAGATGCTGGCCGGATCGGCCGCGCTCCTGCTCGTGTCGCGCGTGATCTTCCGGGACGACTGGAGCGCGCTGCGCACCGCCTCCCTGGACACCTGGCTGAGCCTGGGCTACCTCGTCACCTTCGGGTCGCTCGTGGGCTTCACCGCCTTCGCGTACTGCCTCAACGAGCTGCCCGCGACCACGGTGGGGACGTACGCCTACGTGAACCCGGTGGTGGCGGTGATCCTGGGCCGCGTGTTCCTCCGGGAGGCCCTCACGCCGGGCCTCCTCGCCGGCGGCGTGCTCATCCTGGTGGCGGTGGTGATGACGACGCGAGCCCGCCGCCCGCGGCCCCAGCCCGTCCGCGCCGACCCGACGTCGTTGCCCGTGGCCGAGAACGCCTGAGAGGCCCCGCTCAGGCCTCGATGATCCGGTTCCGTCCCTGCTTCTTGGCCTGGTAGAGCGCCTGGTCCGCGGCCCGGATCAGCGCGACGTCCGTGGTCGCGTCCTGCGGGAACGTGGCCACTCCGCCCGAGATCGTCACCGCGCCCAGCGGCTGGCGCTCGCGGCCGGCGAACGGGTGCGACTCCACCGCGCGCCGCAGGACCTCGGCCAGGCGCACGGCCAGGCCCTTGATGGCGCCGGGGTAGAGCACCACGAACTCCTCGCCGCCGTAGCGCGCCACCACGTCGTCCTCGCGGACGTGCGACTTCAGGATCTGGCCCATCTTCCTGAGCACGTCGTCTCCGGCCACGTGGCCGTTCGTGTCGTTGAAGTTCTTGAAGTGGTCGATGTCGATGAGGAGCAGGCTCAGCTCCACCCCGTCGCGGGCGGCGCGCCGGATCTCCTCCCACATGCGCTCCTGGAATCGGCGCTTGTTGAACACGCCGGTGAGGTCGTCCACGTTGGCGGCGGCCTCGATGTCCTTGAGCTTCTCGACCTGGATGATGGCCAGCCCGCTCAGGTCCGCCACCATCGAGACCACCGCCTGCTCCTCCCCGCGCCGCCGGCGCGCGCCACCCACGCAGAGGAAGCCGCGCAGCTTCCCCTCGGCGAGGATGGGGGCGGCGGCGTCCACGCGCAGGCCGGCCAGCGACGGGAGGTGGCTCCCGGCGGCGTCCGACTCCACCTCCGCTCCGCGCGGCAGGGAGTCGGGCAGGCCCTTGCCGTCGGCCAGGGCCAGCCGGCCGTCCGGCCGCGTCACGAACACCGCCGCCTGCGCGGGCGCGAGCAGCTCGTCGATCAGGCGGAGGATCACGGGGACCATCGCGCGCCGTCCGGAAGCCTCGAGCATCTGGCGCATGAGGGAGGCGACGTCCGGCAGGGAAGGCCGCGGCTCCGGAGCGGTCGACCGGGGGCGCCAGGCGGCCAGGAGGCGCGCCACGAGCAGGCCGCCGAGGACCCCGAGGGCGGCCGCCGCCCAGACGGCGGTGGTCACGGCCCGACCCGCCGCCGTCTCAATAGAGGAGGTGGGGCGCCCGCCGGCGGCGGAACGCCAGCAGCTCGCGGCGCCAGCGCGCGCTGAAGCGCCGTGGCGAGAGCCCGGCGTCGAGGGCCCGTCTCACCTCGGACGTGCCGCAGAGGATGTCGATGGGACGCTTGACGTGCTCGTATTCGTACGGAGGGTCGCGCCACGCGAACTTCGGCGGCGCCTGCCGGCGCGCGTGGTGGATGAGCAGCAGGTAGGCGAGGAAGGCGGGGAAGCGGAGACGGTCGGTGACGTGGACGGCCACCCCCCCGCAGGGCCGGCCGGCGAACTTCTGGAACGTCGGCGTGAAGAAGACGGGGCGGAAGGACACGCCGGGGAGGCGCTCTCTCCCCAGGTCGCGCGCGAGGGCCCAGGGGTCGAGCCAGGGCGCGCCCACCAGCTCGAAGGGCCGCGTGGTGCCGCGCCCCTCGGAGAGGTTCGTGCCTTCGACCAGGCACGCCCCCGGATAGACGAGCGCGGTGTCCACGGTCGGCATGTTGGGTGAGGGCGGCACCCAGGGCAGCCCGGTGTCCTCGTAGAACATCGAGCGCGCCCAGCCGCGCATGCGCACGACGCGCAGGTCCACGTCGAGGCCGCGCTCCTCGCGGAACATGAGGGCCAGCTCGCCCACGGTCATGCCGTGGCGCGCGGCCAGCGGGTGCAGCCCCACGAACGAGAGGTACTCGGGATCCAGCACGTTCCCGTCGAGGGCGTCCCCGCCGAGCGGATTGGGCCGGTCGAGCACGATCAGGACCTTGCCGTGGGCGGCGCAGGCCTCGAGCGCGTACAGCATCGTGTAGACGAACGTGTAGTAGCGCGCGCCGACGTCCTGCACGTCGAAGACGAGCGCGTCCAGGCGGGACAGCCTCTCCGCGGTCGGGACGCGCGTCTTGCCGTAGAGGCTGAAGACGGGGAGGCCGGTGAGCGGGTCGCGGCTGTCCTCCACCTCCACGAGGTCCTGGGCGGCGGCCCAGATGCCGTGCTCCGGCCCGAACAGCGCCTGGAGCCGCACTCCGCGCGCGCGGTGGAGGGCCTGGACGGCGTGCACGAGGCCGGAGGTCACGGCGGTGGGGTTGGCGATGAGGCCGACGCGGAGGCCGCGGACGATGCTCGGGCGGGCCAGGAGCTGGTCGAGCCCCGAGCGCACGGCCGCCCGCGGGCGCCGGGCCGATGCGCGGAGGACCGGCCCCCGGCCGCTCACTCGACGTAGCGGAGGCTGAAGCGACCGACGGCGTCCTTGTCCTTGGCCGCGGCGTCCTTGAAGATCGATCCCTCGAGGGTGCCGCCCTGGAGGGTGCCGCGGAACTGGCGGGGCCCTCCTCCGGAGCTGACCATGAACTTCACCTGGCCCTTTTCATAGGTGGCCTGCTGCAGCGGGGTGCGGACGGCCAGGCCGCCCGTCTTCACGGTGAGCGACCCTCCGAGCTTGCCCCCGTCCACGTCGAGCACCAGCTCGATGCCCTTCTCGGTCGCGGTCTCGTCCACCATCGTCCCTTCCCAGCGCCCGGCCACCGCCGTTCCCACCGCCCCGCCGCCCGCGGGCACGAGCAGGGCCATCTCGCGCAGGGTCTTGAGGACGGTCGGCGACAGCTCGTAGACGGTGGCCACCGGTACCCCGCCCGCCGCCCCGCGGCGCTGCGCCTCCGCGTAGATGTCCACGAGCACGCGCCCGCGGGAGGAGAGCTCGGCGGTGCGGCTGGGCCGCTGGCCCTGCCCGAACAGCGTCACGTAGTCCTGCAGCAGCGCGGCCCAGTAGCCGGCGATCTGCCGCGGGGTCGAGCGCCCGGGCCTGGCGCCGCCGTCCCAGGCCTGGGTGTAGCCGTCGGCGTCGTCGGGGGTGGCGGTCACGATCGCCTCCCCCCCGCTCACCGCCACCGCGGGCGTGGCGCCCTCGCGCACCTCGAGCGAGACCGGGCGGGTGATCGCCGTCTCCATGACGCGCGTGAGCGCCTCCGCCACGCGATCGGCGCGCTCCGCCGTCGAGCCCGCGTCGGCCTTGCCCGTGAGGACCAGGACCGGCCCCAGCTCGCTGGACACGAACGCATGCCGGTCGGGCGGACCCTGCGGAGCGGGCACGGGGAAGAAGCGGAGCCTCGCCATGCCGGACAGCGAGCGGGAGAAAGCGAAGGCGGTGCGGCTGCCCGAGGTCGCGCCGTGCGCCTCCACCACGACGGGGAGGGCCGTCTGGGCCCCCGAGGCCGCCCCCGCGGGGACGGCCGTCCGCAGCTCGGTCGCGCTCGCGGACAGGACCAGCGCGGGCGCGCCGCCGATGGTGACACGGTTGCCGGTGGCGACGGGATCGAACCCGCGGCCCTTGATCGTGACGCGCTGGCCCGCGGGGCCCGAGTCGGGGCTGACTTCGAGGACGAGCGGGAGGTGGCCCAGGACCAGGGGTATGGCGCGGGCGGCGTCCGGACCCACGTCGATCGTGACGGCCACGCTCTGGCCCTCCGTCCACGGGATGTCCGGCACCTTCACGCGCAGCGAGTCGCCGGTGGCGTCCCTGGCCGCGACCTTCTCGCCCGCGATCTTGACCGTCACCGGCGCGCCGTCGAGGTTCTGGCCGTGCAGCGTGATCTCCGCCCCCGGCACCGCGACGTCCGGCTCCAGGCGGGTGATGCGCGGCAAGCGCGCGATCTTGACGAAGAGCGCGTTCGACCTGCCGCCGCCGGCGCGCACGGTGATCGGCACCTCCTTGCTCGTGGAGCCGGGCAGGGGGGGCACGGTGACGGCCAGCGACGTGGCGGACGCGTTCGTCACCGTCGCCTCCGCGTCGCCGAAGCGCACGCTGTTGTCGCCGGCGCGGGGGGCGAACCCGCTGCCGGTGATGGTCACCGTCGTGCCGACCTCCGCCTTCGGGGGCGTGATCGCCGAGAGAACTGGCGGCGGCTGTTGGGAGCGTGAGTAGAAATAGAAAGCCGCGCCCGCGACCACGGCGGCGGCGGCGCCCACGATGGCCATCCGGGGGACGCTCGGGGGCGGCATGCGCCTCCGCGCTCGCGCGGGCCGAGGCGCGGGAGCGGCCATTGGAGGGACACTCGGGGCCTCGCGCGCACGGTCGCCCCCGATGCTCGGGATCTCGCTCATGTAGTCCGGCCGCGCGGCAGGCGCGCGAGGCGCGCGCACGGGCGCGGCGGGAGCGGCGGGAGCGGCGGGAGCAGGGACGGGGGGCGAGGGCGCGGCCGCCGCCGCGGGCACGGGCGCCGGCGCCTCGTCGAGGATGATCGCGGGGGTGCCCGGCACCGCCACCGGTTCCGGCTCCGGCGGCTTGAAGGCGGGAGCGCCCAACCCGGGGGTCGGCTCCGCCTCCTCGAACAGGATCGGCTCGTCCTCGGCCGGGGCCGCGAAGGCCGGGAGCTCGTCGCTCTCGGGCTCGGGCGCGGGCACGGGCGCCGGCGCGGCCGCCGGCTCCACGAACTTGGGGAAGAATCCGCTGCGGAGCGCCAGTCCGAGGTCGGCCGGCACGCGGACGAGCAGGCGCACGCTCTCCGGCGAGCCGGGCGGGCCCACCGAGATGCGGTCCCCGTCCTGGAGGACGTGCCCGGACGAGATCTTCTCCCCGTTGACGAACGTCCCGGCCGCGCTTCCCTCGTCGCTGAGGACGACCGCCCCCTCCTCCCAGCTCACGCGCGCGTGAGAGGCAGCCACGTTCCGGGTGGTCAGGCGGATGTGCGAGTTGGGGGCGGACCCGATGGTCTTTTCGTCGCCCTGGGCATGGAGCTGGACGGCGAGCCCGTCGGAGGCCCCACCGGTCACGATGAGCGTGGGGAGCGGTGGTCCGCTGGACGAGGAACTCATTTGCTCCGCGTAATTTGGCCCGAATTCAAGCACACGCCGCGCGACGGTGTCAACGACGCGGGCGGCGCCGGGTGCGCGTTGACACAACCCGCTGGCGAGTGCGAAGCTTGCCCCTTCGAGGTCCCCCCGATGCAGAAGGTGGCGCCCGTGGCGCCCGAGGAAGGGCTTCCCCCCGAGCCCGTACTCAGGAAGATCCGGATCCCCTTCATCCAGCGCGCCGCGATCGCGGTGGGCGGCGCGCGCGAGGACCTGTTCGTCGTCGACCTGGGCCTGCGCGGCGTGTTCCTCGAGCGGGCGCAGCCGCTCGAGCGGGGCGTGGAGATCGAGATCTGGTTCCCGCTGCCCGGGAACGAGATCGCGGTGCATGCCCGGTGCCGGGTGGCCTGGTGCCGTTCGGCGGGGGCCTCCGGCCCCACGGGGGCGCTGCCCTCCGGGGTCGGCGTCGAGTTCGTGGAGATGTCGGATCGCGACGCCGAGCGCCTGCGCGAGCACCTCGTCTCGTACCTGCGGCGGCAACCGCGCCAGCGTCGGTTCCTGCGCCATCCGGAGGAGGCGGAGGAGGAAGCATGAAGACCATCGGCGGGCTCGTCTCCGGGCGCGAGGTCTACCACGTGCGGGCCGACCACACCGTGCGCGAGGCCGCCCGCTACATGACGGAGCGGCGCGTGGGCGCGGTGTCGGTCCTGGAGGGCACGCGCCTGGTCGGCGTCCTCTCGGAGCGCGACATCATGGCGCGCGTGGTGGCGCGCGACATCGACCCCGACCGCGCCCGGGTGAGCGAGGTCATGACGCGCGACCTCGTGGTGGCCCAGATCGCGGACTCGCACGGCGAGGGCCTGCGCAAGATGAAGCAGGCGGGCTGCCGGCACCTGCCCGTGGTGGAGGGCGACCGCCTGGTCGGCATGGTCGCGCAGCGCGACCTGCTGCAGGTGGACCTCTCCGAGAAGGACGAGGAGATCCGCTGGCTCAACGCCTACATCCACTTCATCCCGCCCGTGAAGGAAGGCACTTCCTAGGCCGCGGCGGGCTTGCCCATCCAGGTCGTCCTCGTCCGGCCGGAGTCACCGGCCAACGTCGGCGCCGTCGCCCGCGTGATCCGCAGCACCGGTCTGGACGGGCTGCGCCTGGTCGCGCCCGGGGACTGGCGCACCGTGGAGTGCTGGCGCACCGCCTGGGGCAGCCAGGAGGTCCTCGAGGACGCGCGCGTCTTCGCGGACCTGCCCGCCGCCATCGGCGACGCTCGGGTGGCGATGGCGTTCTCCGGGCGGCGCGACAAGGGCGTGGCCCTCCTCGACGTGCGCGAGGCCGCCGCCGAGATCGCGGGGCCGGGCCCCGAGACGGCCTGCCTGGTCTTCGGGCCCGAGACCTCCGGCCTCACCCAGGACGAGATGGCTCTCTGCGGCTCTCGCGTGCTCATCCCGACCCACCACGGCCAGCCGTCGCTGAACCTCTCGCACGCGGTGATGGTCGCGGCCTACGAGGTCTTCCGGGCCCGCTCGCGGCCGGCGCCCCTGCCGCGCCGGGCCAGCCACGGCGAGAAGGACGCCATGCTCGAGCGCCTGCGCGAGGGGCTCCTCGCCGCCGGGGCGCTGCCCGACGTGAACACCGACCGCTACTTCCGGGAGTGGCGCGCCCTCTTCGCCCGCGCCCTTCTCACGCCCAAGGAGGTCCGCCTGCTCGAGCACCTCGGCCGCAAGCTCTCCCGGCGCGGCTCGGTCGTCACGGAAGTGGACGCGGCGGACGAGGAGTGACGTGGCGGACGAGGAGAAGCCTTTCGAGGACGTGCGGATGACCGCGGGCGGCTTCTCGCTGCCCCTCCTGAAGTGGCGCGAGCTGCTGTTCGTGGGCGCGCTGCGGGCGGAGGGGGAGGCGTTCGTGCGCGACTCCTCGCGCCCCCTGCCGCCGTTCCGCCGCGATGACCTCTTCCCGGAAGGCCAGCGCTTCGCGGCCGCGCAGGTGGGCGGCCGCGTCGTGCTCCGCCGCCTCTGATCCCCCGCTCGGGCGCGCGCCGGATCAGGCCTTGGCCAGCGCGCCTCCGCCGAGCCGCCAGCCGCCCGCGCTGGTCCGGGCCCAGGACAACCCGAGCATGGCCAGGGCGAGGACGGCGACTCCGGTGAGCGCCTGCTCGATGGAGAGCGTCCCGCGCAGGGCGGGCGCGACCCATCGGCCGTACACGATCTCGAGGTGCACCCAGTAGATGAGCAGGCTGGTGCGGCCCATCTGGCGCAGCGCGCTCGGCCCGGGCAGCTTGTCCATCACGTAGGCGAGGCCGAAGACGACCAGGGCGACTCCCGTCTTGATCGCGACGTAGCCCGCGCTCGTGTACCAGAAGTCGTAGGTCGGATAGAGACGAGGCCCGTGGCGATCCGCGGCCAGCGCGGCGGGGATGGCCGCCGCGCCCACCGCCGCCATCAGGGCGATCGTCCGCCCCTCCGACGCCTGCGCGCGAGCGCGGGCCAGGACCACGCCACACACGGCGCCGGCGGCGGCGTAGGCGGCCCAGGGGAAGACGGGGAAGAGGGTGTCGGGCACGCGGCCGGTCAGGTAGCCGGCCAGCGGCACCGGCCATCCCCGCCACCACGCCCCGTCCCAGACGAGGGGCGTGGCCAGCGCGACCGCGGCGGCCAGGCCGAGGCAGGCCAGGACGCGGCCGCGCGCCGTCGCCGGGCCCAGCGCCACCGCCACCAGGAGCAGCGAGACCGCGATGCAGTTGAGGACGTCCACCTTCAGGAGGTCGGCCCACCGTCCGAAACCCCCGCTGGCCAGCATCCAGGCGCGGAACAGGAACGCATAGCCGAGGACGGTGAGCCCCCGGCGCAGGCCGCGCCGCCGCACCTCGGCACCGTCGGCGCCCTTGTCGCGCTCCCTCTCCGCCACCAGCGCGGCCGAGACACCGGCCAGGAACAGGAACAGCGTGGCCGGATAGCCCCCCGCCAGCCGGCTCAGGCCGAACAGGCGCGTGCGGTAGTCCTCGGGAGTGGTCCAGGCGAAAACGCCGTGCGTGTTGATCATCCCCAGGACGGCCAGGCCGCGCGCCCAGTCGAGATACGTGAGCCGAGCCGCCCGGCCCGGCGCAGATGGGGAGCCGGTCACGCCCCAAGCGTAGCCGAACCCGGGAAAACCGGTCATAATCCGGCCTTCGAGGTCGCCCCCCGCCCCACCAACATGCCCCGCGTACTGCCGAGGCCCGAGCACAACGTCTCCCGCAAGGACATCGATCCCGATGCCCTGAAGGTCCTCTATCGCCTGAAGAACCGCGGCTACAAGGCCTACCTCGTGGGCGGGGGCGTGCGCGACCTGCTGCTGAGCCGCCGGCCGAAGGACTTCGACATCGGCACCGACGCCCACCCGCAGCAGGTCAAGAAGCTCTTCCGGAACTGCTTCGTGATCGGCCGGCGGTTCCGCCTCTGCCACGTGCGCTTCGGCCGGAAGGTGGTCGAGGTCTCGACCTTCCGCCGCCAGGCCCCGCCGGAGGAGGGGGACACGCTCATCCGCCGCGACAACACGTTCGGGACGCCCGAGGAGGACGCCTTCCGCCGCGACTTCACCGTGAACGCGCTCTTCTACGACATCGCCACCTTCTCGGTGATCGACTACGTGGGGGGGCTGGAGGACCTGCAGGACCGCCTCATCCGCACCATCGGCGACCCCGAGGTCCGCCTCCGCGAGGACCCCGTGCGCATGCTGCGGGCGGTCGCGCTGGCCGCGCGCCTGGGCTTCACCATCGACCGCGACACCCTCGAGGCGGTGCGCGCGCTGCGCGGCGAGATCGTGAAGAGCAGCCCCGCGCGCATCCTCGACGAGATCTACAAGATCCTGCGCCAGGGCGCCTCGCGCCAGACCTTCCAGCTCCTGCACGACGTGGGCCTGCTCGCCTACCTGCTGCCGGAAGCGGACCAGGCCATCGCCGACCAGGGGGAGCGGCTGCTGGGCAGCCTGGCCCGGCTGGACGACTACCGCAACGCCGGCCTGGCTTCCGCCGACGAGCTCACGAACCCGCTCCTGATGGGCACGCTGCTCGTCCCCCTCGGCGTGCCGCTGCGGCGGGCGGCGGCGGCCGCGGCCATGGGCCGGCGCCGCGACGGCGACGGCGAGCCGCCGGACGAGCCTCTCGACGTGGCGGCGGAGATCGAAGCGCTGGGCGCGGACGAGGACGAGGAGCCGGCCAGCGGTCCGGCCGCGCTCGTCCTGCCGTTCGCCCGCAAGGACCTCGACCGGCTCCGCCTCGTCCTCGCCGCGCAGAGCCGGCTGCGCGAGGTGCACACGTCGCCGAAGGTCAAGCACCTCCTGGCCGGCCGCGGCTACCTCGAGGAGGCGCTGCGCTGGATGGAGATCCACGGCGGCGTACAGGGGCAGGAGCTGGCCTCGTACTGGCGCCGTCTCGAGCTGGAGGCGCCGCCGGAAGGCGTCGCGGTCACCGGCGGCCCCGACGGCGCGGAGGGAGAGGGGGCCCGTCCTGCCCGCCCGCGCCGCCGCCGTCGCCGCCGTTCGCGGCGGCGACCCGGCTCGTCCTCGTCGACGCCTGTCCCCTCCGCCTGACCATGGCCCGCCTGTCCGAAGCGGAAGCGCGCACCCGGCCGGCCATCGACAAGTGAGGGCGCTCGTGACGGGAGCGGGCGGCCAGCTCGGCCGCGCGCTCACCGCCCTCCTCGGCGATCGCCTCGTGTTCGGGCCCACTCGCGGCGAGCTCGACGTCACCGACGCCGAACAGGTTCGCATCACGATCACCCGGCACCGTCCGGACGTCGTCATCAACGCGTCCGCCTACAACAAGGTGGACCTCGCCGAGTCCGAGCCGAAGGAGGCCCTGGCCGTCAACGCCGCCGGCGTCCTGAACCTTGCGCGCGCGGCGGCCGAAACGGGCGCGCTCTTCCTGCACGTCTCGACGGACTACGTATTCGACGGCCAGCTCTCGCGGCCCTACGTCGAGGACGACCGCCCACATCCGCTCGGGGTCTACGGCGTCTCCAAGCGCGCGGGGGAGATGATGGTGGAGGCGGTGGGCGGAGAGTCGCTCGTCGTGCGCACCAGCGGCGTCTTCGGCCCCGGGGGCAGCCGGGCCAAGGGAGGCTCGTTCGTGGACCGCATCCTGGAGCGCGCGAAGAGCGGCGCCCCCCTCCGCGTGGTGGACGACCAGACCTTCGCCCCGACCTACGCGCCCGATCTGGCCAAGGCCCTCGTCGCCCTCGTCGAGAAGGGCGCGCGTGGCCTGGTGCACGTGACGAGCGACGGCGCCTGCACCTGGCACGACCTGGCGGTGGCGTCGCTGGAGGCGGCGGGCGTCGAGGCGACGGTTGAGCGCATCCGGACCTCCGACCTGGATCTGCCCGCGCGCCGCCCGCCGTACTCGGTGCTCTCGACCGCGCGCTATCGCGGCCTCGGCGGTCCGCCCCTCCGTTCGTGGCAGGCGGCGCTGGGCGAGATGCTCGGACGGTGATCCCGCTCCGCGACGACGTCCCCTCGCGCACCGTCCCCTACGTCAACTACGCCTTCATCGCCCTCAACGTGCTCGCGTTCCTGCTCGAGCTGTCGATGGGCGAGAACCTGCCGCGCTTCTTCGAGCAGGCCTCCGTCATCCCCGCTCTCTACACCGGGCGCGACCACTCGCTGGGCCTGGTGGAGGCGCTGGCCGACACCCTCAATCCCGACCTCGGCTTCCGCCTCGTCTTCAGCATGTTCCTGCACGGCGGCTTCGCGCACATCATCGGGAACATGCTCTACCTCTGGATCTTCGGCGACAACGTGGAGGACCGGCTCGGGCACCTCAAGTACGTCGTCTTCTATTTCGCCTGCGGATGGGCGGCCTCCTACGCGCACATCTGGTCCAGCCCGCGCTCGACCCTGCCGTCGATCGGCGCCTCCGGCGCGATCGCGGGCGTGCTCGGGGCCTACATCACGCTGTACCCGCAAGCGCGCGTGGTGACCCTGCTGCCCCTCGGGTTCTTCACGCAGCTCGTCAAGATCCCCGCCCTGTTCTTCCTCGGCTTCTGGTTCCTGCAGCAGTTCCTGATGGGCACGATGAGCCTGGGCGTGAGGACGGCGGACACGGGCGGGGGAGTGGCCTGGTGGGCGCACATCGGGGGGTTCGTGGCCGGCGTGGTGCTCGTGTGGGTGATGGGCGGACGGCGCTCCCGGCCGGTCGTCCGCGATCGCGACGAGTGGTACGAGGATCGCCCGCGCTGGTCGCATTGACACTCGGCGACCCTGTCCAATAGACTTGCCTCTTGTCCCGCCGGGCGGTTAGCTCAGCGGTAGAGCATCGGTCTTACACACCGGGGGCCGCAGGTTCGAACCCTGCACCGCCCACCACCCGGGACCGGTTCTTCCGCCACAGTTGACCCCCAACCACCATCGCGGGGTGGTAGTTCAGTTGGTTAGAACGCCGGCCTGTCACGTCGGAGGTCGCGGGTTCGAGTCCCGTCCACCCCGCCAGTCCCCGTAATCACGCGCATCGTTCGCGCCCGTCGGTGGCGACCTAAGTAGCGTGGAGGTCGCGGGCGTGCCGTCATCCGCGATGGGGCGCGTTCGATCCCGTTGGCGTACGCTCTCCAGCGGCAACGCTACTTACTGGCAGGGATGGGTTTGTAGTCGAACTTTCCCTTGCCTTCTTGATAGAACACGCAATCGCTTCCGGCCCGACAGCCGCTCACGTGCACCCAATTGGCAGGTAGCATCACGACCGACCCCGGCCCGAAGTCCTTCGCCGATGCCGCGTCGGCTCCCGTATACAAAACGCCACTGATGATCACATTCGTGATTTCACTACTGTGCGCATGAAGCGGATTGTCGGTTCCGCCTGGTACCCTGCGCATTTGCGTGTACTGCCCCACTCTAGGATCTCCCGAGAGAACGGCGAACTGCGTACCCTTCCTCTCGGGGAGCTCCCTCCACTTCAGCTCAGCGAAAGACACCATCATCGGTGCCTTCTCGCTCTCCGCCGGCGCAGCCGTACTCACGGCCCGATGAGCCGGCGTCGCCGCAAGACTACCAGCTACGAGACTCAAGAAGAGACGATTCATCTGGACCTCCCTCTCACCTGCTTAAACGTTCCGATGTCGGCCGAACACACGTATCGTTGGCGCCCGTCGATGGCGACCTCAGTGGCGTGGAGGTCGCGGGTGTGCCCTCATCCGCGATGGGGTGCGTTCGATCCCGTTGGCGTCCGCTGTCACGAGCACGGATCAGAAGGCTTCGCAATGAGGGTGCTTCAGCGGTTGCAGAACGCGACGGAACGTCCAGTGGCCGACGTGGCGGCCGAGGTGGGCGCCGTCGCGGACGGAGCTGCGGTAGTGGAACCCGATGTAGATGCGGGAGTCGCCGATCTCGTCGGCCAGGGCCTGGAAGCTGCGGTAGCTGCGGACCACCCCCGCCGGGCACGTCGAGGTCGCCGTGCTGAAGGCGATGTGCTTGCCAAAGAAGCTGGTCATGACCCTGGCCGCCGCATTGCTGACGACGGCGTGGGCCGACGGGTACTCCGGATGGAGCGGTGTCGGCCGCAAAGGCATCCAATCGGGGTCGGCCTCGGTCGCGTCGTTGCCGTCCGTATCCGCGAGGGGGATGGCCGTCACCGGCCGCCAGAACCGATACGTGTACTTGCTGTCCCAGACGGCGATGTTGGCATCCACCATGGCCAGGTTCAGCAGGGCGAACAGCCGCGCATTCTCGACGAGGCCGGTCTGTTTCTGGGCCGACACGCTGCGCGCCACCCGATTCCACATCGGCAGCGGCGGCTCGGCGCCGCACAGCGCGATCTCGGTCTGCTCGGCCGTGCGTTCGGCACTGTCCACGCTTCCGAGCCGCTTGACTTCGTTGAAGTCCGCGGCCCATTCGTCGCTGCTCAGGCTCGGTGGACCCTCGGCCCGGAACTGGTCGCCGCGCCTGAGCACGAACGGCTTGACGAAGCGCAAGGCGGGGATGGCGGGATTCGCGAAGGTCGGCGGCGTGCGCTGGTACTCGCCAGGACCGCTGCCGAAGACGTAGGTGCCGTCCACGTCGGACCCGTCGGTGCTGCGCAGGGCGACGATCCGGCCAGCGACGGCCTCTCCCACCGCCAGGCCCTCTTCCTTGACCGGCCCGTCGGGAATCTGGGAGAGCGACGCCGACCGGGCTCCGTCGAGCAGGGCCGCCTGCCCGGGCAGCAACCGGATCAGCACGCCGTAGGCCGCCTGGACCGCCGCCGCCTCGATCGAGGCTTCCCCAGACGGTGACACCCGCACCGCGTACGCCTTGTACCGCGGCGCGACGGAGTTCACGGCGTCGTGGATCGCCGCGTGCACCATCGCCGCTACCCTCTGCTGCCGCTGGTTGGGGCTCGCCGCCACCGCCGCCTGCAGCGTGGTCAGGTTCCAGTCCGTCACGACGTCGGCCCGCACCGGCCCTGGCGAGCTGATCAGCGCCAGGAGCCCCACCGCGCCCTTGAGATATCGCCTCATCTTTCGCCTCCTCCTTCAACGCGGAGCCCGTGTCTCCGCTGGCGCCAAGGTTCGGCTCCGAGAGGGAGGCATTCAATGCACGGCAGCGCAACGGGAGATCACCTCTGGGTAACCCCCTATGTCACGCGATCCACGAGGCTTGCTGCGGGGCCTGAACGGGGATCAATCAAGGCACGCCATGTCGCAGGTCGCCACCCCGCGACGGATCCTCTGCTTCGGGTCACCGCGGCTTGAGGAGATGCGTCGCCGTGTACTTGCCGACCCTCCCCCCGAGCCTGGTACCCACTCGTGCCGGCGTTCCGATTCGGCCTTCGCGGCGTGGACGTGTGGATCGGGTCGCGCCTCGAGTACCAGAAGAAGGATCTCGACCCGGCCACTTTCGTGGGGAATCACGCAGCCCTACGGGAGCGCGGTCCGAGTGCCGGGCCCCGGGCGCGGCGGCAGGGCCGCCGGCGGCGCCGCCGGCGGCGCCGCAGCCATGGCCGGCCCGACGGTGAAGCCGGCGGGTGCGGAGGAGCGGATAACGCGGCTTACTTATGAACTCTAGGGCCGCGCAGGCAGCTGATCCCGCGCCAGCTCGCCCTTCTCGAGATAGAACTCGGAAGACGCGTTGAGCTTCACGGGCTTGACGAGGAACGGCTCTTCCGGCCCCTGACCTGCGATCAAGACGCCGGAGACGGATTCTCCGGCGCGCAGGGCATCACTATCGCTCCGGCCGGGCATCGTGAAGACCGCGCCCGCTGGGATCTCGCCGATCGAGGAATCCCTCCCGGCGACCAGGACCTGGTCATAGTTCGGCGCAACGGTAATCCAGTGCACGAGGAACACCTCCGTGTCGCTCCCGAACAGGACGTAGGTGAGCGCCTCGGGGCGGTGTTGGCTGTGCTTGAAGGGATGAAAATGGACCAGATTCCTCAGTGTGACCGTGACGTCCTCGAGCAGCAGCCGACCCTTCCTCTCAAAATGGCCGACGAAGACGTCGGCCTTGAAAGACTGCCTCGTGGTCGTCAGATCCGGAAGGCGAAAATCCTCCTTGGGAGCGAGGGTGAAGATCTGGTTGGCGTTGGCGGGCAGCGCACGCTCGCGTCGGTACCGTTGGTCTCCGTCCGCTCCGAAGCTTACCTCCCAGATCCCCTGGTATCGGTGGAGGGCTGTGAACATCGGCAGATGGGAGACGTAGATCTTCTGCGCGCCCAGGACGAGCATGCCGTGGAAGCCGGGACTCTCCGTCCCCGGGTCGTTCTGGGCCTCGGCCAGTGAGGCCACCAGCACCGCAGCGGAAAGGGCGAGCCCCGCGAGAAATGGTGTCGGACTCACGAAACCTCCTCGAACTCAAGGAACTATTCGATGCCGTGCGCTTTCAAGAACGAGAGGAGGAGTTTGAGCTCCCTGGCTCGCCTCGCCTCCGCGGCAGGATCCGCGACGGCCTTGAACACTCCATCGTAGTTTGGCAGGGCCGTCCTTGGCTTGACCCGCGGCGGCGGAGGTGACGTGTTCATGGTTCCCGGTTTCCTTGGCCAGGTACGGTGCGGCGTCAGGCTCTTTAGCTGCGTGGAGAGGAGTTCCTGAGCGCTTGGGTCGAGCTTATCGGTCTTGGATCGAAGGACGCTGTCCCCGACGTCTTCCTCCAAGGCCGCGGCTGCTGGGCGCCTTTTTTCGGGTGCCGCAGCACGCAAAGAGCCCCCGCCCCAGTTGATCGTCAGATCGCCCACGAAACCACAGTGCTTGGCCGGAGCCCGGAGCGAGAATGTCAGCAGAACGCCGTCCTCGAACGGCTGTTGCGTCCAGCTTTGCTGGTCGCATTCGCTGTCGTCGCCGTAGGGCCTGACGTTATCCCTGACAAGTTCGAAACGGGTGGCGCCCGGATGTTTCAGGAAGATCCGAAGCGCATTCTGCGGGAGCGGCAGCTCCTCCTGGCTGGGCCCACAATTGCCCTCATCGCCCCAGTTCCTCACGAAGAAGGCCCAGTGATCCTGCTCCGGGCTTTCCGGCAGGCGAACGAACATCGCATAGACCGGATGCAACTCCGAGTGCGGGTCGTGCCAAAAGTCGATGCCCAGCATGCCGATGACGACGGCTTCGTTTCCATCAATCAACCCTCGCGCGGCGTCATCGTTAGCAGCACGCCCTCCGACTTTCTTGTCGAAGTCCTCCCACCAGGTATTGGTATCGCCCCAGTGATCCACGGTTTCTGTACGGGAGAATTCGATGTGAAGGCCCTCGTGGCCGGGTCTGGCCGCTTCGAGGGCTTGATCCTTGCGGTGGAGCGTGAAACTGTCGTCGTCATCGAAGCCGACATAATCGCCGGAGGCCCCGTTCCACGTTACCGTTCCCTCATACTCGACCGGAAACCAGTTCAAGTGCCCGACGTTCGCGCAAAAAGTGGCGAAGCCGCTATTGTTATGGATCGATTGACTGGTACAGTTCGGGTGGTCGTGTTCCGAGTTCTTGTTATTCCAGTTCTCCTCATCAAAACGAAGCTTGCCGCAAGGACAGAAATCACAAGGATTGGGCGGTTGACTCAGCGTCTGCTGGGCCCACAGAGGATTACGTGGAAATCCATTGTGGTCTACCGGCGGAGGTTCGTTCGACCAGACCACATCCATCGCCTTCAGCGACCCGTCGGCGAAGATTCCGCCGCTGGGATCGGCGACAAACAGGGCGAGGCGATCTGTCCACGGGACCGCGGTAACCGTCGCGCCGGGCTTGGTTCGACCGTCCGACACGCTAGCCCAGGGCTCCCAGCCAGCATCGGGGGTTCCGGTGGTGTAGAGGATCCCGCCGCCGGGATCAGCGACAAAGAGCGCGAAGCGATCTCTCCACCCGACTGCGGTAACGGTCGCGCCGGGCGTGCTCCTGCCCTGCGACACGCTGGCCCAAGGTCCAAAGCCTCGTTGGGGGTCCCCTGCGGCCGTGAAGATCCCGCCGCCGGGATCGGCGACAAACAGGGCGAAGCGATTTCTCCACGGGACCGCGGTCACCGTCGCGCCGGGCGTGCTCCTGCCCTGCGACACGCTGGCCCAAGGTCCAAAGCCTCGTTGGGGGTCTCCTGCGGCCGTGTAGATCGCGGCGCCGGTTTCGGCGACTAACTGAGCGTGGCGATCCAGCGCGAAGCGATCTCTCCACGGGAGTGCGGTCACCGTCGCGCCGGGCGTGCTCCTGCCCTCCGACACGCTGGCCCAAGGTCCAAAGCCTCGTTGGGGGTCCCCTGCGGCCGTGAAGATCCCGCC
>JBGPBV010000097.1:0-25805 GCA_041481445.1 Vicinamibacteria bacterium
GTCAGGCAATGGGGATTGCGCTCCCGGGCGCTGCGGCTCAAGGCCTGGCCACGCTCCCAGTCGCCCACCAACGTCAGCAGGTAGGCGATGATCTCGACGTAGACGAGGGAATCGGAGCCCGAACCGAGAGCCTGCTCCAGCTCCTCTCGAGCTGCCACCAGCTCTCCCTTGATGAGCAGCGCCGAAGCCAGGACGCAGCGGGCGCTCCGGCTCGCGGGGTCCAGGCGCACGCCGTGATGGGCACACGTGATCGCCAGGTCGATCGGCGTCGGGAGGCCTGTCAGCTCGAACGCGTAGTTGGCCATGTAGAGGCGGGCGAGCCGCGTCCAGGCCAGGCCGCACTCCGGCTCCGACTCGACGACCCGCCGCAACCCCTCCATGGCCGGACGGAAGATCTCCGGGTCACGTGCGAGGAAGAACTCGTAGGAGAGCAGGATCGCGTCGTACGGTGTCGGCTCGACCGGCCGGCGCTTCCTCCGCTCGGTCGTCAGCAACTGGACGAGGACCCCTTCCTCGGCGCCGACGCGGGCGGCGATGACGCGCGCGACGTCGTCCGGGGAGCCGCTCCACCGCCCCGGTTGGGGGACGGTGTGGTACTCGTCCCCCCAGACCTGCTCGCCGGTGGCGCGGTCCACGAGGCGCGCGCTGATTCGCAGGTCCTCGCCGTCCCGGCGGAAGCGGCCGTCGAGAGCGAAACGGGCGCCACCGGGCGCGAGCGGATCCCGCCCGGCCAGGTCGCTCTGCCGCGACACGCGCACGGCGCGGTATCGGCCGAGCTCGAGCGCCAGCGCCTCGCCCACCTCCAGCGCCAGCTCCCCCAACTCGGACTTGGAGCCGACGGCCTCGAAGCCTCCCACGACGACCGAGGGCCAGCCGTCCGCCGCGGGGGCCACCGACGCGGGAGCCACCACCGCCGGGGCCGTCGGGGCGGCGCCGCCCGCCTCCGCTCGCGAGTCCCCCGCCTCGGCCGTGGGGACGCCGCGGAAGGCGGGGACGTAGGTGCCCTTGGGCAGCTCGAGCCGGACCGGGTCCTCCTTGCCGGAGAGCAGGTAGTACCTCTCGAGCGAGCGGCGCAGCCGCCCGGCCTGGATCCGTACGATGGGATCCACCATGGCGTCGAAGTCGTCCTTCCGGCCGAAGACCCGAACGGCGATCGCGTCCTGGGTGATCGCCTCCCCGCGGCCGGCGAGCGCCTCCTCCACCACGAACCGAAGGAACTCCCGCGACCGCCGGGGTGCGTCGAAATCGTCGCTTTCGAGGATCCGCTCGACCTGACGGCGCAGGGCCCGGACTCCGGGCGCGCGCGTGCCGGCCGGAGGACCCGTGATGCTGGCCAACGCGCCCGCGCCATTGCGCTCGCGGTCGCGGGCGTGGGTGTCGAGCGCGATCTCGATCGCGCTCTGGAGCCCGGCGGGCTGTACGGGCTTGACGAGGTAGCCGGACGGATGCGTGCCGAGGGCTCTCTTCAGGGTCGCGTCGTCCGCATGGGCGGTCATGTAGATGATGGGGACGCCGAAGCGCTCCTGGAGGAGCCGCGCGGCCTTGATGCCGTCGAGCCGCCCCTTGATGCGGATGTCCACGAGGGCGACGTCCGGACGCCTCTCCGCCGCACGAGCCAGGGCCTCCTCCGCGGAGGCGGCGACCGCGAACGCGTCGTAGCCGAGCTCGGCCAGGGTCTGCTGGAGGTCGTGGGCGACGATGCTCTCGTCCTCCACGACCAGCACCGCGCGCCCCGCAGAGGCCATCTATGCCTTCCCGGGAACCGTCAAGCGGAAGGACGTCCCCCGGGCCACCTCGACCTCGAGCCGGGCGTCCAATTGCTTCGCCAGCATCTGCACGAGCTGGAGGCCGAGCGACGGGGACGTTCGAACGTCCAAACCGGCGGGGAGTCCCACTCCGTCGTCCCCGACCGCGAGCCACAGCCCGTCGTCACCGAACTGGCCGAGCTCCACGCGGATCGTCCCCGCCCGCCCGTCCGCGAACGCGTGCCGGAGCGCGTTGGTGATGAGCTCGTTCAGTATGAGACCGCAGGGGATCGCCTTGTCCACGGCCAGGGCCACCTCCTCGACCGCCAGCTCGAGCAAGACCTTCTCCGGGGAGACGCCGGTGGCGTGGAAGATGTCCGCGGCCAGGCTTCGGGCGTACTCCGAGAACGGCACCCGCGCGTAGTCTTTCGACTGGTAGAGCTTCTCGTGGATGAGCGCCATCGCCTGGACCCTCGTGCGGCACTCCACGAGCGCGTCACGGCTGGCGTCCGCCCCGAGCGCACGGACCTGCATGCTGATGAGGCTCGAGATCACCTGGAGGTTGTTCTTGACGCGGTGATGGACCTCCTGGAGGAGGACCTCCCGCTCCCGGAGCGTGGCCATGAGCTCGGCCGTGCGCGACTGCACCCGTTGCTCGAGCTCCGCATTGAGCGTCCGGAGCTGGCCCAGGAGCTCGTCCCGCTCGCGCTCGCCGCGTTTCCTCTCCGTGAGGTCGACCACCGAGCTGAGCACGAAGCGGCCCTCGGGGGTCTCGAGCGGGTTGAGCCCGATCTCGATCGGGACCTCCGTGCCGTCCTTGCGCAGCCCGAACAGGTCACGGCCCGCCCCCATGAGACGGGAGGTCGGCTCCGCGCGGAAGGACGCGCGGAAGCGCTCGGGCACCAGCATCTCGATCGGCTGCCCGATCAGGTCCTCGCGCGCGTACCCGAAGAGCTTCTCGACCTGGGCGTTGAGGAGCACGATGCGCCCGCGGTCGTCCACCATGATCATGCCGGTAGGGGCGGCCTCGATGACCGAGCGCAGCGAGCCGGTCACGCGGACGTCCTCGGTCACGTCGCCCGAGAGCTCTCCGGCCGGGGCACACGTATCTTGTCGAGCGTCTCCCATCGCTACGGTCACGATATCGCCGGGGGCGGGTGCGATCAATGCGACCTTGGTCTAACACGCAGTGGCGGCCGTGGCCTTCGCCTCCGCCGCGCTCCTCGCCGCGGCCACGGCCCGGGCGCAGGACGTATCGGTCGACTACGACAAGGCCACCAACTTCAGCGCCATCAAGACCTTCGCGGTGAAGATGGGCACGGCCTGGGGCAACCCCCTGAGCGAGACAAGCCCGAGCTGCAGAAGGTGGGAGGCGGCTACGGCTGGTACAGCAGGATCCCGCCCGGCGAAACCAGGGTCAGGGTCTGGCCGGTCACCTCGTACAGCTCGGCCCCCGCGAGTATGCCCACGTACTTGTCACCCAGGCTGGCCGAGCCGCAGAACGCCCGCGTGCAGGCCAGCGTCCCGATCGTGAGCGACCGCTTGCGGCCCACGTAACCGCCCGAACACATGTTGCAATCGGCGCGGATGCTGACCTGGCCACCGTCCGAGAACTGCACGGTGTACCGGTCCGGGTCCACGTTCGTGGTGGTCCCGGAATCGGCGGCCTTGGCGGCGCGGAGCCTCCAGACCGTCCCCGTCAGGACGGAGGGGCCGGTGATGGTCTCGTCGGCACACGCGGGGACGAGCAGCGCCAGCGCGAGCGCCAACGCGAGCCTGTCGCGGGCCGGCAACGGAGGGCGAGAGTCCATGGCGCCCGTCTAGTTCACCGAGATCATCAAGGCGACGGTGTACGTGATCTCCACCCGGTCGCCCACGGCCACGCCCTCGAGGTTCTTCTTGTCGTTCACCCTGTAGCTCGACACCCGGCCGTCGTCGGTGGCCACGGTGATGGACGGAACCTTGGCGTCGATGGCCTTGACGGTGACGGTGGCCGACTCCTGCTTGGACAGGGTGCCGCTGGGCTTGGGGCCCTTGCCGCGCGCCAGCGTCGTCTCGCCCTTGGCGGCGGGGCCGGAGGGCTGCCCGGGCTTGCGGATCTGGTAGGCCACCGACTCCATGTAGCGGAAGGTCACGGTATCGCCGACCTTCAGCTCGGCGAAGCGCTTCACCTCGGGCCCGGCGTAGATCGTCTCCGTGGCTCCCGTCTTGTCCTTCAGGGTGACCAGGCGTGAGCTCTGGTCGATGGCCTCGATCGTCGCGGTCAGCTCGGCGGACGCCGTCTCGGTGACCGGCTTCTGGGCGAACGCGATGGCGGGTACGGCGACCAGCAGGGCCAGAACGGCGCTCGTTCTCGTCATGGCTGTCTCGAACCTCCTGAGAGGACGACTCTAGGGCGGCCCGTGATCCTTATCTATAGGACCAAAGTCCCATCCCACGCCCGGGCGCGAGCCCCCGGGACGGCGTCCGTCAGTGGCAGCCGCAGCCGGTCCCGCACCCTCCCTGCGCCGCGCGGGCATGGCCGTTGCCCGGCGCGTTCTCGACCGAGACCACGGGCAGCCGCCGCTTGAGCGCGTCGGGCAGGGGGATGGGCCGGTTGCCGGCGTAGATCGTGTGGCGCCCCTTCTGCTTGAACCACTCGCTGGTCGTCGCCACCATGTGCATGTTCTCGACGATCTGCCGCCAGCCCACGCCCGTGTTGTACGCGCAGAACGAGATCTCGCCCTCCTGGGTGGCGTAGGGGATCACGCACATCTCGGTGCGGCGGAAGTCGTAGGTCCAGAGGTCCTGGAACCACATGCTGCCGATCCAGAGGAACTCCCACTCCCCCGCGGGGTCGCGGCCGCCCGGCGCCTTCTTGCCGCCCAGCAGCCGGCTCTTGAACAGCTGCAGCATGCGGGCCAGGGTGAGGCCGGCCGGGGCCTTCCGCTCGTCGAAGTTGCGCACGAAGGAGAGGCCGATCTGCGCGAAGGACAGGGCGCGGCCGCGCCCGGTGTCCACGATGACGTCGATGTCCTTCATGAACCGGTCGATGTCGAAGAACGCGGAGACGGGGGCCCAGTCCTTCGTCCGCCGGTTGCGGGCGAGCATGGCGGAGGCGCCGCAACTGGGATGGCAGGAGCAGCTGAGCTGGCCGAAGGAGGCGTCGGGCGAGCTCATGTGGTCGGCCAGGGAGGCGAACGACGTTCCCGATCCCAGGGGGAACCAGTCGCGGAGGGGATCGATCCTGCCCTCGTAGTACCGCGAGAGGTCGTGGGCGAGGTGCGAGGTCGTATAGCGCTGGCGGTGCCGGGCCTCGTCCGTGATCTCCTCGTCGCGCCCGGTGAAGGAGACGGGCTGGAAGGCGGGCCCGCCCACCTTGTCGTGGTTCTCCATGCAGAAGTCCACGATGGGGCCGACGCTCTCGTTGTTGAGGCCGTTCACGATCGTCACCACCGGCGTGATCTTGATGCCGGCCGCGTACATGTTGTCGATGGCGACCTTCTTGACGTCGAAGAGGTTGGTGATCTTGCGGTGGGAGTTGGCCTCGTTGGTCACGCCGTCGAACTGCAGGTAGGCCATGTCGAAGCCGGCCTCCTTGGCCTGGGCCGCGAAGTCCGGCTCCAGGGCGAAGCGCAGCCCGTTGGTGGCCGCCTGCACCATCTTGTAGCCGACCTTCTTCGCGTAGCGGCAGGCGGCCAGGAAGTGCGGGGACAGGGTGGGCTCGCCACCCGAGAACTGCACCGACATCTGGCGCCGCGGCTTGAAGGAGATGGAGTCGTCGAGGATCTTCTCGATCTCCTCCATCGTGAGCTCGTGCACGTAGCCCACCTGGTTGGCGTCCATGAAGCACGGGTTGCACATCATGTTGCAGCGGTTGGTCAGGTCGATGGTGAGGACGGCCCCGCGGCCGTACTTGATGGTGGAGGTCCCGTGGTGGTGGATGAGCTCGTCGCCGATGGTGGCGAAGTCGCGCCCGGGGAACCGGCTCTCGATGCGGCGCGAGAACTCGGCGTCGATCGAGATCAGGTCCTCGAAGGTACCGTGATCCGGGCAGGTCTTCCGCACCCGGATGTGGTTGTCCTCCTCGTAGAGGGTCGCCTTGATCTCCCCGAGGTGGCCGTCCACCAGGTCGGACACGTTCCGCTCGCCGCGCAGGATCTGCCCCCGCGTCTCGACCACGCAGCGCGGGCAGAGGGAGTCGGTCTCGCGCGGATAGCCCAGGGGAGGCCGCGAGCGCTGGTGGGACTTGAGGAGCGGCCCCGGGGCCCAGGGCCGGGCGGCGCTCTCGCTCGGCGGCACCCGGGTGTTGACGGCCTGGAAGGCCCGCCAGGCCAGTTCCCCGATCTGCTGCAGCGAGTGTCCGAGCGATTCCATGGCACCTCCTGAAAGCGTGCGCATGGTCTAGCCGAATCTGTCCGCGAATGCAATTGGACCAAGGTCCAATGGAGGCGGCACCCCCGCCTCCGGTCGTAGACCCTTGGTCCCATATACGTCGCGCCCGGCGCGATCCCACAATGCCGCGTGCCGACGGTTTACATCGTCGACGACGACGCCTCCGTGCGGAAGGCCCTGGGCCGCCTCATCCGCTCCGCCGGTTACGACGTGGAGGTGTTCGGCGGCGCCGCCGAGTACCTGGCGCGGGAGGCGCCGAAACGCCCGGCCTGCCTGGTCGTGGACATCCGGATGCCGGGCATGACCGGCGTCGAGCTCCAGCGCACCATCGAAGGGACGCAGATGGCCCTCCCGATCGTGTTCATCACGGGCCACGGAGACGACGCCATCCGCGAGCAGTCCCTGGCCGCGGGGGCGGTGGACGTGCTCTACAAGCCGGTGGGCGATGACGTGCTGCTGGCCGCGATCGAGAAGGCGCTCTGGCGCTCCGTCCGGCACTAGGGCCGGAGGGTCCGCCCGCTCAGGCGAGGTGCTTGATGAGGAGCACCTCGTTGCCGGCCTCGCTGAAGAGGACCTCGTCCACGATCTGACGCACGAGCAGCAGACCGAAGCCGCCCGGCCGCAGGCCCCTCTCCGCCCGCGCCTCCGCCTGGGCGAGGGCGTCTCCGGGCGCGCTGCCGGCCGCGGCATGGCTCAGCGACTCCAGCCGGAATCCGCGGCCGGGGTCGCGCACGTAGTAGACCAGCGTGCGCCGGGTCCGCACCGCGGAGACCTCGACCGCCTTCTCGGGATCGAAGCCGCCCCCGTGCTCCATCGCGTTGAGCAGCACCTCCCGGAACGCGAACAGCGCCCCTTCGCGCCATTCGGTGGGCAGGGTCGCTTCGATGGCCGAGAAGAACTGCACGAGCCGCTCCGCGCTCAGGAGCCGGCAGTTCGCGCGCACGGAGATCCAGCCGGGCCGGGCGGAGAGCACCTCGATGCCCTGCTGCCAGTCGGGCTCCTCCAGGGCCCGGCGCACCATGGCCGCGAGGTCGTGCTCGTCGATGGGGTCGACGAAGCAGCCCAGCACGCGCGCCCGCATGGCGTCGATCACCTCTCGGGAGGTCGCGCCCGGGGCCACCACCACCACCGGCACGCCCGGACGCAGCAGCCGCAGCTCCTCGACCAGGGCCAGGTCCTCGGTGATGGCGGTGGCGCGGTCGGTGATCACGAGGTCGCAGGGCAGCGCCCGCACGCGCTGGAGGGTCTCCGCGGCTCCCGCCGTCCTCTCGAACGAGACGTCCTGCAGCCCGGGGGCGGCGGCGAGGCTCCGGGCGAACCGCCCGGACTCTCCGATGAGGATGACCCGGCGCAACGGACGCGTGCTCACCGCTCTCTTCTCCGGCCCGTCACAACCTACTCGCCGGCACCGCCCGCCATCCATTGGACCAAGGTCCCATGGAACCGCTCACCCATGACGGCGCACCATTGCCGCCCACATCATCGCACCGCGGGGAGGACGTCAGTGGTGTCCGATCGGACCGGGCCGCATGGCCAGCCAGCGCAGCGTCGCGCAGCCCACGGCGCGGCGCAGCGCGGCCCGGACCGCGCGCAGCGGAAACGGCTTGGTCACCACCGCGTCCGCCAACCCGCGGCACGACTCGAGGCGGTCCGGGTCGCCGGACATCACCACCACCCCCATCGGCGACATCGCCCGCGCGCGCTCCACCAGGTCCTCGCCCCTCACGACGGGGAGGTCGAGGTCGGTCAGGAGCACGTCGAAGCGCTCCGATTCGAGCCTCTTCAAGCCTTCCGGACCGGAGCCACAGCTCCGCACCTGGAACTCGGGCGGCAGGGCCGCCTCGAGCAGGGCCCGCAAGTCGTCGTCATCCTCCACCAGCAGCACGATCATGTCCCTCGTCCTCCGGGCCGGCAGTCGTCCCTGGTCGCGGCCATCCGGAAGATGAGGCACGGCCGCCGCCTCCCCACGGTGGCCGTGCCGAAAGTCCCCCAAGGTTTTTCCAAACGGGGCTGCCGATGACGGGCGCGCCGGACGCCTTCGAGTTCGGGCCCTTCCGGCTGGACGCGGCCAAGCACGTGCTCTGGCGGGACGGCGACCTGGTGCCGCTGACGCCGAAGGCCCTGGCCGTCCTCCAGGTCCTGGTCGAGGCCCGCGGCGACGTCGTGCCCAAGGCCGACCTCATGGCCCGCGTATGGCCGGACGCCGTCGTCGAGGACGCCAACCTCAGCGTCACGGTGGCCGTCCTGCGCCGGGCCCTCGGGACCAGGGAAGGCGGTCCGTCCTGGGTGGAGACGGTCCCGCGCCGCGGCTACCGATTCGCGGGGCCCTTGCGCGGCCCGGCCGTGGAGCCGCCGCTGGTGCTCGCCGTGCTGCCCTTCCGCAGCATCGCCGCGGAGCCCGAGCCGCACCTCGGCCTGGGCATGGCCGACGCGCTGATCGCGCGCCTCACCGGCGTCGAGAACCTGCGCGTGCGGCCGACGGGAGCCGTGGCCCATTACGCATCCGAGCCCCGGGCGCCCCTGTCCGCGGCGGAGGAGCTGGGCGTGGACGCCGTGCTCGACGGGACGGTGCAGCGGCACGGCGACCGCCTGCGGCTCTCCGTGCAGCTGGTGCCGCGCAGCGCGGGGCTGCCACCGTGGGCGGCCCAGTTCGAGGCCGCGCTCGAGGACGTCTTCGCCGTCCAGGACGAGGTCGCGGAGAAGGTCGTCTCCGCCCTGAGCGCCCGGCTCGGCCGGTGGCGGGGCGCACCCGGCTGGGCCACTCGCCGCACGAGCGCGGAGGCCTGGGAGACCTGGCTGCGCGGGTGCTACTTCTGGGTGCGTCTCGACATCGAAGGCGTCTCGAAGGCGGTCGGCTGCTTCGGCGAGGCCGCCACCCGCGACCCGGCCTGGGCCCCGCCGCACGCGGGTCTGGCCGGCGCGCACGTGCTCCTGGCCTTCGGCGGCATCGTGCCCCCCCGCCAGGCCTGGCGGCTGGCGGACGAGTGCGCCCAGGAGGCCCTGCGCCGTGATCCGAGCCTGCCCGAGGCGCACCTGGCCCGGGCCTGGGTGGCCCTCTATCGTGACTGGGCCTGGGAAGAAGCGCGGGCCATCGTCGACCGGGCAGTGGCCCTCGGGCCGGCGGAGCTGCATCAGTGGCGGGCCTTCATCCTCGCCCTGCTCGGAGAGACCGGCCAGGCCATGGGGGCCCTGGCCCGCGCGCAAGAGGCCGACCCCCTCTCCGCGGTCGCGCTCGCCCTCGCCGCGTTCCTCCACGACGTCGCCGGCGACTACAAGGAGTCTCTCGCCGTGTCGCGGCGCGCGGTCGAGCTGCGCCGCGAGCATTACCTCGGATACTGGCGGTTGGGGGTGGCGCTCGCGCACCTGCGTCGCCACGACGAGGCCATCCCCGCCTTCCGGCGGGCGGTCGAGTGCTCGGCCGGAGGCGTCGTGATGAAGAGCGAGCTGGCCTGGGCCCTGGCCGTGGCCGGCCAGGCCGACGAGGCCAGGTCGATCCTGGCGGAGATCGACGCCGCCGCGCACACGACGTACGTCTCCCCCTACGAGCGGGCGAAGGTGCTGGCCGCCCTCCACGACGAGGAGGGCGCCCTGGAGCAGCTCGAGCGTTCGGCCGAGGACCGGGATCCCTGGATCACCCTGCTCGACGTGGACCCCGCGCTGGACCCCCTGCGGGGCGGGTCGCGCTTCCAGCGCCTGGCCGCCCGCGTGTTGCGACGCGAGCCCGCGTCGTGAGAGGGTGGCCGTCGCTTCCTCATGGGAGGTTCGACGATGGTGCGCTCTCTTCCCGCGGCCACGATCCTGGCCGCCGCGCTGCTTTCACCGGCCCACCCTCTCGCGGCCGGGCCCCAGGACGCCCGCCCGGAGAGCACGCCTCCGGACCTGACGCTGGCCGACCTGGCACGGGTGGTCCAGCAGCAGGGACGTCTCCTCGAGGAGCAGGGAAAGGAGATCCAGGCCCTCCGGGCGCAGCTCGAGACCACGCGCGCGCTCGGCGCCTCCAACCCTGACCACGTCCAGCCGATCGAGCAGAAGCCGCCGGCGACGGGGCCCGCGGCCGAGGCGCGGATCGCCCAGGCCGAGCCGTCCGACCAGAAGGTCCCTGTGGTGCCCTCCGACATGGTGTCCACGGGGGAGTTCCCGGGCTCCTTCCGCGTTCCGGGAACCGACGCCGCCCTCCGCATCAGCGGCCTCGTACGCATGACCGACGTCAACACGTTCGGGCCGCTGGGCACGGAGGACCGCTTCGTGACCTCCTCGATCCCGGTCTCGGGGACCCCCGAGGCGGGAAAGGAGCCGCGCACGACCTTCACGGCCAACCCGAGCCGGTTCAGCTTCGACCTGCGGACCCCCACCGGCATCGGCGCCATGCGCGCGTTCATCGAGGGCGACTTCGGCGGCTCCAGCCGCACGCTGCGCCTGCGGCACGCGTACGGCCAGTGGGGTCCCTGGGTCATCGGGCAGACGTGGTCCACCTTCTCCGACCCCGAAGCGGAGCCCGACGGCATCGACTTCGAGGGCCTCAACGCCATATCGCTCTTCCGGCAGCCGCAGATCCGCTTCACCCACCGGTTCCAGGACCGGCTGCGCCTCGCGCTCGCCCTGGAGAACCCCTCTCCGGACATCACGGGCACGAGCGGGGTCAGCCAGGCCCCCGACGTCATCGTCCGGATCCGCTGGGCGCCTGGCCAGTTCATGGCCCCCCTCGGATTCCTGCACCGTCAGGGATCCCACCTCCAGGCCGCCCTGCTCTTCCGTCAGATCCGCGGCCAGTCGCCCGCCGATCCGAACGTCACGCTCTCCACGGTCGGCTTCGGCGGCCACGTCAGCGGCCGCCTCTCCGTGCCCGGGCGCAGCGACCGCTCGCAGGTCATGTTCGCGCTCTATGCCGGCCAGGGGATCGGCCGCTACATCACGGACCTCGGGACCCTTGGAGGCCAGGATGCCGTCTACGACCCCGCGACCCAGGCCCTCGACACGCTCCCCGTCTTCGCGGCCTATGCCGGGGTCGAGCGGCGATGGAGCTCCACGCTGCGATCGACGGTGACCTACGGCTACGTCCGCGTGGACAACCTGGCGATCCAGCCGCTCGACGCGCTGCGCTCCACCAACCGCGGCTCGCTGAACCTGTCCTGGTCGCCCATCTCCCGCGTGGACCTGGTGGCCGAATACCTGCTCGGGAACCGGACCAACAAGGACGGCAACCACGGCTTTTCCAACCAGTTGCAGCTCGGAGGCAACTTCCGGTTCTAGGCCCCGGCGCCTGCTCTTGCAAAAACCCTGGAAAAACCCTGGCCCCGCTGCCGGGACGCCGGCGCCCGCGGCGCGTATCTTCCAGCGCGTAAGATGCGGATCCTCATTGTCGAAGATCAACCCGCGCTCCGGACGATCCTGGAGATGGTGTTCCAGGCCGAGCACGACGTGCGGGCGACGGGAACGGGGGCGAGCGCGCTCGAGATCCTGGGCTCCTGGCCCCCGGAGATCCTCATCTCCGACCTCGCGATGCCGGGAGTGCAGGGTGAGGAGGTGGCGCAGGCCGCCGCCGCCCTCCCCTCCCCTCCCCACATCGTGCTGATGTCGGCCGAGCGGACGCGCCTCGACACCGCCCGTCCCCTGGCCGATGCCGTGTTCCGCAAGCCCTTCGAGCTGGACGAGCTGACCAGCCTGGTCGCGCGCTTCCACCAGCGCTCCACGGGACGTCTCTCTCAGGAGAAAGCATGACGACGAAGATCACGATGCCCCTGGCCGCCGTCTCCCTGATGCTCGCCCTCGCGGGCTGCAGCCTCTCCGGCGGGACGCCGGTTCCCTCCGCGCCGAGCGCCGGCGGATCGGCCACGGCCGCCGCGGCGACGATCCCCACGGGCACGTGGCGCCTCGTCTCCCTTCGCGAGACGGGGCAAGCCGAGGTTGCCGTGAGCCATCCCGAGCTGTTCACGGCCGAGCTCACCGCGGACGGACAGGTCAACCTCCGTGCGGACTGCAACCGGTGCCATGGCACCTACACCGCCGGGGATCGCCGGCTGAGCGTGGGCGCGATGGCCTGCACCCGTGCGTTCTGTGTCGCCACCGCGCCCCTGGATACCACCTTCGCAGGCCTCGTCGGCGGCGCGCAGACCTGGACCGCGTCCGACGACCAGCACCTCGATCTGGCCTCCGACGCCGGCGTCCTCCGCTTCCAGCGCTAGCACCCCCGGCGCATCGGACCTTGGTCCCATTGCGGGCGGCCGGCCCCCGATTCACACTGACGCATGTGTCGTGAGGGCGCCGGGCGTGCCCGCGGACGCCGGGCCGTGCTGGCCCTGGTGCCCTTGTTGCTGGCTGCGCGCCTGGGCGCCGGCGACGTGCAACTGGCCCCGTTCGCCGGCTTCCAGTTCGGCGGCCGCGTGTACTCGCCGGCTTACCAGGCCTCGTTCTCGCTGCACGAGTCCGCCGATTTCGGCGCCACGCTGGACGTGCCGGTGGCCCCGCGCTGGCGCCTCGAGGTCCTCTACTCCAGGCAGAAGACCGAGCTGCGCCCCCGCACGTCGCGCGCCCCCAGGTTCGCGCAGACGGTCGAGCACTACATGGCGGGCATCGTGGAGGAGCCGGAATCGGACGGCCCCATCCGGTTCTTCGGGGTCGCGCTGCTCGGCGCGACGCGTCTCGACCCCGGCGTCGGCGGGACGGACAGCGAGGTGCGGTTCGCGCTCGGCCTGTCGCTGGGGGCCAAGGTGCTCGCCTCGACGCACCTCGGCTTCCGGTTCGAGGCCCGAGGGTTCTACACGGTCGTCGAGAGCGGAGGCGGCCTCTATTGCCGGGGCGGCTGCCTCTTCACGTTCAGCGGCTCCGGCATCGGGCAGGGCGACGTCACGGCCGGGCTCATCCTGAGGTTCTGACCCCTCTCGTCAAGCAACGTCATCAGGGGGTGGCACCGCCCGCGGCCGCCCGCACGTAGACCAGGCGCAGCTCGAGCGGTTTCTTCAGGAGCGAGTCCTCCCAGCGGACGGTCTGGATGAGGAGGCCGGCGGAGGGCACGAGGGTCAGCATCTCGAGCATCTTGCGGCCCTTGTCGCCCTCCTCCTCCAGCACGAGCTGCTCGCCCTTCCAGCGGATGCGGCACTTGAGCTTGCGCCCCTGCCCGTCCTCGCGAGTGCTCTCGCGGCCGAAGTAGAAGATGCGCGAGATGTTGTCACCGTGGTAGAGCTTGATCTCGCTGGCCGTCTGCTCGACGTCGAAGCGGTCGAGCTGTCCGGCGATGCTGAGCAGCCAATCGCGCAGCTCCACCCGCTCCACGCCGCTGCGCGTACCCGGGACGGGTAGGATGGTGAGCGGGCTGGTACCCCCGCTGACCTGCCCGGACCCGGTCACCTCCTCGATGCGCGTCTTGGCGTCGTCGCTGCGGGCGTGGTCCAGGCGCCAGGAGCCGCTGAAATCGGGCGGCGCGGCGAAGGCCGGCCCGGCCAGTACGGCCAGGAGGGGCGCCGCCAGGACACTCCGGCGAAGGCTCATCTCGACGCTCGGACCCAGAGTCCAATGCAGGCTCACTCGACGACCTCCGTGCTCCGGAGTCTATCCGGCATGGGCTGAGGATAGCACCCGCCCTTCGGCATTATGATCCATCGCGCTTGGAGCACCGGGAGGGCCGATGAGCAAGAGCACGGGGTTCACCGCCATGGCGGACCAGAAGGCCACGCGCGAGGCGCCGAGGGTCGGCGTGGGCATGCTCGGGTACGCGTTCATGGGCAAGGCCCACTCGAACGCCTACAAGACGCTGCCGTACATGATGTATCCCCCGGTGGCCATCCCGGAGCTGGTCGCCATCTGCGGCCGGGACGAGAAGCACGTGGCGGAGGCGCAGAAGCGCTACGGCTACAAGAAGCACTACACCGACTGGCGGAAGATGCTCGAGGACGACGAGGTGCAGCTCCTCGACAACGGCGGGCCCAACGACGCGCACGCCGAGCCTTCCATCGCCGCCGCCATGGCCGGCAAGCACGTCTTCTGCGAGAAGCCGCTGGCGCGGGACGCGGACGAGGCCCGGACGATGCTGGAGGCGGTGAAGAAGGCCAAGGTCAAGCACCAGGCCGCCTTCAACTACCGCTTCGTGCCCGCGGTGCGCCAGGCCTACGAGCTGGTCAAGAGCGGCCGGCTCGGCCGCATCTACCACTTCCGGGCCGTCTACCTGCAGGAATGGATCATGCCGCACTACGGCACGCCCCTCATCTGGCGCCTGCAGAAGAAGTCGGCGGGCTCGGGCGCGCTCGGGGACCTGGGCGCGCACATCATCGACCTCGGCCGTCATCTGATCGGCGAGATCACGAGCGTGAGCGCGCTCGCGCGCACGTTCATCGAGGAGCGCGCGCGGCTGGACGGCAAGGGCAAGGGCAAGGTCGACGTGGACGACGCGTTCGTCTCCGTGGTGGAGTTCGAGGGGGGCGCCATCGGCACCCTCGAGGCCTCGCGCTACGCGGCCGGACGCAAGAACCACAACCGCTTCGAGATCAACGGCGAGAAGGGCTCGATCGTCTTCGACCTCGAGCGCCTCAACGAGCTGGAGGTCTTCTGGGTCGGCGAGGAGCCGAAGGAGACCCAGGGGTTCCACCGCGTCTCCGTCACCGAGGGGTACCATCCGTTCATCTCGAACTGGTGGCCCCACGGGCACATCATCGGCTGGGAGCATGCGATGGTGCACGAGGTGAACCACCTGCTCGACTGCATCGTGAACGGCAAGGACGTGGCCCCGCTGGGGGCGACCTTCGAGGACGGATACCGGTGCGCGGTCGTCTGCGACGCGATCCTGGAGTCCGCGCGGTCGCGCAAGCACGTCAAGTGTGAGTACTGAGCGAAACCAGTGAGCTCTCCGCCGCCGGTGTTTGGCGGTGGAGAGCGACGGGGGGTTTCAGGGGGGGAGCCGGAGCCCATCGGAATGAGGCGCAGCGTTCCCCCCCTGAGATAAAACGACGGAGAAGACCATGACCATCGAATTCAAGCCCGAGTACATGCAGATGTCGGTGCTGACGGCGGCGCTGCAGGAGCTGACTCCGCGCGACAAGCGGCGCCAGGACCCTGACCTCGCCATCGAGGACTGGATCCAGTTCGCCCGCGAGCTCGGCGTCCATCGGATCCAGCTCTCCTCGGCCCTGCCCGAGGAGCTGGCCGACGTGCCGCCGGAGGCGATGCTCGACCCCGTGGCCGACCACCTCAACGTGCTCAAGCCGCTCGACCCCGCCCGCGTCCGCCGGATCGAGTCCGCGCTGAAGGCGTCCGAGATGAGCTTCTCGGACCTCGGCTACTTCGACAACATGCTGGTGGGCGACGAGCGGCTGCGCCGGATCAAGCACGACTGGATGGTCAAGATCATGGACGCGGCGGTCGCCCTCGGGGTGAAGGCGGTCTGTGGCTTCGTCGGCCGCAACGTGTCCCTGGACATGGACCAGAACCTCGACTTTTTCGAGGCCTCGTTCGTGCCTCTCTTGAAGGCGGCGAAGGACCGGGGGCTCGAGTACCGCGTCGAGCAGTGCCCGATGCCGGGCTGGAACACCACCGACCTCTGGCACAACCAGATCGGCTACACGCCGGGCATGTGGATCCGCCTCCACCGCATCGCGGAGAAGCACAAGGTGGGCGACCAGCTCCGCGTCCACTACGATCCCTCCCACGCGATCCTGATGGGCCAGAACACGCGCGACGTCTTCCAGTTCCTGAAGGACGAGGGGTACGCGTTCCTCATCGGCGGGTTCCACGTCAAGGGGCAGGTCATCAACCCGAAGGGGGTCGCGGAATGGGGGTACGGCGGCCAGACCGTGGGCCGCGGCGACCGCAAGGACGGCAAGCCCGATCCCGATTTGCGCAAGCAGTCGGCGGCCTGGCTCAAGCAGGTGGTGCTGGCCACGCACGAGCTGCCGGGCACCGCGCGGCACGACCCGCTCGCCTACCTCCAGAACCGGACGGTGGACTGGCTGGACCACCAGCTCGCCGCCCGCGAGCTGCTGGAGTTCAAGAACGGCGTGTCCAAGGTGGACCTCGTGGTCGAGCACGAGTACCCGGACGCCCGCGTCCAGGACCCGCGCAAGCTCGCCCCCATCCTCAAGGGATCGATCGCGTTCACGCGCGCCATCGACGAGGCCGCCGCCAACATGTTCGCGCTGCACCGGGTCCTGGAGAGCCAGGGCATCAAGGTGCAGGGCGTCGGCCGCGAGGCCTACCGGAGCTGACATGCGGCCACGATTCGGCATGCTCGTTCTCGCGGTCCTCGCCACTGGCCTGGCCAGGGGGGCGACGGCACAGACGGCGCAGGCGACGTCCAAGCCCGCCGCGCTACACCTGGGGTCGACGCCGTGGTCCCCCTTCACGAACGCGCCCGGCAAGCCGCGGTACGCCATCGATCTCGTGGAGGCGGCCCTCAAGCGCCTGGGGATCAGCGCCGAGACCGCCATCGTTCCCGAAGGCTCGCTGACCTCCGCGCTCCTGGAAGGCCGGTTCGACGGCAGCCCGGCGCTCTGGCGAGACCCCGAGCGCGAGGCGAAGCTCGTCTACTCCAAGCCCTACCTCGAGAACCAGCTCGTCCTGGTGGCGCGCCGGGGCTACGACGTGTCCGCGCCCGCGCTCCCCGCCCTCGCCGGCAAGCGCATCGCTCTGGTCGACGGCTACGCGTACGGCGATGCGTTGCGGGTGCCGCGGGGACCCACGTACGTGGCCGCGAGCACGGTCGAGCAGAGCCTGGAGAAGGTCCTGGCCGGCGACGCCGACTACGCCTTGATGGACGAGCTCGTGGTCCAGTACCTCCTCACGAACTACCCGGAGGAGGTCAAGACGCGCCTGGCCATCGGAACGCAACCGCTCCTGGTCCGGACGCTCCACTTCGCGCTGCGCCGCAACGTGCTCGGCGCCGAGTCCATCGTCGCGCGCTTCGACGCCGAGATCACGAAGATGATCGCGGACCACAGCTACCAACTCCTGCTCCGGGTGGGCTGGATGGAGGCGGACGTGGACGGCGACGGCCGCATGGAGCTGGTGCCGGCCAGCGACCAGGCCGGCCAGACTCCCCCGGTCCGCCGTTACGAGCTCGTCACCGTCACCGCATCCAAGCCCAAGCCCGAAGCGCCGAAGCGGTTCTTCCTGGGCGGGCAGGTCTACGAGGGCTGGACCAACGTCCCCGACCGCTACAAGGTCATGGACGCGAACAAGACGCCGCAGGGGACCCAGATCGTCCCGATGTTCTCCTTCAAGTGGTAGCGGCGCGCCGTCGACACATCAGGCGGACGGACTGGGCAAGGCGAGCGGGGCCGGCGAAGGGGCGCTCGGTGCGACCGCCGCCGGCGAGGGCATCACCGGGGTTGGCGCCGCCGTCCGTCGTCGCTCCAGGTCCTCGTTGGTGAATGCGCCGCTCCCTCCAACCGAGTGGGGGCTCCCCGCGCCGCCGGCCGCTCCTCCGAGGTCCATGCCGCCCGCGGCCGCGTCCGGCGAGGCGCCCGCCGCCGCTGTCCCGTCGGTGAGGCTGGCCAGGAGCTCCCGCGCCTCCAGGTTGGCGGGATCGCGCGCCAGCAGCTCTCCCAGCTCACGCGAGGCGGCCCCGCGCCGGCCCGCCGCGAGGAGCGCCCGGATGAGGTCGAGACGGTAGGCCCCGGTCCCGGGAGACAAACGTGATGCGTGCTCGAGCTGGAAGAGGCCGAGGTCCTCCTGGCCCGCGCTCACGAGGGCGAGCCCGTAGTCGTGCACGACGGCGGGGTCGTGCGGAAGCCCGAGAGCGGCCTCGGTGAGCGGGCCGAGGGCGCCCTTGGCGTCGCCAGCGGCCAGGAGCCGCCGACCCTTGTCGTAGCTCGCGCGGTCCTCCGGGCGGGGGAAGGCGGGCAAGGCCGGCGCTTCCATCTCGGGCGCGGAAGAGGGTGAGCGCCCCGTGGCGCTGCCCACGACGGCGCCGGGCAGGAGCGCCCAATCGACCCCGCGCAGGGATCGAGAGACGAGGAGACCCGCCGCCACCGCGACGAGCGCGACGGCCCCGCCCACCACCATCACGACCCGACCCTGGAACCGATCGGTCGAGCGGTGGCCGATGAAGGAGGCCGGCGCCGCCGACGTGGGCGGCACGGGCAGGCGGAGCCCCGCGCCGCAGGCCGTGCAGGCGGCGCGGCCGACGAAGTTGCGCCGGCCGCAGGCAGGGCAGGTCCGGAAGGCGCCGGACCACCGCCGCTCAGGGGCCGGCATGAGTGTCGACGGCGGAGGTGGTTTCGGGGGTCAATAGATGTAGACCGGTGTCCCGACGGTCACCCTCTCGTACAGCGCGGCGATGTCTTCGTCGCGCAGGCGCACGCACCCGTGGCTCACCGCCTGGCCGATGGAGGCCGGGTCGTTCGTGCCATGGAGCGCGTATCCGTTCCCGAGGTTGAGGCGGTACTTCCCCAGGATGCCCTGGTAGCGGCGCTGCGACGTGCCCAGGGGGGGCACCACGAGCCGGCCGTCGACGACGATCTCGTGGCCGTCGGTGGCGGTGAGCGGGGTCTCCTCTCCGCTCGGGCTCCTCCTCACGACCTGGTCGCCCGCGACCGTGATCACGGACCCGTCGGCGGTGGGGATCGACTCACCGCGCTCCAGCCGGACGAGGCCGGCCTTGCGCTTCCGCGCCTGCTCGACGTAGTGCCAGTCCGGCGGCGACCACACCGGGTTCTCCTCCTTGCTGATCACGGACAGGCGGCCGCGGGGGGTCTCGAAGAGCCACACGTCGCCCCCGCCCTCCTTGACCAGCGACTTCCCGCTGCCGGTGGCCACGGGGGCGGTGAAGAGCACCTCGTCGCCCTTCTTGTACCAGAGGCGCCTCTCGCCGGTGCTCACCACCACGTAGGGTTGGTCCAGGGGGACGGCCCCGCGTTGCGCCTGAAGGGTGGCCTGGTCGGTGGCGGCCAGACCCCACTGCAGGGCCCCCATCACGTCGCGCTCGTCTTCGAGGACCAGCCGCGCGACGTCCCGCCGGAGCTTGAGGCCGAAGACGTGGGCGGCGAGCGCGGAGCTCACTGCGGTCAGGGCCAGCATCCCGCCGATCAGGTAGTAGGCGACGCCGCCTCCGTGGCCGAAGAACCGGGCCACGCGGTGGGTCAGCGGAGTGGCGATGGCGGCGGCCATCAGTGGAAGTACACGGGGACGCCGGGCTCCAGGTTCACCCGGATGGCGCGGAGGTCCGCCGCCTCCGCCCGCACGCCTCCGGGCAGGACGTAGGCCGGATCGGCGAGGGGACCGGCGCCGGGGAGCGAGTACAGGCAGGTGCCGTCGTCCAGGATCACCGCGACCTCGCCCAGCGCGCCGCGCAGGTTGCGGTCCGGAGGGACGGGCTGGCCGCGCTGGGTGTACACCCACTCCGGCACCTCCCACACGAACGACTCGTCCACCACTCGCGCCACGCGACGCTGGCCGAGCGGAGGCGTCACCTTGCGCTCGCCCGGGGGCGGCCCGACGATCTGCTCGGGGCCGATCCGCACGCGCATCTCGCGGAGCTGCGCCCCCTCCTGCTGCAGGTCCATCGTCCCCTCGTCGAGCGCGATGGAGAGGTTCAACCGCCGGTCCTTGATCGACTGGCCGCGCACCAGGGCCATGGTGAGCGCGGCGCGCCCGCCCTCTCCCGTGACCAGGGCATCCGCCTGCTGCTTCTCCATCCCCGTCATGAGCCGGCGCGCCGCCTCGTCCTCCTCGCGGTACCGATGGCGCTTGACGAGCAGGACCGTGTCCAGGAGGAGCAGCACCGCCATGCCGAGGGACATGGCGGTGACGATGCGCGGATAGGCTCCGCGGAATTCCGTCCAGCGCGTGCGGCGCCTCTCCCGGGGCTGGCCGGCTTTCCAGGCCCACCGCCGCCGCTGGCGCGGGACGGATCCCGGCCAGGGGGTGGCGCGGTTGTCGTCCTCCACCACTCGATTGTCACTCACGGGCGCGGCCTATCTCGGGGAGGCGGGTGACTTTCGGCGTTCGGCTCTTCCCTTGCCCCGGCGTGCCGGCCGCGCCTTGTCCCGGGTCGCGCCCGTCTTCAGGCTCCCGCGGCGGCGGGAGCCGGGTAGGGGGAGCGTGAAGTACAGCCGGCTGCCCTTTCCGGCCCTGCTCTCGGCCCAGATCCGGCCACCGTGCGCTTCGACGATGCACTTCGAGATGTAGAGCCCGAGACCCTGGCCTCTCTGGTCGTTGTCACCCACCTGCCAGAACCGCTCGAAGATCGCGTCCAGCATCGGGGCCGGGATCCCCGCCCCGGTGTCGCTGATGCAGAAGCGCAGCATCCCTCGGGCCGCTTCCACGCGGACGACGATCCGGCCTCCCGCAGGCGTGAACTTGATCGCGTTGGCGATGAGGTTCGCAAAGACCTGGAGCATCCGTCCGTGATCGAAGTCAGCGAGCAGGGGTCCGGTGGGGACGGCCTGCAGGGAGACCCCCTTCTCGACCGCGGCGGGCTGGAACGTCTCCGTGGCCTCCGCCACCAGGGCGGCGGCGTCACCGCGGGTGGGCGCCATCGCCAGCTTCCCGGAGTCGATGCTGGTGACGTCGAGGAGGTCCCCGATGAGCCGATTCATCCGCGCGACGTAGCGCCGGATGCGGTCGGCGGCGGCCAGGGCCTGCGGGTCCGGCTCGCCGGAGCCCGGCCACAGCAGCTCCAGGCTCAGGACGACTCCGTTGAGGAGGTTGCGCACGTCGTGGGCGACCATGCCCAGGAAGTCGTCGCGGTTGGCGACGGCGTCGTCGGAGCGCGCGCGCTCGGTCAGGAGGAACGCGTCCGTGAGCGCCCGCTCGTGCACGAGCAGGGCGGCCAGCGCGTCCGCCTGGTCCTTGCGGTCGCTGCGGAGGGTGATGTCCGCGCTGGCCCGCTCCCCGCGGACGGCGCGGTCGGCCTTGGCCCTCTCCCCCATCACCGCGCCCGCTTCCGCGGGCGGCCGCGGCCCGAACGCCGCCTCGTCCGCCTTGACGCGCGCCGCGCTCAAGACGGCGTCCGCCACCGCCCGCGCGTGGTCGACCACGCCGTCGGCGTCGCGCTCGGCGGAGGCACGGTCGGAGTTCCGGGTGTCGTCGAGCTTCTTCCGCTCGAGGCGGAGGCTGTCGTCCGTCTTCGCGCGCTCCGGGGACCGGACCCGCGGCTTGCGCGCCATCACTGCCTGTGTCATCGCTGGCCCCCTGTCGAAAAACGAAGGGCAGCCCCCTTGGCTGCCCTTCGACCCCACTGCGGACTCGATCGATGAGGGCTCGACGTCAGTACATCCCGCCGCCGCCGTGCGGCATCCCCGTCTCGGCGGCGTTCTTCTCCTCGACGATCTCGCAGACCGTCGCCTCCGTGGTGAGGAGGAGGGCGGCGATCGACGCCGCGTTCTGCAGCGCGGAGCGCACGACCTTGGTGGGATCGATGACGCCCGCCTCCACCAGGTTCTCGAACTTCTCGGTGAGGGCGTTGAAGCCCTCGTCCGCCTTCAAGTCGCGGACCTTGGCCACCACCACCGCGCCTTCGTGGCCGGCGTTGGCCGCGATCTGGCGCAGCGGCTCTTCCAGGGCGCGCCGGATGATGGCGACCCCGACCGCCTCGTCACCGTCCACGCGGATGCCCTCGAGGGCCTTGGTGCAGCGCACCAGGGCCACTCCGCCCCCGGGCACGATGCCCTCCTCGACCGCGGCCTTGGTCGCGTGCATGGCGTCCTCGACCCGCGCCTTCTTCTCCTTCATCTCCGTCTCCGTGGCCGCTCCCACCTTGATGATGGCGACGCCGCCCACGAGCTTGGCCAGCCGCTCCTGCAGCTTCTCCTTGTCGTAGTCCGACGTCGTCTCCTCGACCTGGTTGCGGAGCTGCTTGACCCGGCCTTCGATGTCCTTCTTCTTCCCCGCCCCCTCGACGATCGTCGTGTGCTCCTTGTCGATGGTGATCTTCTTGGCCCGTCCGAGGTCCTCGATCTTGATGTTCTCGAGCTTGATCCCGAGGTCCTCGGTCACGGCCTTGCCCCCGGTCAGGACGGCCAGGTCCTGCAGCATCTCCTTGCGCCGGTCGCCGTAGCCGGGCGCCTTGACCGCCGCCACCTGGAGGGTGCCGCGCAGCTTGTTGACGACGAGGGTGGCCAGGGCGTCCCCCTCGAGGTCCTCCGCGATGATGAGCAGGGGCTGGGCCAGCTTGGCCACCTGCTCGAGCAGGGGCAGGAGGTCCTTCATGTTCGAGACCTTCTTCTCGTGGATGAGCACGAGGGCGTTCTCGAGCACGACCTCCATCCGCTCGGGGTCGGTCACGAAGTAGGGAGACAGGTACCCGCGGTCGAGCTGCATGCCCTCGACCACCTCCAGGGAGGTCTCCATCGACTTGGCTTCCTCGACGGTGATGACGCCGTCCTTGCCGACCTTCTCCATCGCGTCCGCGATGATCGTGCCGATGGCCTCGTCGTTGTTGGCGGAGATGGAGCCCACCTGGGCGATCATGCGGCCCTTGACCGGCTTGCTGAGCTTCTTGAGCTCCTCCGACACCGCCGTCACCGCCTTGTCGATGCCGCGCTTGAGGGCCATGGGGTTCGCGCCCGCGGTGACGTTCTTGCTGCCCTCGCGGTAGATGGCCTGCGCGAGCACGGTCGCGGTGGTGGTGCCGTCGCCGGCCACGTCGGAGGTCTTGCTCGCGACCTCCTTCACCATCTGCGCGCCCATGTTCTCGAGCGGCTCCTTGAGGTCGATCTCCTTGGCCACCGTCACCCCGTCCTTGGTGATCAGGGGCGCGCCGTACTTCTTGTCGAGGACGACGTTGCGTCCCCGGGGGCCCAGCGTGACGCGGACGGCGTCGGCCAGGCGGTTGACGCCACGCAGGATGAACTGCCGGGACTCGTCGCCGTACGTGATCTGCTTTGCCATGAGTGCGTCTCCTAAATGAGTTGCGGAAATGAATCGACGGGATGCGCGAACGGGCTCCGGCTAGGCCAGTACGGCCAGGACCTCGTCCTCGCGGAGGATCAGGACGTCGTCACCGTCGACGGTGACGTCCGTGCCCGAGTACTTCCCGAACAGGATCTTGTCGCCCACCTTCACGTCGAGGACGAGCTTGGTGCCGTTGTCGAGGATCTTGCCGCTGCCGACGGCGAGCACCTCGCCCTCCTGCGGCTTCTCCTTGGCCGTGTCGGGGATGATGATCCCTCCCCTCGCGGTCTCCTTCTCCTCGATGCGGCGGACGACCAGCCGGTCGTGCAGCGGTTGGACTCTCTTCATTGATCTCTACTCCTTCGATCGTATGACGGCGGCCCACGACGCGGGGGGAGCGGACGGATCCGTCCCCCCGTACGGAGGGAACCTAACGGACGGCGGCGGCAGGGACGGCGACGGGGGAAGGGAGCTTGTGGAACGTCGAGTTGGAGACCTCGTAGGTCTCGACCCGCGGAGTTCCCTCGACGACCGTGCTCAGGAGCTTCACCACTTCCGGATAGGTCGAGCGGTTGTAGGCATCCGCGTCCTCCGTCCGGTCCCAAAGGCTGATGGCGAAGGCTTCCTTGCCACCGGTGGTGATGAAGTTGATCTCGTCCTGGAACCCCTTCTGCTTGCGGAGCAGGGGAATGATTTCCTTCTCGGTCCGCCGGGTGAGCTCGGCGGCGCTGTTGGGCTTCAGGTTCATGGAGACTTTGCGTGCGAACATGTGGACCTCCTTGTCGGTCGGTGACCGGAAGCATGGTCCAGATAACCACCGTAACTTAAGATGATCTGAATGACGCCCACGGACAGTTCACTATGTTAGTGAACTTCACCACAGGTGTCAAGTCCCATCTTGCCTAATGGCGTCTGAGTTAATTACAATCGGTTAACACCATGGATGTCCCTCTCCTCATCCAACAACGGCTGGCCGAGCTGCGGCTCGACCAGAAGGACCTCGCGGAGGCGGCCGAGGTCACCGAGTCGTACATCTCGCAGCTCCTGACCCGGAAGAAGATGCCGCCGGCGCCGGAGCGAACCGACGTCTACGAGAAGATGTCGCGGCTGCTGAGGCTCCCCCCCGGGAAGCTGTCGAACCTGGCCGCCCTCCAGCGCAAGGACCACATCAAGAAGAGCCTGGTCGAGCCGCCGGCGCCCCTGCACAAAGAGGTGCGCGAGCTGATCCTTCTCAAGTGCTCGCCGGCCAGCGAGCCCCAGATCCGCGCGATCTTCGAGAAGCAGCCCTTCGGCGAGCTCGAGCGCCTGGTCACGCAGAAGCTGCTGGACGTGGCCAAGAGGGTCGCCCAGGAGGAGCTCGAGAGCGAGAACTGGCTCCGCCTGGTGGCCCGGATCAGCCGCCGCAGCTACGAGGACATGCGCGTGGCCGCCCTCGAGTTCCTGGACACGGACATCTTCAACCTGTCCGCGGAGAACGGCGCTGCCTTCCTGGACCCCCTCATCGAGTCCTGGGACATCGACCTCGCGAGCTTCGGCATGGAGATCGTGCTGAACCGGCGGCTGGCTCCGGGCTCCGCGAAGAGGTTCGAGTTCGTCGAGAAGGCGGCGGACGAGCCGTACGAGGAGGAGCCCGGGCTCAAGCAGTTCCTTCGCGACCGTTCCCTCAGCGCCGGCGCGTCACCGGAGGAGATCGAGTTCTTGAAGAGGCTGCGGTTCAAGGGAAGGCGGCCGACCGCCCTCTACTACTACCGGGAGCTGCAGAACCTCCGGGACCCGCTGCACTTCCGCGGACCGGCCACGGGAAACACGACCCGGGGAAACGCGATCCGATAGCGCCTCAAGGGCCGATGTAGCTCTCGCGGCGGGACACGAACTCATCCCAGTACATCGTGCCATTGGCGCCGGGTTTCACGTTCAGGGCTCCCATGCGCACGAAGTCGACCGAGCTGCGGTTGTTGTCGAGGCCGGCCACGGTGGCCACGGGCGTGCCGTCGATCCAGAGTCTCAGTGACCCGTCGTTGGCCCCCGGGGTGCTCGAACGCTGCCAATCGACCTCGACGGCATGCGGGGCATCGGTGAGGCCGAAGAAGGCGGTATCCACCTGGCTGTTGTCGTCCTGTCGAGCGCGGGCCCTCAGGCTGTACTGCCCGCCCTGGCGTCTCAGCACGAGCGCCAGCAGGCGGCGCGTGGGGTTCTCCTCGAATGCGATGAAGAGGCGCGTGCGGAAGTGGGCCGACCCCTCACCGGGATCGAAGCCGTTCGGATCGAAGTAGAAACGCGCCCGGTACCTGCGCTCGTCTTGCGGCGTGTCGTCCTCGACGTAGAGGCCCGCGGTATCGTTCACCACGGCTTTGAGGCCCACGGACGAGGAGGCCAGGCCGGCCGCCGCGTCCGCGCTGAGGTCCCCGCCGTCGGTCTGGGCCGCCGACCAGGCGGCCAGGTTTCCGAGCTCGAAGCCGTTCGCGAATATCGCATCGTTGCTCTTGCTGTAGACGACGTAGGTGGTGCCCGCGTCCTGGTAGCCTGCGGGATGGCTCGGCACCTGAACGCCGCGGGAGCCCACGACGATGTCGGCCCGGAAGTCGTGGTCGAGGTCGCCCGCGGCCACGTCCCAACCGAAATTGCTTATCGAGAGGCCCTTGACGATGGTCGTGGCCAGGTCCAGTGCCGGCTGCACCCCGATGGCGCTGACGCCGCCGGCGATGACGAAGACCTGGCGCGTGTCCTTGCTGCCGACGATGAGGTCGGGCCGGGGGTCGCCGGCAACGTCCGCGAAGGCGAGCGCGCTGGGCTGGGCGCCGGCCAGGGTGAGCACGGCGGCGGTGGACACGTCGACGGTGCCGGCGCCCAGCGGTCCGGGCACGACCA